>NZ_JANZKV010000047.1:2912-54793 GCF_025060895.1 Stieleria sedimenti | reverse complement strand
TCTAGTGCTCCAACCACATTTAATGTTGGGGTTGCGTTGGTCGAGCGGAAAAGGGGTCAGGTACCAAAAACCAAATGGCCCGAAGGGTGCTTCGCATTTTTGGTACCTGACCCCTTTTCCGCGGCACCCTAAATCTAAAAGTTGACGGAGCACTAGTGGGATAGGCTTCCCGCCTGTCATCGTTCAAATTATCCCCGCACGACGCTTCCGATTTATCTTTCCCCCATTGCTGCTGCCGTTCCATGCCGCGTGATTTTCTAAAAGGTGCCAAAGACGAGTACGATGTCGTGGTGATCGGCAGCGGGCTGGCCGGGCTGACCAGTGCCAACATTCTCGGTCGCGCCGGCCATCGTGTGCTGTTGTTGGAACAGCACTACAAACTCGGCGGGTTGGCGACCTGGTTTCTGCGGCCCGGAAGCCACACCTTTGACATCTCGTTGCACGGGTTTCCTCACGGAATGATCAAATCCTGTCGCCGTTATTGGAACCGTGACATCTCCGATCGCATCGTCCAGCTCAAAAACATTCGCTTCGACAACCCCCAGTTCTCGCTCACCACAACGTTCGATCGCGAAGATTTTTCGCGGTTGTTGGTGGAGCGGTTTGATCAAGATCCCGAGACGGTCAAGTCATTCTTCGACACCGCGCGGGGCATGAATTTCTATGACGACCAAACCACCACGACCGGAGAATTGTTCGAACGATTCTTTCCCGGACGCAACGACATCGTTCGTCTGTTGATGGAACCGATCACCTACGCCAACGGCTCCACACTGGAAGACCCCGCGATCACGTACGGAATCGTCTTCAGCAACTTCATGAGCAAAGGCGTTTATATCTATGAGGGGGGAACCGACGACCTGATCAAGCGGATGAAAAAGGAGTTGGAATCTAACGGTGTCGACATTCGCATCAATTGTCCGGTCGACCAGATCATCACCAGAGGCGGCCGGGTCAGCGCGGTCCGGGTCGGCGATCGAACCATTCGCTGTCGTGCCGTCGTCAGCAACGCGAACTTACGGACCACGATCCTGAAGATGATCGGCGAAGAAAAACTCGATGCCGACTACGTCCAACGAACCAACGCCGTGCGGCTGAACAACAGCAGCACACAGGTCTACATGGCGCTCAAAGAAGGGGAAACGATCGAGGAGAGCAGCGGTGACCTGTTCTTCACCAGCACGGCGAAGGAATTCAAAACCGAGTCCTTGCTCAGCCGAGACATCACCAGTCGCACGTTCAGCTTTTATTACCCGCGGACGCGACCGTGGAAAACGAAAGAACGCTACGCCGTCGTCAGCAGCACCAACGCCAATTGGTCGGACTGGAATGACCTGAACGAAGAGGATTACGAAGCGAGCAAGAAAGATCTGGTGGAGACGACGATCGAGGCGCTGGAGCGTTACATCCCCGGGGTGCGTGGCAAGATCGAGCATGCCGAAGCCGCCACGCCGCGCACCTTTCAGCACTACACCCTCCACGAACGGGGTGCCAGCTTCGGCACTAAATTCGAAGGGCTAGGGGTCAGCCGAGACCTGCCTAACCAAGTCGGAGGCATGTACCACGCCGGCAGCGTCGGGATCATCATGAGCGGCTGGCTCGGGGCGATCAATTACGGCGTCATCGTCAGCAACGAAGTCGACCAGTTGCTGACCAGCGAATCCTCGCCGGTGTGAAGCTGGGTTCTGCGGCGATCGGTAGATGTTTGATCGGCGTCCGTCGGGAACGGGGGAGCGAAGCATTCAGCGGCTCGTGTGATGCTTCGCTTTGCTCGGGTGAGGGCCCGTAGGCTTGCACTCAATGCCACTTGCTTTGGCGCCAAACGGAGTGATGCTTGTGAGCGGCAGGGCTCTGCGCTTGTCAAAACCTTGTCGATTGAGCGGTATCGGGCGCGCGGCCTGACCCCGACGGGGTCCAAGCGAGTAGCCGGAGGTGAGCGAAGCGACACCTCCGGACATCCGGTCCCCCGTCAGACGCGACCCCGAAGGGTGTCGAAGCAAATGACGTCGGCGCCCTCGGACCCGGCCAGCCCGCACGCTCGAGCTCACCGATCAACTCCTTTACGAACGCAGACTGCCGCACCGCCGGCGGATTGATTCGCTGCGACCCCGTCCGGGGTCGAGGGGATTGTGGGACGTGCTTCCCGGAGGTGGCGCTGCGCTGACCTCCGGCTACTCGCTGCCATCCCTCCGGGATATTGGGCGCCAGCCAGTCCAGAATCGTCGCAATCTCAACAAACTGTCGTCAAATCGATCTGGCGGCGATGCGGCGTGAAGGCTTCGTGCCGGCCGCTGAGAACGTCACTTCGCCGTACCAATCGGGTTCCTGTGGCTGGATAATCGATGGAGCGACTGTATCTCGCTCGAATGTCAACTTCGCGACGTCGAGTGGCGGCGGACGGTACGCGGATTGCACCTGCAAGCGGTGCGAAGACGTTCGACGAATTACTCACGACCAACCCACCCGATGATCCGTTCCCCAAGATCTCTCGTGCTCTCCTGCCTGCACACCGCCGTTGCTGCCCTGCTGGCCGGTCCGCTGCTTGCTCAAACTCCTCCGTTCCAAGCCCAGGAAGTCGGGGAGCCGAGTGCTGGATCGATCAACGCATCTCCCGAAGCATTCAGCCCCGACTTGCAGATCTCCGATCCGGCGCAGGGAGATCCCTTGGTCGATGAACTCGGCGTGGAATACTTGTCACACGGACCGTTGCACGAGTCGTACGCCGAGCCTTACTCGGCCGACCCGAAGCCCGCCCCGGTGGTGCCAAAGGAACCCCCGCCACCGGTCAAGGAATTGCCGCCGACGCTTCGACCGGAAAGCGAAAAGTCGACATGGATCCCAGGTTATTGGGATTGGGATGAAGAGCTGGGTGACTTCCTCTGGATCAGCGGTGTATGGCGAGAGGTGCCACCGCAGCGTCGTTGGGTTCCCGGTTATTGGGAGCCGGCCGAGGACGGGTATCGTCGCGTCGCAGGCTTTTGGGCGAACGAGCAAGCGGCAACCGTCGACTACCTGCCACCACCGCCGGAGTCACTCGAGCAAGGTCCGGCCTCTCCGGCCCCGGGAGACAACTATTTCTATGTGCCTGGGAACTGGAACTATCAAACAAGCCAGTACCAGTGGACGCCGGGATTCTGGGCCAGATCCCAACCCAATTGGGTCTGGATTCCGAACCAATACGTCTGGACCCCGCGGGGTTGCATCTTCCGATCCGGGTACTGGGACTATCGTCTCCAGCGGCGCGGCGTGTTGTTCACACCGGTGTATTATCGGTCGCCGATTTATCTGCGCGCCAACTACTGGTATCGGCCGCGCTATGTCATCGACAGCGGTCTTGGTCTGTTGGCGAATCTGTTCGTCAACCCGCGCTATGGTCGCTATTACTTTGGCGACTACTACGGAGTCGGATACGGCACGAGCTTCCACCCCTGGATCAGCTACTACCAGCGGCCACGGCGGTACGATCCGTTGTACTCGTACTACGGGATCCGGTCGCTGCACGATCGAGAGCCTTCGCTGGATCGCATCGCACGACAACATCAACAGATCCGCGATCATCAAGAACTCAGGCCGCCGCGTACGTATTCGGGGCCGCCGGTTCAGGCGGGACAACGCGGAGCTGGTCCGGCACCGGGCAAGGGCAATCGCGAGCGTGTGGAGATGGCAAACTTGGCGAATCCGCTGGAAGACTATGCCCGGCGAAACTCGGATGACATCCGATTCCGTCGCATCAGCGAGACCCAAGCTTCATCGTTGGGGCGTTTCGCGGAGCAGTCCCAGGAAAAAACACGCCAGGCCCGACGAGACTTTGAAAAGCTGCCGCCAGGAAAGAAGCTCGGGGATCCGTCAGTGGCCGACCGATCCGGCATGCCACGGGGGCCTTCGCGCGGTACCAGCTTTCGTTTGCCGGTCGACGATGTACCGCAGCGCGGCGTGCCATCGTCGATGCGTGGACGAGACGTGTTGAACAACGACGGCAGGTTGAGCCGCGACGGTAGGTTGAACAGCGACGGTAAGTTGAGCAATAGCGGCGGGGGGAACCGCTCGCCAACACCTGAAAAATCATCGCCCCCGGTTCGTCAATTCGGATCACCGCTCGGCAGCGCGTTTGACCCGTCCTCCGGTATCGGCCGGTCGACCCGCCGTGACCAGCCGAGCGTCCGTTCCATCCCCGATCTTCGCTCACCCACACCCGGCCGTTCGATCCCCCAGGGGCGCTCTTTCACGCCGCGGCAAACTTACACGCCGCGACAATCGTCACCGCCGACGATCAACCGCGGCAACTTCGGCAACCGCAGCGACATGGGGGGGCTCAAGGCGTCCAGCAGCCGCGGAGGTGATGGCGGCCTCAAGGCGACCGGCGGCGGTTTCGGCGGATTCAAAGCGTCCGGACGCAACGTTGGTCGGAGTGGCGGCGGTGACCGAGGCAGCCGCGGGAATGCGGGGTCTGGAGGCAGGGGTTCCAAGGGGAAAGGTCGGGGCAAGTAGCCGAAGGGCTGAACGACGTCGTCTGCGAACAAGTGCTCCGTCGGCTCCCGCACTTGCACCTCGTTCCAAGGCTCCGCCTTGGAACGCTTCTGTCGGTGTGGTTCTTGCCACACGCGGTGTGTACTCGGGAGGCGGGAGTCTCCATCGCATTGTGTTCTCAGGCGGAGCCCTACGCCGTGAACGATTTTTTGGCATTGGGCTTGCTTCCAATGTCACGTCCTTTGGCTCGCAAGGTGTTAGCGGAACGGCGCGAGCCGTCCGGTCACGCTTCAAAAACACCGTGAAAGACCGGAGGGCTCGCGCCCTACCGCTAACAAATCGTTCACGGCGTAGGGCGGAGCCCGGGAACAAGTGGGAAGTTTTTCTCTTTGGTTTCATCGTCTGGTCCATGGTTTGCTCTGTAGACGGTGGCTGTGCGTCGGCGTCCCTTGCCGATCACCCACCCCAGTCTCGTGCGCTCGGCATTGAGAAGCCTCGGCAAGATGACCTATCAGCAGCAATACCGTCATAGCATCGAACAGCCCGAAGCGTTCTGGCGCGAGCAGGCGAGTCAGATTGCCTGGTATCGCCGGCCCGACCAGATTCTGTCTCAAGACGAGCAGGGTTTTTTCCGCTGGTTCCCCGACGGGCAACTGAACACCGCCTACCTGGCGTTGGATTGGCAGCTTGAACAGGGACGCGGCGACCAACCGGCGCTGATATACGATTCCCCGGTGACGGGCACGACGCGTACCTTCACGTATCGAGAACTGCTCGATCAAGTGGCCCGATTCGCCGGCGTGTTGCGTCAACTGGGCGTCGGTCACGGCGACGCCGTGATCCTCTACATGCCGATGATTCCACAAACGATTGTGGGCATGCTGGCATGCGCCCGCTTGGGCGCCATCCACTCGGTCGTGTTCGGAGGCTTTGCGCCGCACGAATTGGCCGTCCGAATTGATGATTTGCAACCCAAGGTGATCCTGGCGGCCAGCGCGGGCCAAGAACCCGATCGCGTCATCGACTATGGCAAGATCGTCAACGCCGCGTTGGCCGAATCGGTCCACGCGCCGTCCCACTGTGTGATGTATCAGCGCGACGTTCATCGTGTTGACTTGCAGCCCGGGCGCGATTGGGATTGGGACGAATTGGCCGCAGCCGCCGAACCGGCCGACTGCGTGCCCGTCCTCGCCACCGATCCGCTCTATGTGCTCTACACCTCCGGCACGACCGGACGTCCGAAAGGGATTGTCCGTGACCACGGTGGCCATGCCGTGGCGATGAAGTTCAGCATGCAGAACGTCTACGGTGTTGAACCGGGCGAAGTCTATTGGGCCGCGTCGGATGTCGGTTGGGTGGTGGGGCATTCGTGTATCGTGTACGGGCCCCTGATTCAGGGTTGCACCACGGTGTTGTATGAAGGCAAACCGGTTCGCACTCCCGATGCCGGTGCCTTTTGGCGTGTCGTCGCGGAACACCAGGTGCGGTCCATGTTTGCCGCGCCGACGGCAATCCGCGCGATCAAGCGCGACGATCCGGACGGGCAGCGGGCGCGCGATTATGACACAAGTTGTCTCCGGTATTTGTTCCTTGCCGGTGAGCGGTGTGACATCGCGACACTGCAGTGGGCCGAACGCATGCTTGGCGTCCCGGTGATCGACCACTGGTGGCAAACCGAATCAGGTTGGCCAATGATTGCCAACATGGCGGGCCTGGAACTGTTGCCGTTGCGTCCCGGTTCGGCCACCAAGCCGGTTTGTGGCTATGACATTCGGATCCTGGATCGAGGGGGGCGAGAGTTGCCGCCCCACAAAGAAGGCGCTGTGGTGGCCCGGTTGCCGTTGCCACCCGGTTGTCTGCCGAACTTGTGGCGCAACGCCGAACGATTCAGGAACGCGTACCTGACCGAGCACCCCGGTTATTATTCCTCTGGCGACGCAGGCTATCGCGACGAGGACGGATATTTCTATATCACCGGCCGGATGGATGATGTGATCAACGTGGCCGGCCACCGACTTTCCACCGCAACGATGGAAGAGGTACTGGCGTCGCATCCGGCGGTGGCCGAATGTGCGGTGATCGGCGTGGAAGACCCGCTCAAGGGGCAGGTGCCGGTGGGGTTTGCGGTGCTTAAATCCAATGTCACGCTGGAACCGGAGGTGTTGGAAGCGGAGTTGATCCAGCGGGTGCGCGATCAGGTGGGGCCGGTCGCGGCGATGAAGCACGTGATCCTGGCCGACAGATTACCCAAGACGCGTTCGGGAAAGATTTTGCGGAGGACGATGCGATTGATGTCCGAAGGCAAAACGTGGCAACTGCCCTCCACGATTGAAGATCCCAGCGTGCTCGATGAGCTGTTGACGCTGCTTGACGGCAAGGGGGTGTCTACGACCAACGCAACCTCGTCGATCGCCCGACGTCCTGATGACTTGGCGAGCCGCATCCCAAGTTGACTGTGGTGAAGCGTTTGTCGAAGTGATCCTTTCGAACTGACATTGATTCAAACAGCCATTGACGTGATGATGCTGTGAATTCATACGCCTGTGCGGATAACTCCACTGTGCCTTTTCCTGAACTATTTTCACATACCCGAGTGCTCTCGATCGTCGGAGACATTCTGACGATCCACGCCAGTGGCGTCGCGCTTGGCGAACTCGCGTGGGTCAAAAACAGCGACGGGACGACGTCGTTGGCTCAAGTCACCGAGATTGATCATGAACGTGTTTCGCTGCAGGTGTTCGCCGGCGGCAAAGGACTGCGTTCGGACGCGCGGGTCAGCTTTCTAGGTCACGCCGCCCAAGTGCTCTTCTGCGATGACATTTTGGGTCGCATTTTCAACGGCGTCGGTCAGCCCGTCGATGGCGGTCCGGAACTGCTCGGTCAACGGCGTGTCGACGTCGGCGGGCCTTCGGTCAATCCCGTGATGCGGGTCGTGCCGTCGAAGATGATCGAGACCAAAGTTCCCATGATCGACGTCTTCAACTGTTTGGTTGAAAGTCAAAAGATCCCGATCTTTTCGATCGCCGGCGAACCCTACAACGAATTGCTGGCTCGGATCGCGATCCAAGCCGACGCCGACGTGGTCGTGTTCTGCGGACTGGGGCTGATCTTTGACGAGTTCCACTTCTTTCGTGACACCTTCGAAAACGAAGGCGTGTTCCCCCGCACGGTGATGTTCGCCAATCGGGCGTCGGATCCGATCGTGGAACGGTTGCTGGCTCCCGACTTGGCGTTGAAAGTCGCCGAGCGGTTTGCCGTCGAACAAAACAAACGCGTTCTCGTGCTGATGACCGACATGACGGCATTCGCCGACGCCTTGAAAGAGATCGGCGTGGCGATGGAACGCATCCCGTCCAACCGCGGCTACATGGGCGACTTGTACAGCCAGTTGGCGTTGCGCTACGAGCGGGCGTGTGATTATCGCGGTGCCGGTTCGGTCACGTTGCTGGCTGTGACCACCATGCCCGGCAACGACGTGACCCATCCCGTGCCCGACAACACCGGCTACATCACCGAAGGACAATTCTATTTGCACGATGGAATGATCGACCCCTTCGGTTCGCTCTCGCGGTTGAAACAACAAGTGATCGGCAAAGTCACTCGCGAAGATCATTCCGCGGTGATGAACACCATGATCCGCTTGTATTCGGGAGCCCGTCAAGCCGAACAGAAACAGCAGATGGCGTTCGAACTGTCGGCGATGGACCACAAACTGTTGAAATTCGGCGAGCTGTTCACGCAGCGTTTCATGCGTTTCGACGTCGCCGTGCCGCTGGAAGAAGCGTTGGACCTGGGGTGGCAAACGATGGCGGAATGTTTTGAGCCACAAGAGCTGTTGGTTCGCGAAAAGTTGTTGAACAAGTATTACCCGGCATCATGACACTTGCGCTGAACAAAACGACGCTGAAGCGGCAACGCGATCAAGCCAAACTGTATCGCCGTTTCTTGCCTTCGTTGGAGCTGAAACGTCAGCAGTTGCAAGCCGCGTGGCGACAGTCGAAAACCGAACTGGCGGAGATCGAGGTCGAAGTCCAGCGCGTCGGCGAGGAATTGCAATCCTTGTACCCGCTGATCGGCGGTTCCACGATCGACATCACCGAAATGGCCCATTGGGTGCGAGTCGCCGAGGTTGAAATCAAAACGGAAAACGTCGTCGGCACCGCCATCCCCAAGTTCCTCCACCTGCGTTTGGAAGTCGATCCCTATTCGCGCCTGGCGATTCCGTTCTGGGTCGATTCTCTCGTCGAAGCACTCAAGCAGATGGTGGGATTACGGGTGCGAATGAGGATTGCGGAAAAGCGAACCGACGCATTGGGCGCGGCACTGCGTCGCGTGACCCAACGGGTGAATTTGTTCGACAAGGTGTTGATCCCCCGGGCGGAGGAGAATATTCGCCGAATCGTGATTTTCCTGTCCGACCAGGAACGCGCGGCCGTCGTGCGTTCCAAAATTGCCAAGTCACGTTAGGCGGAGGAGCAAGAGATGGCCATTGTTCCGCTGCAACGAGTGACCTTGATCGGTGAATTGAAAAACCGCGACCGGGTCGTGTTGGAACTGCAACGATTGGGCTGTGTCCATCTGGTTGATCTTGTCAACGATGGCAGTAAGCCGCAGGGGATGGCCATTCGCGCCGAAGACTTGAAAGCGGCGATCGCTTATCTGGAGAGTTGTCCCGAGAAACGTCCCCCGCCATCACGATCCGCGCGGCGCGGTTCGGCAACAACCGTGTCGGATCATGGTGATGTCACGCGAATCGCCGCCGAAGTCTTGCGGATCGAATCCGAATCGCGGGAATTGGTCGACGAACAGGAACAGGTGGCTGAAAAGATCGAACAAACCCGTCCGTGGGGCGACTTCCGTTTGCCGGCGGCCGACGAACTGCGCGGACAACAGTTCTTCTTCTACCGTCTGATGCATCGCGAAGCCCGCCAGGTGCCGGCCTCCGTCAGAGCGGAATGCTGTGTCAGTGTGGTCAAGACCGACTCCGAACATGAATACTGGGTGATCATTGCCGAACACGCGCCCGCCGACATGCCGTGCGATCCGGAAGAGTTGGATCCGCGTCCGTTGTCGCAGCTGCAGTCGCGATTGGCGGAGATCGGCGAACAACGCGAACAGCTGCAAGTGCAGCGGATCGCGCTGACCCGTTGGCTGGATCGTTTGAGACGAGAGCTTGCGGTGACCGAGGATGAAACGGCGCGGATGAATGCGAAGCAACGCTCGTTGGTCGATGGCCCGGTGTTTGCCCTGCAAGGCTGGGCGCCACGCAGCAAACTGGCGGCGCTGGAAACCTTCGCTCGGGAAAACACGTTGGCGCTGCATCAGCGGTCCCCCGACATGGACGAATTGCCACCGACGCTGCTCAGCAATCCACGTCCGATCGCCGGTGCCGAGGGCGCCGTCACGTTCTTCATGACGCCCGGCTATCGCAGCTGGGATCCGACCTGGGTGATGTTTTTTTCGTTCGCCGCGTTCTTTGCCATGATCTTGGCCGACGCCGGTTATGGAGTCGTGCTCGGTTGCCTGGTGGCCCTGTCCGCCCGGCGTCTCGGCCGGACCGCCGCGGGACGTCAGTTCCGACAACTGGCGGTGTTCATGGTCGTCGTCACCATTGTCTATGGTCTGTTGATCGGAAGCTTTTTTGGCGTCGCACCGGCACCGGGAAGTTGGTTGGACCGACTGGTGATCAAGAGCGGTGACCACTCGATCATGCAGGACCGTGAGGCGATGATGTTGATTTCGGCCACGATCGGAGTCTTTCATCTGGTGCTGGCCAATGCGGTGGTCGCCTGGCGCTGGCTGGGCAGCGGACATGCGTTGTCCTCGGTCGGCTGGGTGATCGCGTTGATCGGCGGGTGGTTGTTGACATTGACCATGCTGCCCAAGCCCGATGTGATGGCGCTGTTGGCGGGAAACCTTGGCGGAGACTCTGCCACGTGGTCGGAAACGATCGCCGCCGGTGGTTGGTGGATGTTGGGCGTCGGGTTGCTGCTCGTGTTTTTGTTCTCCAGCACGCGGCCCGTCTTTTCCACCCGTCCACGCGACCTGCTGGCGCGCTGTCTCGACGGCGCCTTGGGACTGACCGGGGTGACCAAGGCGTTTGGGGACGCGCTCAGCTACCTGAGACTGTTCGCGTTGGGGTTGGCCAGTGCTCAATTGGCGCTGTTGTTCAACGAGATGGCGTCCGATGCGGCGCAGGTACCAGGCGTGGGAATCTTGTTAGGGTTGATGGTCTTTCTGTTGGGCCACACACTCAACTTCGTCCTGGCAGTGGTCGGAGGCGTCGTCCACGGGCTACGTTTGACCTGCATTGAATTTTTTAGCTGGTCCCTGACTGACGAGGGGCAACCGTTCCAAGCCTTTGAAATGAGAGCGAACAAGTGATGGACGAACCGATGGTGGAAATGTTGGGCAGGATCGGGATCTATGCCCCGCTGTTCTTGGGGGCGATCGGCAGTATTTTGGGTTGCGCCGCCGGTGGTCAAGCCGCTTGCGGGGCGATGCTGGATGTGGAAGGCGGCTACGGGCGGCTGATCGGTGTGTCCGCGCTGCCGTCCTCGCAAACCATTTATGGGATTGTCGTGATGCTGTCGATGAACGGCAGTTACCAGATCCAAGCGGCCCCGGGGATGTTCGCGATCGGAACGCTGTGCGGACTGGCGTTGTTGTTCAGCGGCTGGTTCCAAGGCAAGTGTTGTGCGTCGGCGATTCACGCGACCAAGAGTAAACCCGAAGTATTCGGGCTCTCGGTGGCACCTGCGGCGATCGTCGAAGGTTTCGCCGTGTTCGCCTTTGTGTTCGCCTTGATCCTGGCGGGCGGATTGCCCTCAGCGGCTGGAGGTTCCTGATTCCATGTCAACTTCATCCCCCGTCGACAAGGCTGCTCAACCCAAGCCAGACGCCAAAGCGGACGCCAATGTGGGCGTTCAAGAACTGATCGACCGGCTCAAATCCGAAGGTGTTCAGGAAGGCCAACAGCAGGCCGAAGCCCTGTTGGCCGAAGCCAAGAAGCAGGCCGCCAAGCTGATCGACGCGGCTCGTGCCGAAGCCGCCACGATCGCAAGTGAAGCCCAGCTGCAAGCCGAGCGGACGCAGACCAACGGCAAGCGGGCGCTCGAGTTGGCCAGCCGCGATGCCAGTTTGCACCTCAAGGAACAACTGCAACACGAATTCCGCGGCTGGGTCGGCGGATTGGTGCGCGAACAATTCGAAGACGCCGAATTTGTCGCCGAGCTGATCCGAGAAATGGCCACCCGAGCGATCGCGACGCTCGGTGCCGGGCCCGCCGGCGCGGAGTCGGGTCAAACGGCCAAGCTAAATCTGCTTGTCTCCCCGGACGGCGCTAAGTCGATCGAGGCGTTTGTCAAAGGACAAGCCGCAGAAATGTTGCGGCAGGGCGTTCATTTGCAGGCCGATCGATCGTTGACGCACGGATTTCGCATCCAGATCGTCGACGAAGACATCGAGATCAACTTCAGCGACGAGGCGGTCACCGCGGCGCTGATGCGTTTCTTGGCACCCAAATTTCGCCAACGGATCAGTTCTCTCGCCAACGAGGCCTGATTTGACATGCAGTCCTACTACACGCTGATCGCATCGCTGCCGCAGTTGCCGCGCGAGTTTGATGACGGGCCGATCCCCATCTCCGCGGCCACGTTGCGGCACAGGGTTTCCATGCTTGACCACCACGACCGGCAAATCGTCCAGCAAGTTTCTGACTTCTTTCGTTGGGACCGTCAGCCACGCGACCGCAGCGACGTCGAAATCCGCGAGACGCACCGCCGCCTGGTCGCCGAGATCCGACACCCGTTGGTCGCCCAGGTGGTTCACCATCGATTTGAGATGCGGATGCTGGTTGCGGCGCTGCGATGCCAACGCGGTGGGTTGCCTCCGCCCGTGTTTCCCGACTTGCCCTTGGCCGTCTGGATCCAACGGCACTGGGATGAACCTTGTTTTCGCCTCAACGAGCGTTTCCATTGGTTGGCACGGTTCTGTCAGGCGATCGAAGATCATCAACCGCGACGCGCCCAGTGGCACCTGTTCACGGAACTTTGGAATCACTGGAGTCGTTTGAACGATCAGTACAATTTTTCGTTCGAGTCGGTCGTGTTGTACCTGGCGCGATGGGAGATCCTGCATCGTTGGGCTAGCCAAAACGAACAACGTGGCAGACAACGATTCAACGACCTGGTCGATGACATCCTGCGAACCGGTGGGGTGAATTGCTGATGGGTTGTGCGAAGTGGAGGGGTGACCCGAATGACGTCGGCTCATGCACTGGCCGATCAATACGAGACCAGACGCAAGCTGGAAGCTTACGCCACGGATTTTTTTCTTTTCGCCGACACGTGGGAATTCAATGAACGCTACCGCCAACGATCAAGACTCTGCCACCGCCAAGGTCTTGGGGGTCAACGGGAACATCGTTCGTATCGAAGTGTCCGGCGGCCGGATCATGAAGAACGAGGTCGCCTACGTGTGCGTGGGTGAGGAACGCTTGAAGGCCGAAGTCCTGCGGGTCAACGGCGACCAAGCCGAATTGCAAGTTTTCGAAGAAACCGACGGCGTGCGTTTCGGTGACAAGGTCGAATTGTCCGGTGAGATGTTGTCGGTGTCGCTCGGCCCGGGGCTGCTGGGGACGATCTATGACGGGTTGCAGAACCCGCTCAGCGAACTGGCCCAGTTGGATGGTTTTTTTCTCAAACGCGGTCGCGACGTCGCCGCGCTCGACCCGGCCAGACGGTGGGACTTCACACCGTTGTGTCAGGTCGGCGATCACGTCGTCGCCGGTCAGGTGCTGGGGACCATTCCTGAGAAGAACATCGTTCACAAGGTGATGGTTCCCTTTGATGCGAGCGGCACGATGACGGTCCAGGCGATCGCCGAGGGCCGCTGGCGGACCGACGCGACGGTGGCCACGTTGACGGATTCCAAAGGCCGCCCGATGCGGATCCCGCTGGTGCAAACGTGGCCCGTTCGTCGACCGATCTCGGCGCTGATGCAACAACAGCGGCTGATCGAACGAGAGTTCCCGTCGCAGCCGCTGATCACCACCACGCGAATCATCGACACGTTCTTCCCGATCGCCCGTGGCGGAACCGCCTGCATCCCCGGGCCGTTCGGGGCGGGCAAAACCGTGATGCAGGGATTGATCGCGCGTTACAGCACCGTCGATGTGGTGATCGTCGTGGCCTGTGGCGAGCGGGCAGGCGAAGTCGTTGAAACGATTCATGACTTTGCCGAAATGCCCGATCCGCGGACCGGCGGAAAGCTGATGGATCGCACGATCATCATCTGCAATACCTCTTCGATGCCGGTCGCCGCCCGGGAGGCGTCCATCTACACCGGCATCACGCTGGGCGAATACTATCGGCAAATGGGGCTGGACGTGTTGTTGCTCGCCGATTCGACATCGCGTTGGGCCCAGGCGATGCGGGAAACCAGTGGACGGCTGGAAGAAATCCCCGGCGAAGAGGCGTTTCCGGCCTATTTGGACAGTGCGATCAAAGAACTGTATGAGCGCGCCGGTGTGTTGCGGATGGCGGACGGCACGACCGGCAGTTTGACCCTGATCGGATCGGTTTCACCCGCCGGCGGCAACTTTGAAGAACCGGTCACCCAGTCGACATTGGGGACGGTCAAGTGCTTTTTAGGACTGTCCTATGACCGTGCGTACAAACGTTTTTATCCCGCCATCGATCCGCTGATTTCGTGGTCTCGCTATCGTGATCAGCTCGAATCATTCTTCAAATCCGAAGTCGATCCGCATTGGACCGCTGGCGTTTCGGCGATGCACCAGCTGTTGCGAGACGGCGAGAGTATCGACCAGATGATGCAGGTCACCGGCGAAGAAGGCATCTCCATCGAAGACTACGTGACGTATCAAAAGGCGATGTTCCTGGACATGGTGTATTTGCAACAAGACGCCTTCGACCCGGTGGACGTCTCGGTGCCGCTGGAGAGACAAAAGGAAACGTTTCTGCTCTGTCAGAAGCTGATCAACGACGAGTATGCGTTCGAAGAAAAAGAGCAAGCGAGAGTGTTTTTCACCGAATTGACCGGGCTGTTCAAAAACCTGAACACCGCCAAAAGTGACTCCGACGATTTTAAACGGTTCCGCAACCGGATTTCAGAGCTCCAGGCCACCGCATTGGTCGTCGATGCAAGTTGACATCATGTTTGAAGATTGCAGCAGATCACGGCCCTGCGGGCGAGGCCGTGCCACCGCTGCGGAGAAAAACAACACGACCGACGAGGTCATGTCCATTGCCTGCCGGATCGATGCCAAGGCGGTGAGGCGGGAAAGCGACGTGCCGGATCGTTAGGAGGACGCCGAAATGACGACCCAATCCCCTCGTGCCGCGGATTCAGCTGCGGGTACCCGTGTGGCCGGTGACGTGGCGATATGCTTGCACGACTCAGGTCGGCACCGATCTCGCCGGCTGAGCGTGCAGTTTCAGGGCGGTCGTCACGGGCTCCGTTTCGTTTGATGGATCGGCGAACTCGAAATTCACGATTCGCCCGAGAATGTTCTGAAGTTGTCGTGGACGAACGGTGCATCGACCGCTTCGCTGACCGCGGATTTGTTAGATTTCAGTTTTCTCGTCACCCACCGTGACACCGCAGGGACCGAATCCTCGCTGGAACACGGTTAGGATACGAGTGCAGAGCCCATGGAGATTTTTAAATGCGGATCCTAGCCACCGACCTGGATCGAACGTTGCTGCCCAACGGAAAATGGGATGCCGACGAGTCGGCGATCACGATGTTCAACGAACTGACCGAGAAACACGGCACCGTTGTCGTTTATGTGACCGGCCGCAACCTCGATCTGACCGAAAAGGCGATCAAGCAGTACGGCGTCCGCTATCCCGATTATCTATGTGGTGACGTCGGGACGACGATTCGTCGGTACGAAAACGGGGACTGGCATGACGACCCGGGATGGGTCGCCCATGTCAACCAATCCAGCCCCCGCTGGGACGCCAACGCGATCCGAAATGTCGTCGCCGAAGTCGATGGGATCCGTCAACAGGAACCCGAACACCTCAATCCGTTCAAGCAGAGCTACTACGTCGATCACGGCAAGAAAGATGCCGTGCTGGAACAAGTCGATGGGCGGGTCAAGGGAAAATTCGACGAAGTGATCGTTTACAGCTTCGATTCGCAGGACGGCAAGGGGTTGCTCGACTTCCTGCCCGACAGCGCGACCAAGCAGACGGCGCTCGAGTATGTCGCGGCCGCTTCCGGGGTGCCCAAGGGAGAAGTCGTTTTTTGCGGAGACAGCGGCAACGACATCTTTCCTTTGACGGCCGGTTTTCTCGGGGTGTTGGTCCGCAACGCTGACGAACAACTCGTCGAAAACGTCCGCGCAGCGATGCAACGCAACCCTGAGCTGAAAGCGTACTTTGCGAGCGGCAACTTCCAGGGGCTCAGCGGTTACTACACCAGCGGCGTGATCGAAGGGGCTTACCACTACGGCGTTTTTGCTTAACCATGGACCGGAATGGATGTCGAGATTGGACCAGTGCGGCCCCGGCGACGACGCTGCTGAGGATCCCAAAACTCGACCTCGCGAACCAATCTCGCCGTGATCAAGACAAACTTCGTCCGATAAATGTCAAACCGGCGGCGAAACGGGTCGGGGAAATCCTTTGCACGTTTCGATCACCGACAACGCCAATCTGGTTGGGTATCTGGCGGGGGCGATTCCGACGTAGTGCTCCCCTGTTTCCGAAGCAATGAATCGGCTCCTGCTGATTACATCCGAGACCGGTAAAAGGGTCAGGAGCAAAAGCGTTCACTAACGGGGACTATGGGACGCATAGGACCGAGGAGTCTTATTCGTCTAATCTGTCGCAGAGGTCCCATCGATGCCGAGGACCGAGTCGCCGACGAAGGCGTTGTTGAGACGTTCTTGGCCGAAGGTGGAGACCGGTCCGTGGCCGGGTAGGAACTGAATCTGTTTGCCCAGCGGCCAGAGCTTTTGAACGATCGATTCGATCAGGTCTTCGGTGCTGCCGTAGGGGAAATCGGTGCGTCCCACCGAGCCGCAGAACAACACGTCACCGACGAAGGCAAACGCGTCGTCCGGCTGCACCAACACAATGTGCCCGGGGGTATGGCCCGGACACTCGTAGACGTCAAATTCGATTCCCGACAGCTCGACTTTGTCGCCTTCGTTCAAATAGCGATCGGGGGTCACGTTCGTCCCGCCCACGATGCCGTACTTGCCACAATCGGTTTCGATCGAATCGAGTAAGAACTGATCCTTGGCGTTGGGGCCGATGATCGGGACGCCGAACTTCTTTTTCAGTGGACCGGCGGCCCCGACATGATCGATGTGGCCGTGTGTCAGCCAGATCGCCGAGACGTCGACGCCGAGCTCTTCGACGGCCCCGATGATGAGGTCGGCGTCGCCGCCGGGATCGACGATCGCGGCCTGTTTCGTTTCAGTCGACCAGATGATCGAACAGTTTTGTTGCAGTGGCGTGACCGGCAGGATGCTGACTCGGAAACGGGGTTGCGGCGCGGCATCGGACGGGTCGGAGGCGGTCATGATTGAATTGCTTTGTGTCAGGGCGTTTCGGTGGAGGATCAAGACGACGACGCGGACGCCACTCGGAAGACTTAGTCGTGGGGCGACCGATGCATGATCGCCGCGGCATAATTCAACGCATCGGTCCACTGCTTGTCCAGTGCCGCATTCCAGTCGCTGCCGTGGAATTCAGCGATCGTTTCGACCAGCACTTCAATGAACTTCGGGAACAACTCGTTGGTAATCCCGAGTCCGTGATGCTTCGTTCCGAGCACTTCCAGGTAGGCCTGTGAGGAGCGACGCAGCGCCGGGTATTGTTTGACGGCTAGCAACGCCATCGTCAACATCGCCGTCTGGCGTTTGACATTGGCACCGGCGAAAAAGTATTTGAACTCGGGATAGCGTTTGAACAGCCGGTCGTAAAATCCATCCAATGCGATCGAATCGTCGCTCAAAATCGCTTCGACGCTTTCCTCAAGTTCCACGGCCGGACCTAACTGGAGTTGAAAAGTAGATCCGGCATTCTAGCACGTCGAACCCCGTGGTGTGTCGACACACAGTGGGCTGCACTGCCGGGCGGGCACTGCCGGGCGGGCACTGCCGGCGGCCTGCATTCAATCACCGCCGAGGGCGGGGCCGGCTTGCGTCGGCTTCGATTTCAGGCCGACGGTGTTGACCGTGACAACGGAGTAGCCGTGGTCGACGCCCCGCTGTGCCGATTGATCGACGAACTCCATCTGTACTAAAGGCTGCGTGGGCGTGTCGCTGTATTGTAAGCCTTGAAAGATCGGGCGACCGAAACGGTTCGTCCCATCGGTTGGTACTTCGGCCAGCGGCTTGCCGTTGCGGAGGATAATGAACTTCTCGATCCCGCTTTGCAAATCGGCTTCCGCCCGCCAACGCAAACGGTTGCCCTGTAGCTGAACCGACTTCGGCGGCGGTGGTGGTGAGGCATCCGCAACCCGGGTGTCTTTGCGGTACTGCATCCACAACGTCGCGATCGTCTCATCGGGCAACCAGCCGGCTTGCAGCGGATCGCCGTCAAAATCCTGTGCCGCGACGGCAGTCGTGTCGGTCGGTAGAGCCAGCCAGGTAGACGTCGTGGGCATGGTTCGCAACGCACCGTCGGGTTCACTCGGCAGCCGAAGTTCCAGGCATCGATCCAGCCACGGGATCGCGAGGTAACGCTGATTCCCGCACTCGTGGGCGGTCAAGGGATCGATCGCGATCCCGAGCAACCCGCCGCGACCACGAACCGTTTGAAAGAACTGCAAGTTCGCAGGCCAGACCTTCGCGAACCGTCCATCCTTGACCGTCACTCCTTCTTTCGTACCGGGATTGCACATCATCGGCACGCCCAAGGCGGCCTCGGGCAATGCGTGCGGTTTGATGCCGGGGCGATCCGGATTGGGTTCCAGCAGCGGAACGCCAGAGCGCAGCCATGCCGCCACGACCCGGTTCGGCCGGATCATTACCATGCCGCCGCACCAGTGACCACCGCCGCTGTGTCCCCATAACGCCAGCGGCGCCGATGCGAGTTCGGGATGACCTGACAGATTGCCAAGGTCGACCAGCGATTGTTCAAACGTGGTCACCGATCCGTTGCGGGGGTCGCACCACATTTGACAATCTGCTTCTTGCGGTTGCTCGTAGGCCGGAGCCAACAGGGCGCAATCATGTTTCTTGGCAAGTGCCTGCCAGTGCAAATCGAAGGCTCCTGTCAGTCCCGATTTGCACGAACCTTCGCCACATCCGTGTTGGTGCACGACGACACCCCGCAACGTGTTCACGCCCGGTGGAATCCAAATCGTGTAGTTGACCGGGAAAATCAACTCGCTGGACTTCTGATCGCTGGACCGTTCAGCGGCATCGTAGCGGACTCGATAGTAGGGCGGTTCCACTTCGGGGAACACGTCGTACGGTGGAGACTGTGCCGTCAAAGGGCTGGCAGTGCCCAGCAGGACACCGATCAGCAGGACTTGGCGGGAAACAAGAAAACGGATCATGGCGGACGGGGGCATGCGGGGGGGAGGAAGTGCGCGGCGGCGGAGGGCCGTTTGGGGTGGTCAAGAATATAGCATGCCGGTCGGTCCCCTTGGCCGAACGCGGGCTGTTCGCTTGTGCGTCACCCGCCCTGCCGTGTCGTATCAGCCCTTCGGTCGGGGTTGTCGACGAGAACAGAAGCGTTAGGTTTCTTCGCGGCCACCGGTGGCGGTGTGCTGCTGACGGTCGGCCCTCGTTCGCCGGTCGTCGTTTCATGGACGCTTGTTGCCCGAACGATGAAAAGGGATTGTATTGATGAAATCACGTTTGATTCTTCTCGTTGTCTTTGCCGTGTCTTCGGTCGCTGTCGCCCAAGGTGCCGCCTTTGACGAAGTCAATGCGTGGCGCCGCGCCGCCGGGTTACCGCAATTTGTCGAAGACCCCGCGATGACTGAGTTTGCCAAACGCAAAGCGGAGTACCGCGCCGCACGGGGACTGAAGAACGGACATCAAGGCCCCTCGGTTCCGGCCGGTTGGACCGAGGGTTGTGGGGAAGCAACTGCGACGTGGGGTTGGCTGACCTGTGCAACCGAATGCGATTTCCGTTACGCAGGAGCCGGGGTGGCGATCGGCGCCGACGGCGAACGCTACATGGTCTTTGTCGGGCGAGGCGGAAGCGGCCGAGCGTTGATCGATCCCAATCGCTATCCGATCATCAAGACGGCGCACTTGACTCCCAACCCGTTGCGCGCGGCAGCGTCGCGTGTCGCAACTCGGGTTTCCGACTCCACGTCCAAACGCTGTCCCAAGTGCGGCCGAGTTCACTGAGTGTCGACGCACGGCATCGTTGTCGAGCGTGACGCGATCAGAGGTGTTTACCGCACGCGGCACTTGAATTCGATCGTGGCCGTTTCGCCGACGGCCAAGGGATCGGCCAGCGTCCACTGCATCCGCACCGAACCGGCGGCGTTGCCCTTGGTCGTGAACTCGGCTTGGCGATCACAGTGCTGGGAGTCCTCGAGATACTCCAGCCGTCCGACCAGGCTGTCCGCGATTTCGATATGGCTGACCGCAGAGTCACCGACGTTGCGGACATGGATGGCGAAGCTGACTTCGTCGCCCTGCTGTGCGTGTGCCTTGTCGGCGACCTTCATGATTTCCAGGCGACCGGCGTCCGGGAAATCGTATCGGACGAATCCTTCGACCTTGGCATCACGTGTCAGCACGGGCGGCGTGATGCTTTCGATCATCACTTCCACCGCATCGCGGATCATCCACGATTGGGCCGCGACGGCGCCTTGTTTTAGGATGGCGATTTGTGATTCATCCAAACGATTCAACGAGACGGCATCGAGTGTCGCCAGGATCTCCAAGGCGTCTTCGGCCAGAAGTGGTTGCACGATGCCTTCGACCGGAACACCGCGATTGCGATCGCGCATCGCGTCGACGCGTCGAGCGACGTCCGCACGGGCCAGTTCTAAGGACTCGCCGACCACCAAGCTCGGTTGCGTCAAGCCAATCCCGCTGGGGCCGACTGGTTGAAAGGTGCCACGCAGGCCGACAGCTTTCTCGCCGGCGACCGCGCCGCTGACTTGCCGAATCGCGCCGAAGCGGGGCGAGTACAGACAGACGGGATTGCTCGCTTGGACCGCAATGTCACCCGCCTCGGTCGTGTAATGCACCACGGCATCTTGGGGATCAAGCCCGCCGACGTGGTCATTGACCATCACGCGGGCTTCGGGTGGGATGTCACCGCCGTTGCACAAAAACTCTTGCGGATCGAAGGGCTGGCCCATCCCCATGACGGGATACGCGGGCGCGCACGTTTGGCATGATCCGGCGTCGGTGCTTTGGATGCATCCTTGGCAGACGCTGGCTTGATCTTCGGCTCGATCACTCAATCGACCGAAGTAGCCGACCTGTGTGATTTCGTTTTGTTCCGGTTGGATGGCTGCGGTGGTCTTCACTCCGGGAACCGCAGGGGTGTGACCGCCGGGAGTCAGCTTCGGCGTCGGTGTCTGAGGGATGCCCGGCAAGTTTGGTGTTCCCGGCAACCGAAATCCCTGGGTCGCCGCTGGCGACTGGCACCCGACAAGGACCACCATCGTTGCCAGCAGTGTCCCTGCCGCGAACGTGCCCCGACAGAAAGATCGGCAAGATGCAAAGCAGTGAAACATGGTCGGTTGAGGTTGAAGGTGTATCGGGAACAAAGCTTGTCGCTCAGCGGCACGGTCTAGACACTTGGTTCCGTGCCGCGGCCGCGGTTAGGGTGTTTCAGGCATCGGTTCTGGCTTGTAAATCGGCGCCCAAGCGGGAAAGCCGAAGTAGAACTGGGAACTCAGCGACGGGTTCCGCGGCGGCGACTTGGATCCCAAGCGTACGATCGCGACGGGTCGGCCGAATGAATCGGCTGTTGCGAGCGCGTCTTGGTCTAAGGGAATATCGATCGGACGCGACTCGGTGCGTTGCTGGGCGAGCGGGATGGCCGTTTGTGGGTCTTCCAAATAGACGACCCTGGTGACCAAATTGCCGTCGAGCGCTTCCTGCAAGTCCGATTCACTTAGGTTGATCGGGATCGGGTACAACGTTTCGAGTCCGCGTGGCGGATAGATTCGCCCGATCAGTTCGACCGTCGGATAGAGTTCGGCGCCGATGGCGTTGGGGATGCCGGTGATGCGAAAGCGGTACACCGCACCGACCATCAGGCCGGCCATCAGATCCGGTTCCTCTTCGCTGTGGCTGCCCGCCAACGGCAAGGAGAACTTGGTGCCGGCGGGGCCCGAGAAGGCGACCGGTTGGAAAGTGCCTTGCTGCATCGTCACCGCAGCCGGACTTTGCCAAACCGCACCCGGCGGCAGTGATTTGTAGTACAGCGGATGTCGACCGCTGGTATCGAGCGGTTCGGCCGCGGAGGCGACGCGATCGAACGCGACGCTGCTGAGCAAGGTGATCAGCAAGGCAAGGACGAACATGCAAACCAACGCCTCAGCTCGGTTGCTCGATTCGGCCACGTCGATCGCGATGGCGGCGGTTTTGGGCCTGGTATGCATGGATTTCGGCCTGGTTTGCATCATGGGGTCCACTCAAACGTGGGCGTCGGTCATCCGGAAATCAGATGCCGACGCCGCGTGCTTTCAACAGTTACCTCTTCAGCCCATCATCATGCGGACCCTGCGATCAGGGTTCGCAATTCGGATCGACTGACTGACTGCCCTGCAACAGGGGACGTCCCGCAGGTGCACCCGGGTGGATGTTCTGCTCGGTGATCCGAACGCGGCTGACCGGGTTGGGATAGCTGTATCCGGGCTGATGACGGACGGTCGTTCGCATCGTTTCGACGGGCCGGGGAATATTCATCGGGGTGCGGTTCCGCATCACGTGTTTCTTCAATCCCGCGGGTGCTCCCAATGGAATGTGCGGCGGTCCCGGCAACCCGATCGGTGTGCCGCTCATCGGCATGCCATACTGGGGTGCGTTGACACCGGCGATCATGCCAGGCAGTTGCGGCGGAGTCATCGAACAGGTACCGCCATCGGGGCCACAGCCGCTCGTCGACGCCGGTGCGAAGGGTGCGGGCAGTCCGGCGATCGGCGGAGACATCCCCAGTCCCATGCCGCCCGATCCAGGCATTTCGATATCTTTGTCACCGAGTCGGATGATCGCCAGGATCGAACCGCGTCGGTCGGCTTCGACGATCGGATCCACGCCCGGATCCAGACGCGTGCTCACCAGGGTATCGATTCCTGCCAAAGCCGGGCCTTGGAAATCCGGATCGGGTAGGTACAGCACCTTGGTCACGAAGTTGCCGGTGACCACTTGGTCGAAGTCCTCTTCATCGAATTGAAGCGGAATCGAATTGTGGGCCAGGTAAGCGCCGGTACGAGGATTGGCATAGGCCAATTCGATCGTCGGGTACAGTTCCACGCCTTCACGTCCCGGGATGTTTGTCAGCTTGATGCGGAACAAACCACCTTGGGGGAAGTTTTGGCGGGCGGGGACGATCAACGGTTCGCTGTCGAACATGCCGTTGCCGGTTTGATCGTAGCGAACCTGCATGCCTTCGGGGCGACCGAAGGTGACTTGAACGGCCTGATTGATCGGCGCGGCGACCATCATGCCGCCCATGCCGGCTCCGCCGACCATCGTTCCGCTGGATCCGTCCATGCATCCGCACGCGGCACTGCCGCCATGCATCCCTTGGACAAATCCGACTTGTTGGATTTCGCTTTGGCTCAGATCTCGGCCTGCGGCGGCGAGCTCCGACGGGACTTCCGTTGGAACCTTGTTGGCCGCCATCATGGCGCCGGGTCCGGCCGGAGCGTTCATGGCACCGGCGTACGGTGGTGGTCCCAAAACGCCGGGGCCGGGGCCTCCGACTCCAGGACCGGGCTCCATCATTTGTTGAGCCGGCGGTAAATTGTGGCGAGTCGGTACGCATCCGGTCGCGACCATCGCACCAGCCGCAATCAGCGACAAGTGAGTGACGAATCGTTTCATCTTTTCCCCCATTCCTTGGGTAGCACCGCGCTCGAATGCGGTTTGCGGGGTCGGTCCCCGCCTGGGCTGAAAAATCAAAGGTAGTTTCTCGTGCACGATCTGCCTGGACGTGTGACCCGAATCGCATCTACGATTCGCGCCACGCAGCGGACAGGACGGCCACGTGATAAACCCATCGGCACGTTGCGTCCTGATTCTTTGGAAAAATCGCCACAACCCGACCATGAAGATCGATCGACACGACCGTGATCAGCCGAAAGGCCCCGTGAAACTCCGTTTCACGCCTCCGCTGCGCCCATTCGCCTTCGGTTGTGTCCTCGTCGCGGTATTTTTCGGTCAGCGGCTCGGCGGACAACCGCCCCCTGCCGATCCGCCAACGATCGGCCAGACGACACACCCGCCGACGCCCGACCCGAACCCGCCGCGCGCTGAAAATGCCGCTGAAAATGCCGCTGAAAATACCGGCGATGGCGCGGCGGACAGCGTCGCCGACCAGCAGCGTGCCGCCGCACTGATCGATCAAGTCATCGATCGCCTCGCCAATGGTGCCGCGTTCGATTGTAAAATCCGACAGCGTGTTCGAACTGCCGGACGCGAAGTGCTCGGCGTCGGCACCTATCTGCAGGTCGGTGGCGGAACCGGACAGTTTTCTTTTCAAATCGAAATGCACGATGGCACCGGAAAACATCGTCTGCAACAAATCAGCGATGGACGCTTGGCTTGGACCCGCACCGAGATCGCCGGCGTCGTCTCCCTCAGCCGCGTCGATGTGGGATGGTTGGACGAAGGAGCTCGGACGCTCCGCAGGAACGACCGGATCAAACCCAGCATGATGGTCGGGGGACCCTGCGAAATGCTTGATAGCATTCGCCGAGACTTCGACTTGAAACTCGGCAAAAGCTCGCTCGCCGGACGGTCCCTGTTGGTCGTCATCGGCACGCTGAAACAAAGTCGACGCGACGAAATCACTGCGATGGTCAACGGAGCCGAATGGCCGGCACTGTTTCCCACACGCGTTAACGTGGCCATCGCCCAAGACGACGACCCCGAAATGAACTTCGGCAAAGGCCTGCCGATTCGAATCGAATACTTCAGCGACCCGATTGCCGCGTCCGATGCCCCCCAAGGCGAACTGCGATCGACGCTCAAAAAACGCCAGATGATTTCATTGCTGGAATTCTATTCGATTCGCCCCGTCGCCCCGCCCCCGATCCAGCGGTTCCGCTTCGAAAACCAGGACACCGAAATCGATTTCGTCAACG
The DNA here is from genome assembly GCF_025060895.1 of Stieleria sedimenti. Lineage (GTDB taxonomy): Bacteria > Planctomycetota > Planctomycetia > Pirellulales > Pirellulaceae > Stieleria > Stieleria sedimenti. Next base: position 30,046 of record NZ_JANZKV010000047.1, on the reverse strand, counting down.
AAACCGGCCGTTACGAAGACCGATTTAACATCCGAGTCAGCGCCAAGGAACGCGAACGGTATCGGTGAATCATCGAATGGCTCGCCCGCTCGCTTTCAATCCCGCTGCAACAGTTCCACCAAACGTGGAAAATTCGACCGCTCGGATTCGGGGATGAATTGCTTCAACAGCGAGAGCTTGTTGGGGACGTCCGGATGCGTTTGGATCACATGTCGGGTAAACGCTCGTTGACTCTCGCTGAATTCGTCACCGGATCGGATGCCGATCACGTTGCAGAGCGAAAACAACGAATGCGGGGTGACGTCCAACGCCAGCAGTCGCGTGTAAATCGCCGAGGGATCTTTCGACGCCTCGGCCGACCGGGCAAACGCACTCCAATGCGTTTTCCACAGCCCGGGCTCTCTCTCAAAGGCGAACAGGTAGGTGATCGCGGCTTGATGACGCTTTCGCATTGATGCGAGTCTGTCAGCTCGGGCGAGGATCAATGTGGGCGTCAACCCTTCCCGGTCAATGGCCTGCTTCCAAAGCTGGATCGCTTTTTCACCCCGATCGGCGCGTTGATACAGCTCTGCCAGGGTGTCAACGAAGCCTTCTGGGATCGGCGCATCGGGGGTGGACCCGGCACCGACTCGCCGCTCGAACAGTGAAACCAATTGGTCAATCCGGCCGGCACGGATCAGGATCTCCATTGCCTGGTGCGACACCGCGGATCGCAAAATCTTTCCATCGGACATCTGATCTTGAATGATCGAAAACGCGACCTCCGAAGCCGTGGTGCGGTTTCCGTCGATCAGAAGTGATTGGGCCACCCGCAGTTGATACAAATCGTCTTGTCGCAGCGAGGGCGTCGCTCGAGAGGTGATGCGTCGACGAGTCGCGACCGCCTGTCCCTGTTGGCTGCCCAATCCTTGTTCGGCTAACAATTTTTCAAATGCGGTGCGGGTGGAGTTGCTGAGTTGCAATTTTAAAAATTGATCGGCGGCATGACGGGCTGGTTGTATGGCGCCGATCCGTGTGGCCAAGGCAAACTTCGCCAATTCGAGTTTCTGCTTCGACAGGTCGTCGCTGGTTTCGACGTCGTTTAGCCGCGCGAACCCCTGGTCTGCTTTGGTGGTTTCAATTTCGAACCGCGCCAATTCGATTTTCAGGTCGATATCGTCTGGATACGTTTCGCAGAGTCCAAATAGCTTTTTGTAGCAATCAGCGGGTCGTCGACTCCACCATGCTGCATACGCCGCAACCAACTTGCGAAGTTTCAATTCTTGCTCCGTCGCATCTGGCAAATCCCGTTCAAGATCCATCAACCAGTCTTCGGACTGGAAATCCGGAATGCCGCTGGAACGCTGAGGGTCGCCGTCCATTGCCAGTTGCACAAAACCTCGTACCAGATAGTCGTCAATCAATGGTTTGGCAAGCGTTGTATGCCATTGGTGCCGCGAGACGGTGAAACTCATCGGGGGCATCGCCGTTGCCGCCTGCTGGGTGGCGCCTGTGGCATATTGGCGTACAAACTCGTTTCCCGTCAGCGTTTTTTGTTTCAGCGTGCATCGACGTGTGCAGTGGGCCAACCACGCATCGAGGAGCACCGCCCGATGCCGCCGTCGAAACTCCATTTCCGACGGCACTGCGGGTGAGAAGAGCCAGGTTTTGACTTTGTTGGACTGCATGTCCTTCAACAAATCGAGTTTCCGGTCGCGACGTGCGATGTCGGTCAACCTGGCGACAAGTTGGTCGGCACGGGGCAGGTCGTTCTGCCAAAGCGCGACCTGGATGTCCGCGATGGCAACCACCAAACGATTCAACGGCGGTTCCGCCGTGTCGCGTTTGGGCGTCGGCATTTTTTTCCCGGCATGCCGAAATTCACGGATCATGAAGCGATGCAAATCAAGCTCCTGTCCGATCTGCTCGGGCGATAGTTTACCGACAACCATCAATTCCCGCCTGGCCGAAACAGCCTTGGCCAAGATCCCCAGTTGGTGGTCGTCGAGTGACTTGAGACGCCGCGACGCTCCATCTCCCTCGACCCTCATCCGCTTTGTCCTGGCTTCCAAGATCGATCGCCATTCGGGGTGCTCGTCTGCCGGGGCGACTTCTGCCATTCGCCAAAACAATGATTCGGGGGGACGGATCGCCGTGCGACTCAGTGATCGTTCCAAGCCATAAAGCGCCAGCAATTCTTCCAACCGGCTCGGGTCCTTGATCTGATCCGGTGGCGGCATCGGGAACATTTCATCAATCAGCTCGTGAACCGATTGCAGTTTGCCGTCGCGTGCGTTTTGTTTGCTTCGGCCGAGCACACCGATCGCGCGACTGATCCAACGGGCCTGGTAGTAGTCCTCAGGAATCAGATAGTCCTGCCGGGCGGACCGCGCGGGGTTACCGGCCGGAGCACGGGCGGTCGTGGCGGAGTCTGCTTTCCCTAAGAAGTTGCTTAAGAAGAATGTGAAGTTGCGTTTCGGGATCGTGTACGTGCTCAATTTGGCGGTGCCGGCACGGCGAACTTGCGGAGTGAGACGAATCGTATAGTTGCCGGACAAGCCGCTGCCGGACGCGTGCGTGGCTTGGCACGGCGGCGGCATGTCGAACGGAACGTCCAGGGCGTCAACTTCGCCGGCCAAGCGGATCGCTTTGGCCAACCGAGCGTCATCGGCGTCGCGAGCGGTCAGGAATAGTAATTGCGACTCCACACATTTGATTCCCCACCACGCCGTTTGATGTCCGTTCACGATGCGACACAGTTCGATCGCCTTTTCGAAACTTTGGTTGGCCGTACGCGCGATGAGGGTCATGGCGCGTTGCGGATCGGTCGTCTTGGCGAGTTCGCTCGCGCTTAATTCGAACTGCTTCAACTTGCCAAGCTTGGCCTGTAAATTCCCCAGCAAATCATAGTCGTCCGGCGTGCCTGCCAGATCGATCAATTGACGTTGATACTCCACAGCGGTCTCGAAATCGGACATCGCGATCAGGCAGGTGACGGTTTGCCGGATCAGATCCTGATCGTCGGGTTGCTGATCCACCAATTGCCGCAACAGAAAGCTCGCGCGTTTGTAGTTTTCGATCGATTGCCAAAACGATGCGACCATTCGCTGTGTGTGGTAGCGGTCCTTGGTCGTCAACACAAACTGTTCCAATCGTCTGAGCAGCTGATCCGATTCTCCACGCCGCTCATACAGTGGAACCATCATCTGCATCAGCTCCTGACGGCGATCCCAGTCGCGTTCCATCTCGATCGCTTCCCAGTACAGCTGGATCGCCGGGTCGGTCTGGAACCGATCGGCGTAGTGTTTGGCCAACATCAAGCGGTGGAGATTGTCGCGCGGTGCTAAATCAACTGCGTTTCGCAGCGCCGCGACCGCTTCCTCGTCTCGTCCGAGCGCGAACGCCAGCTCGGCGAAGAGTCGATAGGAATCTGCGGCACCCGGAGCGACGCGGATCAAGGCGACGGCGGTCTGAGCCGCTTGTTCCAGATCGCCGATTTCCCTTTGCAAGGTCAGGATGCGACGCAGGTATTCCGTTTTGAACCGTGCGTCCAGTTCCGTCAAGCGATCGTAGTACTTGATCGCGTCCATTCGCCGCTGCTGTCGCTGGGCGATCTCCGCTGCGACGAGTAGCGTTTCGACATCGTCGGGTGCTTGATCGAAGGCGTCTTGAATTGTCTCTGCGGCGCGGGAAAGTTGGTTGTCGGCGAGGTACAATTGCGCTAACAGCAAACGGTTCTTGATGGAGGATTCTTGATTGGCCGTTTGTGCGATCATTTGCCTCAGGATTCCAGCTTCGGTGTAGGCCGTAATCTGGTCGTGAAGCACCTGTTGACGTTCGTCTCGAGTTTCCGCAATCGACTCTGCCGTTTCCAGTTGCGCGGTGGCTTGTCGGTAGGCTTTGGCGTCCATCAATGCCCGGGCGTAGCGGAGTCGTTGATTGAAGGTCAGATCAAACGACGCCGCCTCACGCCACGCCTCGAGTGATCGAGAGTTGAACTTGAACGATGCAAAAATTTCGGCCAACCGAATCAACGACTCGCGATTCCGACGCGGCCCCGTCGCGATCGATTGCCAAACTTCGACGGCTTCGTCCACCCGCTTGAGCGTATGAAGTTGCTCAGCCAGGTATTCGCGGTATTGCGTGGAATCGGGGGCTAGCTCGACTGCTTTGCGGTACAGAGAAATGGCTTGGTCGGTACGGTCGATGCCGGCGAACAATTTGGCGACGCGGACGTGCAGCACCGGATCATCGGGCCGCAAACTCAACAGCCGTTCCCAGACGTCAGCCGCGGCGTCACGTCGTTCGTCCAGTTTCCGGTCCACGTCACGTAACAACAGGCGGCCCCAGCGAATGAAGTGATCGGGGTTGTTGGGGGCAAGACGTACCAGGGCTTCGAACTGCGGTGATACTTCTTCCAGACGATCGGCGCGATCCAGAACATCGATCAAGGCCAGACGTGCGGCAACGTCGCCCGGAGCCCTGTCGACGGCGGTCTGCATCGTTTGTCGGGCCAGATCCAAACGCCCGGCAAGTGTTTGGATTTGCCCCAGCCGAATCCGCAACGACAGGTCATCGGGCAACCGTTCCACCTCCGCGGAATAAAACTCGATCAGTGCATCGAAAGAGCCATCGTGGAGTAATCCTGCCTCCAGACGATCGCGGACATCGCGATACAGCCAGCTGCGCGGACGGAGCCGGGACAACATGGATTTCAATTGTTCGTTCGCCGCGTCGGGGCGATCGAGTAGACGCTGCAGTTCCGCCGTTCGGATTTGAAAGCGAATCTTTTGTTCGGCGTTCTCCGCTCCGCGTACCAATTGGGTGTATTGTTCCAAAGCCGGTTCGTACAGCCTTTCGTCGACCAATTGTCGGGCGACCCGTTCAGCGATCGTTTGATCACCGGGAAACTGCTGTTCGAGTTGTTTCCACGTTCGGATCGCTTTCGCTTGATCGCCCGATCGAGCATAAAGTCGACCGAGCTGGAGATAGATCTCCACCGCATCGACGCGTCTGGGGCTACGATCGAGCGAACGCTGCATCGCTTCGATCGCTTCGTCGTTTTTTCCCGTCGCACGCAATGCCGCTGCCAATTGAAAGCTGGCCATGGCATCCTGTCCCAGCCAACGTTCCGCCTTGGCGAGCGCCACGATGGCCTTGCCGTACAGACCGCGACGGAGCTGAATCAGTCCGAGCACCATTTGGCGCTCCCCGGCACGCTCGGCTGTTTCAGCGACGTCAAGCGATCGAAGGAAATCGTCCAGCGTGCGATTTTGCAGATGGTGGCTGTACACGCGATCGAGCGCGATTCCCGGTCGCGGCCGCCGCAGCAGGACCTCGGTGAATCGCTCAATCGCCTGGTCAGCCTCGGCGGCCGGGCGTTGGGCCAGGACGTCGCATCGATCGGTCAAGGCAACGCCACAGATCGCAAGCAGAGAGACGAGCAGGGCAACGCGCGGCGATTGGAATCGAGAGCGATTGATTTGAGTCATCGTCGTGGAAACTCCTCTCCGAACTGCGCCGCTGCGACATCGATACGAGCACGACAACCAAAGATTGTAGCGATTCAGCGTACCAAGATCACGCGCCACTGGCTGACAGCATGTCAATCGAATCGGGATCAGCGGAGTCAATGGTGAGCCGCTGGCCGTAAGGCCTCGGGCGTGCGCGGAAATGCCCGGACGCTTATGCGTCGCGGCTCACTAAACCAACAGACCGGTTAGCGAGCGGCGCGTGCGTCGTGGCGACGGCTGAGCCCTGTCAGCACCGACAGGGCGGCCTGATCCTCGTTGTCTTCCGCAATTTCAACCAACTGTGCAATCACTTGCATCGACGCCGCGTCGGCGGATTCGACGTCACTCCTCAAGATCGCCGTCAACGCGATGACAAATTCATGCAACGGCCCCGAATCCATCCGTTCCCCCGTCGGAAACGTTTGCAGACACTCGGCTAGCAAGTCGCTCAAGGTGTCCGGGCTGGCCACTGACGCTAACACAAGACGGGCAGGAAGATTCGGGGACGAACGCTCTTCGGCAGCCGCGATGCGATCGAGTTGGGCCAGTAGACTCTGGCATGCCTCGCGTCCTGCCGGGGTGGACGAGGCAGATCGGACCGCCAGCTCGAACAGGCAATCTCGCGGGGTTTCGGTCAAGGCATCCAACCTGGTTCCGTACAGATCCACCGTTGCATCCTGAACGCCAGCCAATAGATCACTCCGCATCGCGTCGACGTATTGGATGGAATTTTCGACATCGACGGATTGGATCGCCGATTCGATTCGGGTTTCCAAAATCCTGCGATGATTTCGTCCCTGGCTGTAACGCCTGGCCAGTTGGAACACCAACGGCCGGTCCAAGAAACGCCGACAGGTCCCGGCGGCATCGACGGGGAAGCCGGAATCGAACAGGTTCTCTGCGATGTACGCCGCGACCTGCAATTGCCGATTCTCTCGCACGCCCGTGGTCCGCGGAAACTTCCACGTGTGCAGACGCTCCAGCCAACCGCGTCGGGCAAGATCACTCCGGCCGACTTTGACGTAGGTTCGAAACAGTTGATCCAGCGGAGAACCGACGATGTGTGACGGCACTGGCTCCGCCGGAGAATTGCCAACCGCGGCCTGAAAGACACCGATTTGCAGCATTGCTTTCTGATCGATCGGATCAAGCGTTTCAATCAGTTGGCCGGTTTGCCAAAGCAGTCCGGCGGGGATGTTTACCGGCGGAGACGTCGTGACCTCGTCATTCAATCGAGCCGGAACCATCGCACGAATCCGCTCCGCCGCCGCGCCGCGTGTCGACTCGGCGTGTAATTCATAAACGGCTTTCAGCCATCGCCGAATCGCTCGAGTGTCCTCGTCCGTTGAACCATCGACTGCGTTAAGAAATCGATGTGAGGCTTGGTCATCGCGATGCAACAGATTCATCAGATCGGCTAAGACGCCCTGAACGACTCCCGATTCATTCCACCCCCGCACGCTCCAAAGCGGCGAATCGTGACGAAAGGCATTGGGCGACGTGATGGCATCAACCATCATCGATTTCAATTCGGGAAGCTGTTGTCGTTCTGACTTTGGAATCGCAGCCAGCAGCACGTCCAAGTGTTTCGCGGCTTGGGGATGGTTCACGACGACATGCCGAGCGAAACGCCGCTGGGCTTCGCTGAACGTCCCCGATCCGGGGATCCGGATCGCACTGCAGACGGATTCGAGGGGGAACGATCGGATGTCGATTCGACAAAGGTGATCGAAGAGGATCTCTTGGGACGTCGACATCGACGCCGCGCGGGTGAACACATTCCAGTGGCTCTGCCATTGTTTCGGATCCCGCTCGAACGCGACCAGATACAGCATCGCGGCGTGATGGAATTTCTGTTTGCCTCGAAGCGAACTTGCCCGCCTGATGATTTGACGCGGCGTCAGCTTCTCCGACTCGATCGTCTGTTCCCAGAGCCGGCCGGCGAGTTCCGGTTCCCCGGCGGCGACATACAAATCGGCGAGTTCTTCGCGATAGACATTCGAGTTCGGAGATGACTCGAGTTTTCGTTGGGTCGTGGTGATCAGGGGCTGCAAGCGGTTCGTCTGGGCGAGGATCTGGATCGCTTGGCGACGTGTGCCGGAGCGGTCTGGCTTGCGTGGGTCTTGTTGGCGATGGATGACCGAATAGGCGACTTCCGACGCGGTGATAAAATCACCTGATTCCAGCAGCGATTGGGCCAACTGGATTTGTTCGACAGCATCCGCCACGGGATTGCGGCTGGAACGGCGGTTGGGGGCGCGGCTGGGGGTTGGGGCGACGGGCTGTTGCGTGATCGCCTGCTGCAACGAAGTGACCGATGCGTTTTTCGAGTTGATCGATTGCAATTGCTTTGTCAGGAACGTCCGCGTGTCGTCATCCATCGGCCGAGCGAGGAGTCGTCTGGCGGTGGAGCGAACGAGGTCACCGTTGCCCGCCTGTGCGGCCAGGATCACGCGCGCCAAGTCGACTTGCTGGCCGGACGGATCGTCCGTTGTTTTGATCTGATCAAGACGTTCGAATGCGTTCGCGGGTTGCTCCGTGACCACGGCCAGACGCGCCGCTTCGATTTGCAAGTCGAGATCGTCGGGGAACTCATCGGCCAACGTTTCCAGCTGGACAAAACAATCCAGCGGCCGTTGGTCCCACCACGCCGCGAATGCGGCAAGAATCCGCCGCAACTTTAACTCGTGCGGCGTTGCGCCCTCAAGCGGTTCGACCAGCCGCTCCAGGAAATCGTCAGGGATCGATGGTATGGCGTTTGACGAACCTTTGACAATCTGCTTCGGAATCAGCGGCAGCACGCCCCGCAACAGATTCGCCTCAAGCAATCGTCTCGAAAGCGGCATCTGCAATTTGAACAATTCATATCGTCTCTGACTCACATCGGACAACAACACCGGAGTCACGATCTGTAGCTGCTCTCCGCCAAACAACTCTGACGGTGGCAGCCCTTGTCGGAAAAGAAGGGACCAACGGGAAAAATGCGCGATCCAAGCATCGGCCAGCAGTTGCCGATGGCGGATCACGAAGGCTCGTTCGGCGTCACTGTTTGGCGAGACGATCCACGGCACCACTTGGTCGGTCATCGATTCGCCGGGGCGACTGGACCTGGCGATCTGGACCAAATCGGCGGCTTTTTCATCCGCCAGGGTGAGATGGTTTTCCCACAGTGCGGCTTGGATCTCCGCGACCGTGCGGTGGTAGTTCGATGGGGCGACCGACTGGTCGAGCGTTTCTGCAAACGGATAGTCTTTCCCCGCCACACGAGACTCCGCGACCAAGTTTTGTCGCAACTGCAGGTCACGTCTGATCGTCTCGATCGGCGCCGAACGCTTCGTTGCCAGGGTCTGGTGTGTTTGACAAACGATGGAAAGGATCTCCAGCTTTGAATCATCGAGCGGGGAAATCTTTTGCCGCGGGGTCTTTTCCAGTACCTGCCGAATGCGTGATCGCCGGGCGAGGAGCTCGGCAAGTGCCGGGTGATCGCCCGCCGGATCGAGCTGGGCGACCCGCCAGATGATCGCTTCGGGTGGCAACGTGTCGGTGTCGTCGAGCGAATTCTGGATCGAGTGCAGCAGGATGACGTTTCGAAACGCCGCGATGTCAGCGGAGTCGATCGGCGGGGCGGCGAATCGCTTGTCGATCAATTGTTTCGCCGTGACTGATTGTCCGTGTAGGGACGCCAGTTCTTGATCCGCAAGAATCTGCACGCAACGCGCGATCCAGTGGGCCTGGAAGTAATTCTCGGGCCCGAGGAAGTTGCTGCCGAAGGCGAACGAGTAACTCTTGGAACCGTTGTTTTGCCGGCTCGTGATTCGCCGCTCATTGAGCAACACAATGTTTTGCAGTGATGCCGCTGCCGACGCAGGAAAGTGATCGCGGTCGTTGAAAATTTGCGTCGGTCGCCTGCCTCTGAGCGTCAGGGAACTGCCAGACGACCCTCGCACCACGACAAAATTCGAGAGGATGGCGGAGGGCGAGAGCGTCGTGGCAGACGCTCGCGAGGCGGACGTGGACTGGGGCGGCGGGGCAAAACCAGAGATCGACGGCAGGTCGTCATCGAGTTTCAACGCTGCCACTTCGCCGGCCACCTTCGCGGCTTGCGCCAAATGCTCGCCGCGTTCGGGGGCGTCGGACAGCAACAGCAGTTGAGCCCAGACGAGACGGATGTCCCACAAGTTGCGGTTGTTCTCCAAAGCCACGCGACACAACTCGGCCGCCTGCTCGGGATCGGTGATCGCGATGCGACGGATGATGGACGCCATCCGCGTGGGATCCTTCGTCGCTTTCATCTCTCGCATCGTCACTTCGGCTTGCGTGATCAAGCCGGCTTCCAGTTCGAGCGACGAAAGCCGACTTTGATTCGACGGCGTGTTTTCCACATTGACGAGCCGGCGTTGATACGAAACCGCCGAGAACAGGTCCCCGGATTGCGACAAGTGGTCGACCATCGCCTGCAGCAACTTGACATCCCGCGGATGTTTGCCGAGCATCCGCTTGATCACGGTGTGAGCTTGCCGAAAATCCTTCACGAGCGTCCAAACAGACGCGATCAAAATTGACTTGGATTTTGGATCAAGACCGTCGATTTCAACGCGTTCGAGCCGACTCACGAGCCGGTCGATTTCTCCACGCCGTGCATACAGGGGCACCAGTTGTTGGACCAGGTCTGTCCGTGCGGTGATTCGACGTTCATGTGCGATGGCTTGCCAGAGTAAATCAATCGCGGCAAGCGTTTCATAGCGTTTGGCCAATCGTCGTGCCAAGGTGACACGTGCGTCGATGCCACGGGGATCGACCACAATGGCTCGTCGCAGTGCGTTTTCTCCGGCTTGATCTTGACCGGCCGCAAAGGCGATTCGAGCGTACAAGCGATACGAATCGGGGGACGCCGGATTCGCGTCAATCATCGCTTGAGCGGCGCGGGAGGCTTGATCCAGTTCGCCCAATTGTTCATGAATTTGGACCAACCGACCGAGATGATCGACTTGAAAGCGTTTGTCCAACTGCGCCAGCGTTTCCAGATGCGTTGCGGCGGTTGAAAGTCGACCCAATGCGTCGGCGATGTCGACCGCATCGCGAAGGATCGCAACGTTTTCTGGATCCAGGTTCAATGCGGCGTCGATCGAAAGTGATGCCGCCGCCGGTTGTCCGCTGGCAAGAAAAAGCAAGGCGAGAAACCGCTGGTTTTCCCGCGTCGGTTCTTCGACGGAAACCTGAGCAATCCGCTCGCTCAGTTTACCCGCCGCCCGCAGTGCTTCGATGCGACGCCGGATCAGACGCTCCCGTTCGTCAGCGTTTTCAGCCAACCCCGACGCGGTTTCCAGTTCTGCAAATGCCGCGTCGTGTCGGTTCGCTTCCGAGAGCACGCGGATGTAACGCAAGCGTTGCTCAAACGACAAATCCAGCTCGGCCGCTTGCCGCCAACATTGCAACGCCAGGTCGGTCAGCTTGAATGAACCAAACACCGTCGCGAGCCGGATCAGCGATTCCGCGCTCCGCCGCTGGCCATCGGCAATGGATTGCCAAGCGGCGATGGCCTCGTCGTGTCGTCCGAGATGATGTAGCAGTTCGCCGAGGGATTCTCGATAGTGCGGGTCGTCGGGTGCCACATCGATCGCTCGCCGATAGAGTTCGACGGCGCGGTCGGAGGCTTCGATGGATTGCATGTGTCGCGCGATGGTCGCCAGCAGGGAGGCATCATCAGACTTGACGTTGGCGAGTTGGTTCCACGCCTCCCGGGCCGCCTCGCGACGTCGTGGGAGACTGATGGTTAAGTCACCGAGACAGGCCTCTCCCAACCGCAACCGATAGTCGGGGTTGGCCGGATCGATGGCGATCAGCTGTTCGATATGTCGCGCAGCCTCGTCGGCCCTGCCTTCGCCTTCCAGGATTTCCACCAGGGCAAGACGGGCATCGACATGGTGCGGTGTTTTCTCGATCACCCGCGACAAGATCGGCACAGCCTCCTCGTTGCGCCCGGATCCCGCCAGGATTTCCGCCAAACGAATCGGCAGCGTGACGTCGTCTGGAAAACGTTTCGTCTGGTGCCGGTAGTAATCCGCCAACGCATCGGTGTCGCCGGCGGACAGATAGCTCCGTTCCAATCGGCTGCGAACATCGGCGTGCAGCCAGCTTCCCGGACGCAAACGATCTAGGATCGATTGCAACTGATCGCGGGCCTGTTCCGTTTGACCGATCCGGGCCGTTAAATCGGCGACTTTGATTTGATAACCGACGCGGGTTTCCGCTGTCTTGGCTTGTTCGGCCAAACGTCGATAGTGGTCGAGCGCGGGTTCGTAGGCTTGCTGTGCCACCAAGGCGGCCGCAACCTTTTCCGCCATCGAATGATCGTCGGGGTATTGATCGACCAACTGATTCCACAGCGTGATCGCCCGGCCGGTCTGACCGATCCGGCAATGAAGCCTGCCGAGATCAAGATAGATGTCCGGTGCTTGCCGACGATCGGGCTGTTTGGTGATTGCACGTTGAAATGCATCAATCGCTTTTTTATTTTCACCTTCGGCCGCCAACGCTTTGGCCAATTGGTGACTGACGCTGACATTTCCGTCCAGTAACGTCTCCGCTTTTTGCAACGAAGCAACCGCGGCGGATGAGTCGGCCCGCTTGAGCTGAATCAAGCCATGGACCATTTGCTTGTGCCCCGAATTGGCATCATCGAGCGACTGCAGCAATCGATCGAGCGATTGATTTTGGACATGAAAGTCATAGACACGATCGAGCGCCGTGCCGGGTTGTGGGTTCCGCAGCAGGACGTCGAGAAACCGATCCGCAACCTGACGTTCTTGATCGGGAGGCTGCGCGGACAAGGGCGAGACGGTGGCCAGCAGCGTCATCAGGAAGCATGCGACGAAACGGACCGAGACGATCTTCGAATCAATCGACCTGACACGCAGTGAGAGGGAAAACAGTGTCGCCATCTTCGTCGTCTTTGGCCGTGCTTGAAATCCTTCGCCGCGACGCCTGGTCTGCGGCTGTAAGAATCCTAGTATGGCGTTGACCCCGTGAAAAACGCAAATGCGAGTGGAATCCTTCCCTGCCTATTCTGATCGTGGTCAAAAATTAGGTGGTCAAAAAATGCGTTGACCCGATTGGACAGCAATCATCCCACCACGCACCATCTCGTTTGACCAATCCATTTTTTGACCAATCCATTTTTTGACCCAATGCCGTGTCCATCCTGAATGCGTTCGCGTCAACGGGGTCGCTCAGCAGCTCCAGACCGGGTCGCCCAGGACGTCGAACTTAGGGGTGATCCCCAGCCCGGGCTCGGTCGATGCCGCCATCCGACCGTTGACCCGTTGGGGTGCCCCGTCGGCGATCGATCGGGTGACGTAGCTGTTGAAGTCGGTCGAAGTGAACAGATAGTCGGTCGGCGTGCTGTGTGCCAGGTGCGCGATCGCTGCGGTGATGATGTCTCCGCCCCAGCTGTCTTCGAGTGTCATTGCGATCCCCAGGGACACGCACAGGTCGCGCGCCTGTTTGGCTTTGGTCAGTCCGCCGAACTTGCTGATCTTGATGTTGACGGCATCCATCGCACGATCGGAGGCGCCCTTCAGGATCGCGTCGACCGAGTCGATGACTTCGTCCAGGATGAACGGCAGGTTGGTGTGTTGACGAATCGTCAAACACTGCTGATACGTCGCACAGGGCTGTTCGATGTAGACGTCGACGTCACGCACGGCACCGACGACCCGCATCGCTTCGTGCATCAACCAGCCCGTGTTGGCATCGGCGACCAATTTATCGCCCGGCTGCAAGATTTCTCGGACCGCGCGGATTCGCTCGATGTCTTCATCCGCTTTGCCACCAACTTTCAACTGAAACCGTCGATAACCTTCGCCGCGGTATCCGGCCACGTTGTCGGCCATCTCCGCGGCCGGTCGCTGGGAGATCGCACGATAGAGCACCACGTCGTCTCCGAATCGACCTCCGAGCAAGGTGCAAACCGGCAGCCCGGAGACTTTGCCCAGGATGTCCCAGCACGCCATGTCGATCGCCGTTTTGACGTAGGGGTGCCCCTTCATCACGCGGTCCATCTTGTGATTGAGTGCCCACAACTGGGTCGGGTCCGCGCCGATCAGTTGGGGGGCGAGTTCCTGCATCCCCGCCCTGGCTCCGGCGGCGTAGGCGGGCAGGTAGACCGGCCCGAGAGGGCAGACTTCTCCAAACCCAACCACTCCCGAATCCGTCTCGACTTGGACGACCGTGGAATCAAAGACGTCGACGCTCTTCCCCTCCGACCAGCTGTAGTTGCCTTCCGCCAGGGGCAGGTCGACTTGATAAACCTTGAATCCGGTAATCTTCATCTCGTTCACTCGATGGGTGGTGCAATGGGTTAAGACCGCCAGGTGAAATCCGCGACCGCGGAAATCGATGTCGCAGACAGAATTTAGCAATAATCGCAACGGGGCGGCACCGGTTCGGGGCCAGCAGGCACGTGCCTACCCCGGGCGCACCCTTTGATGGTTCTTGTGCCCACAGGTTGGCCTTAGGGAGTTAGCTGCACCGCGGTCCGGGCAATCGAATAGACTGACAGGGGTTGGTACTCACCCTCCCCGACCGTCTCCCACTCACCCCGGGCCATTTCCCATGTCGCGATTGATGATTGTCGCCGCCTTGTGCTGTCTCTCCGGTTTCGCCTCGGCGGCCGATCGACCGAACGTCTTGTTCATCGCCGTCGATGATTTGAACCACTGGTTGACGCATTTGAACCGCAACCCGCAGGCCCGCACGCCGAACTTTGATCGGCTGGCTCGGCGCGGTGTCACTTTCACGAACGCCCATTGTGCCGTGCCGGCCTGTGAACCATCGCGTTGTGCCTTGATGAGCGGACGACGACCGTGGGTGTCCGGCTGCTATAAGAACGGACACGCCTGGAAAAACCACCAAGCGGCCGGCGAGGGATTGAGCGCGCAATTTCTCAATGCCGGTTACCACGTCGCCGGTGCCGGAAAGATCTATCACTCCAGGCAGTACTATCCCAGCGAATGGACCGAGTACATGCCCGACGACGGGTTGAGCGCCAGTGGACCGGGCGTGAAGAAATATGACGGCTACCACGACGACGTGACGCACCCCAACCTGAAAGACGACGACATCATGGATTGGCACTGCGTCAACTATTGCATCGAACGGATCACCAAGAAAAGCGACAAACCGTTCTTCGTCGCCTGCGGACTCTACAAACCCCACCTGCCGTTCGTCGCTCCCAGAAAGTACTACGACGCGTTTCCGCTGGAATCGATCCAGCTGCCGCCGCACATCGAAAACGATTTGGCCGACATTCCTCCGTCGGGCGTGAAGATGGCCGGACCGCAAGGCGATCACGCCAAGTTCCTCAAAAGCGGGCGTTGGAAAGCAGCGATTCAATCCTATCTGGCGACCTGCAGCTACACCGACATGAACCTCGGTCGGTTGCTCGACGCACTCGATGCCAGCCCGAACAAAGACAACACGATCATCTGCCTGTGGAGCGATCACGGTTGGTCCCTTGGCGAAAAAGAACACTGGCGCAAGTTCGCGTTGTGGGAAGAAACCACGCGGACCGCCTTCATCTGGGTCGTTCCGGGATTGACGACGCCCGGCACCCGCTGTGACCGGTCGGTCGATTTGATGTCGGTGTACCCGACGCTGTGTGAGCTGACGGGTATCGCGACGCCCGATCACGTCAGCGGCCGAGACATTTCGTCATTGTTACGCGATCCCCAATCGCCATGGGACTTCCCCGCGATCACCACGCACGGACGCGGCAACCATTCGGTCAAGACCGAAACGCATCGCTACATCCGTTACGCCAACGGCGAAGAAGAACTCTACGATGTCGTCGCGGATCCGTACGAGTGGGAAAACCTGGCGTCGAAACAGGGAAGTGACGCTATTGAGTCACAGTTGGCCAAGTGGTTGCCGAAGCAGGAAAAGCCTGAGCCAAAGAAGTAGGGCATGCTGTGCATGCCACCCGTCACGCACAGCGTGACCTACGTCACTGAGAATGAGAAAAAGTAGGGCATGCTGTGCATGCCATCGTGACGTCATGCACAGCATGACCTACATCCACCCGTCATGCACAGCATGACCTACGTCCACCCGTCATGCACAGCATGACCTACATCCACCCGACATGCACAGCATGACCTACGTCACCACGCCGACAGTTCCATCGAAAGAAACAGTTTGTCGTGTCCGTGTGAATCCCAGTTGACCAGTCGCCCGGCTTCGACGAAACCTTGCGCCAAATAGAACTCGGGGGCTTGATAAGACATCGTGTCGACGTACGCGAACCGACAATCTCGCTCCCTCGCGATTCGGATCGATTCGTCAACCAAACGGCGTCCGATCCCCTGACGCCGAAACTCCGGCGCGACCGCCATCAGATCAATCTTCAGCCATTGGTGAATGGTGACGCCGTCGAGTCCGCCGACGATACGGTCGTCAAGTTCCGCGGCCAAAAAGATCGGCTGTTCGGCACCTGCGGATAGCGAACGCATGAAGTCGCCGTTTTCCGATTCATTGAACGCCCGCAACCATGACAACATCGATTGACGCTGGTCATCGGAGCCGTCGCGGCTGATTTGAATTTCGTGCATCACGCGATCGCCTCGGTTGGTCACGTCGGGACGTATTCCACCACGTGACCGATCTTGATCACAAACGGATGGGTTTTGTGGCTCTTGAAAAAGCCGCTGACCGTCACGCCCTCCGGGTTCTCGATCACTTTGACGATGTTGACGTAGGGGACGTGAAAGACATTTTCTTCCTCGCTGGTCGTCACCGAAAAATAATCGTCCTCGGCGGCAAGCAGCGTTGCCGATTCGATCCGGTGAGCGCTGTGAATGTTGATCCCGATCTCGTTGCCCAATTGCGTTTCAATCAGCTTTTTCATGTTCGTTCAACTCAAACGTTTGTCAGGGGACGCGGCACGGCAACGGCGTGCAACTCCTCAATCTTATCAGAACAGCATAGGGCCTTGTGTTGGTGTCCAGCCTTTAGACGCATCGGGGGATGCCTGTCAGGCATCCTCCGAAGCCGCAACCGCTTCGCGGTTGCGGCGGTGAGCGGCTGAAGCCTGGACACCAACATCACGGCAAACGAATCTTCCCGAGAGTCAACCAGCCCGGTTTCGTTTGATCTTGTTCCGCGTTGGCGAACCGCAACGGTTTGCCCCCTTCGAGCGGATGGACCACCCGCATCAACACGGTGTTGGTTCCCGAAAGCCCTGCGGTGTCGATCGACGCCGACAATTCATGCGCCGACGAACTCGGCAAATGCCCCCGCATCGATAACCCGGGCGCGATCATTCGTTTGGCGATTTTTCCGGCTGCATCGACGAAGGCCATTTCGGTGGGCCAGTCGGCATAAAACGGCGCGACGCCTTGATTGATCAACTGCAGATTGATTTGGCATCGGTTCGTCTGGCGATCGGGGACGAACGCCACACGACGGACGAAAAAGTCGTACCCCATCCGCCGGACTTCCTTGGTTGCACGCTCCAGCCGCTTCGGTGAAGCGACCTCACGAAACATCCCGGTGTCCATCAACCACGTCGCGTGTGTTTGGCTGACACATTCGTGGAAGCTCTGAACCTGCTTGGGCCACTGATCACGGTCATCGAAAACTTTGCCCCAAGCCTCCGGGCGAATCTCGCCGCCGATCGGATGGGCTTTCCATTTATCGATTGCCGCCCGGCCGGCGGCCTTGAGTGCTGGCATGTAGAACCAATCGTCCGCTTGCCTGCCGGTGTCGATCGTTGCCCAAGCAAAGGAGTCGTCGTGATAGCCGAAGGGGCGCGACGCGTTTTCGGTCTGGTAGCCGTGCTTCGGTCCGGCGGGGTAACGCAGCAGAATCGGCGTGGACGAGAACGCGGCTTCGTAGGCATCCAGCACGATAGCTTGAGTTTCTTTGCTGGCCCAGAGATCACTTCGTGGATAGGTATGCCATTCGCCCCAGGTACCCAGCAAGCCGGCGGTGATGTAGGCCAAACGGGCGTCTCCGTCGTAATTGTCGCCAAACGCAGTGATGAACGCACGAAACGCCGAACGCAGTCGCTCGTCCTCGTAGTCCGGTGTCGTGATCTCTTTCGGCGGCAGCGGCGCCGTGTTGGTGTTCAGGTACGTATGCAGCTTCAACCCGCCCTTGATCAGGTATTCCGGAATCCCTTTCTTCTTGCCCGGATACTCGACGTAAACCCGAATCACTGCTTGGTTGCCACGCGAGGCGATGTCGTCGAGCAGTGTTTCCAGCGGTTGCCAATTGAATTCGTCTTCCGCGAGCATCAGATCGCTGAATGCGAGGTAGCTGAACTCCATGCTGTGCGGGAATCGATCCGGGTGGGGACGCGCGTACGGCACCAAACCTTTGAGCGGATTGTCGGCCGGACTGGCGGCCGGTTTCAGGTCAAACGCTTGCTCCGCGTCGGTCGTGGCCCCGTCGCCGAGCAACCCCAGAAAATAAATGACCGTGCAACAGAAGATTCGTAGGATCGCGTGAACGTGGTTTTTCATTGGTGATACCTGTAGGGTTGTGGAGGCTCCTTCTACCTACCGCGTAGAATAAACGGCAAGCCAGCCTGTGGCGCGAGTCTTTGAGGCATGAGACATTCCCCACGTGCCACTCGCTGGTATGTTGTCCGCCTCTCTTGACCAAGTCGTACGTGAGTGTTGGTGTCCAGCCTTCAGGCGCATCTTCGGATGCCTTCAGGCATCTCCCGAAGTCGCCAGCCGCAAAGCGGCGTGCGGAGGGAATCGGCTGAAGCCTAGACACCAGCGACACCCCGTTCCAAGGCTCTGCGACCTACCGGCCGTCGCCGCTGTACTTGATCGTTGCACCGGTCGGGGCTTGCGGCCACGGGGTCTCGCCGGGCGGCCACGACTGGGGCTGCTTGCTCCGCACCGCCATCACCCGCGTCTTCAACCAGTCCGGCGCATCGCGGTTTTCTGCTTGACCATAGACAAAGGGTTGCGGCGGGTGCATCAATCGCGGCGGCGATCCGAGGACTTGTTGCAACGGTGGTCGCTGTTTGCCGATCGCATCGAGTTGCGATTTCAATCGAGCGACGATTTCGGGATGCTTTGACGCGATGTCCGTGGACTCGGTCGGATCGGTGGCGATGTTGTAAAGCATGTCCCCCATCAGTTTGAAGTCACCCGAGCGGATGGTCGGCAAACGCACGCTGCCGGCGACCTCGTACACGATCTCCGTTCGCGGGCTCGGCTGCCCATTCAAAATCACTTGCGACATGTCCATGCCGTCCAGCGGTCGACACGGTTTCGTGCTGCCTGCGGCGAGACTGACAAACGTCGGCAGCAAATCGACGACGTGCATCATCGCGTCACTTGTTTTTCCGGCGGGAATCTTTCCAGGCCATCGCATCGTACACGCCACACGGACTCCGCCTTCGAACGTCGTGTTCTTGGTTCCGCGGTACGGCCGGTTGACCTCTTCAGTCAATCCTCCATTGTCATTGGCAAACACGACAATCGTGTTTTCGGTGAAGCCATATTGGTCGACCGCACCGACGATGCGTCCCACGGCGTCGTCGAGGCATTTGAGCGCCGCCGAACGCTTATCGAGCGTGTCGGTGTAACGTGGGATCTCCTCCAGTGGTCCGTGGATCGCATTGAAGGGAACATAGATGAAAAACGGAACGTCCTTGCTGCGCTCAGAAATGAGCCGAACCGCTTCGTTGGCGAACAGGTCGGTCGAGTATCCCTGTTCGTCGAGCGGTTGTTGATTGCGATGCCAATCATAGACTGCAAACGTGGCCGGCGAATTGTGGGGGATCGTGTAGTTGTTGTAATCGATGCCCCAGCCGTAGTGACCATATTGGTGATCAAAACCCTGGCCCATTGGCAATTGTTCGGGTAACCATTCACCCAGGTGCCACTTGCCGATCAAGGCGGTGTAGTAGCCGGAGGCCTTCAAGGCTTCGGCGATTGTGTGTTCGTTGGTGTCCAGTCCGTGCAGCATCCGAGTCGGTGTCCCGTCGGGGGTGTGTGCGAGTTCCAGCCCCAGTTTTTTCAGGTAACTCGGTTTGCCAAAATCTTCCGACCGCCAATCCATCCAATTGCGAAACGCGTAGCGTCCGGTCATCAAGGCACAGCGGGTCGGTGCGCAGACCGAATGGGCATAGAACTGCGTCAGACGAAGACTTTCGCCGGCCAGACGATCCAGGTTCGGAGTCAGTTCCGCGTTTCCGCCCTGAAATCCGGGGTCCGCCCAGCCCATGTCGTCGGACAACATCAAGACAATATTCGGCTGTTCGGCCGCGGATGACGGTGAAGCGAAACACGCCCAGGCGACCAGGGCGATGATGGCAAAACGATTCGAAAGTTGCATTGGGAGTCGGCTGAGGAGCGTAAGACGAAAAAAAGTTGCAATCGGGTAAAGCCTATTGTAATCATCCACCTCGATCCAAGGCCCCGGCTTCGGAGTCACAAGCGAAGCCTCCTCGGCACGAACGTTTCCCAGGAAATGTGGTGTCCAGTTGTGCTTTTTGTGGCAAGTGATCTGCGGCGGTTTGACTGGTGCGCTGACATACTTGCTGGAAGGGGCTCACGCAAAGCCGCAAAGATTAGAACCCATTCCTTGGCTGCTTGGCGCCTTTGCGTGAGCCTTGTTCCCCTTGGGCCACGCTGATGCCGCAATGGGTGCGTTCGGACTGCGCCCACCGAAATTCGTCGAGCCTCTGTTTCCTGGAATTCGCATTTGATGTCATTGTTCAATAGGTGCGCGGTCGACTCGGCCGAAGAAGACAAACCGACGCCTGTCGATTCCAACGCTGACAACCGACGCCTGACGTGCCGGCTGCTGATTGGCACACTGGATTTCCCTCGGCGATTCCGATCGAGTACATTGGCCGTCAGCGGCGATGGCACGTGCCGTCGTCGTGGCCAGACGCGCGAACCATCCGCCCGCACACGCAGGCACGGAGTCGGCGTCAATCGAAAATACAATGTCGTTCGCCGTGCCGCGGTGAACGGTGAACGGTGGACGTTCGTCGGATTAGTCGAGACTCAACTCTTTGGTCACGTAGTCGATCGACAATCGTCGTCCTTCTAACAGTCCCGTTCCCAACAATGGGTACTTTCCATCGTTGGCGATGACTTGGACTGGAATTCGCTCGCCGAACCAATCCACAAAACAGATGAACGTCTCCAGCGATACCTTCGATCCATCGGCCAAGACTGCTTCCGTTTCAACAAGCGATTCGAGCCCCAATTGATTGATGAGATCTGCCGAGAATACAAGGTGACTGTCGAAGGCTGTGTCAATCCAAGCGACGACCTGAACACATTTGCTGTCGATCTTATTGCTGACCGGAATATCAATCAGCGCACGATTCCCTTCGTCCACACGCCCATTCACTTGGTGCTTGCTCCGATGTGGAACGCGGCTTCGTGGCCGATCCGGAGAACAAATGACTTTCGTTTTGGGAATGCGCTCTTTGCCGCCATTGCCGCTTCAAGGAATGACTTGCCGACGAAATGTGACTTCGATTCTGGCTCGATCGCCACGTACTCGTCGCGATGTTCGGCTTCGAGCGATGTTCGTAACTCAGCCTCGTACAAACGTTTTGCCGCCTCAGCGATTGACATACAACTACCTCCGTCTTCAAACTGGTTTCCTACATTCTACGCTTCGGTGCCGCTGAATGTACCCCAAAGACCGACGAACCATGGGGGGGGCGCGGAGGACTCGAAAATGCGTTTGGGCAGTGTTTGCTCATCCGCTCGTCCCCGGTCAACCCGGCCGTTGAACTGAATCGAATTGCTTACCGATTCGGCAGTTGATGTGCGGTCGCGGTTGGCTGAGGCCAGCGTGGGACTCCGGGCCGTAAGGCTGACGCCAGCGTCTCAAATCCACTGGCCGCAGATCATCAGCGTTTTGGTACGGTCGCCGTCTTGATCTCTTGTGGCTCATCGAGTGATCCTGCGGCGCACGACTCCCCCGTCACTCGCGTTGTGTGGTCTGAGGGTGTTTTTCTTTGACGAAGAGACGAATCCGATCGAACGCACCACGCGCCAATCCTTGGGAGTCGAGCGCCTGTGGATTTTTGAAGTGCACCAATGAGATTGAAACGCGGTTTGCACCGCGATGTCGATGAACAGCACGCAGGCCAACAAATGTTAGAAAAATAACAAAAATGGTTTGCCAGCGGCTTTCGGATTGTTAGATTTCTAACACTTGGAGTCGACTGCCCTGTTTGCCCTGGAGCATCACGTGCGTTCTGACCTTTCCCGCCGCGAGCGGCAGATCATGGAAGTGATCTATCAGCTCGGCGAACCGACGGCCAACGAGATCGTCGCGGCGATGCCCGACGAGCTTGCCAATGCGACCGTGCGGACGCAGCTTCGCACCCTGGAATCTAAAGGCATCGTCAAACACCGTCGCGAAGGAAAACGATTCGTGTACCTGCCCGCGGTGCCACGCAAGAGTGCCGCGGCCAAGGCGTTTCGCAAAGTCTTGGAAATCTTCTTCGGCGGTTCGGTCGAAGACGCGCTCGCCACGCACCTTGCCGATCCCAAGACGGAATTGAGCGACGATCAAGTCAAACGTCTGCGTCGATTGTTGAACCAACACCAAACCAAAGGCGGCAAGCAATGAGCGGTCACATGAATCACTGGTTGATCGACGGGCCTCTGTCGCTGTGCGTGGTCGTGGTCGTCCAAGTCGCGATCGTCTCGGCCATCGCGTGGTTGGTCGCCTCGCGGATCAAACGCGTCGACGCCGGGCGAACCTATGCGGTCTGGCTGACCGCGGTTTGTTTGACGCTGGCGATCCTGCCGGCGCATTTGCTGGTCGGTGGATGGCGGATTCCGTTGGCTTCCGCCGGAGTCGATCTGGCGATTGGATCGGTCGCGACGCCTCCAATCGAAGGGCAACTCAATGTCCCAGCGATGCAAGACAATCCGGTCATGCCAAGCGTCGCGGGCTCCATTGAAAGCGAAAAACCCACCGATCGCACATCGCAAACGCGTCCGAATCGACTTTCGCATGCACCAGCAACGGCAGCACGACCGGTATCCGGATTCCCAGAAACGGAGCTTCGGCAAACAGTTGGTGTCGTTGACCAAACGTCTGTTGCCGCTGCCTTCCGGTCCGGCGGGGCAGCCATGCTAATCCTACTCGCCTGTGCCTACACGATTGGATTTGCCTTGGTGGCGTTGCGTCTGTTGGCCGGGATGATTCGGTTGAGGAACGCCGCGTCGAAGGGACAGCGTGTCAGTGGACCGATCATCGACACCGCCGACGACATTGCCAGAACGATCGGTCTGTGCGCGACGCCGTCAATCCTTCGGACGGATCGAACGTCGATGCCGTTGGTCTTTGGGCTGTTCCGATCGGTCATCTTGGTTCCGACGGACTTTGAAACCTGGGATGACCATGAAATCCGATCCACTCTTCTTCACGAACTGATGCACGTGCGCCGGCATGACAGCGTCGGCCAGTTGCTGGCGTCGGTGAATCTGATGGTCTACTGGTTTCATCCGGCCGTCTGGCTGGTCGATCGGCGATTGACCGAATCTCGCGAATGGGCAACCGATCGCGACGTCATGGAAAAATCGTCAACGATGGATAGCGAACTGACTTCGGGGCGATACGCGGAGAGTTTGCTGAACATCGTGACGCGATTTCGAGCCGCTGATGCGACACGTCGTCTGCCGGATCATGCAGCCATCGCGATGAGCCGCCACACCGAGATCGAAGACCGCTTGAGATTGATTCTCGGCGGCGTCCCGGGGCTTTCCCGTTGGCGGATTGCGACGCTGCGTTTGATGGTCGCGATGCTGGCCGTCGCTGCGGTCGCAACGACGGTGCGGCTGGATCGATCGGTCGCACAAGAGGCTTCGGACGAGGACGGCAAGCCGGCTGTCTCGGACGCGGTCCAAGCTGCCGCCGACGACTCTGCCCCCATGGTCGAGCCGATCCGCCCGGAAGATAACGATCTGATCGCCCGAGTGCTCCAATGTGAAGTGTTGACCGCCGAAGGCGATGACTATGCGGTGCTCGTCAACGCCTCGGGAAAGGTCCTTGCGCCGGACGGACAGCCCGTCACCAGTGCGACGGTCGTGTTGCGGGAATCGAGTGGGCGACGGGTTTCGAGCGATTTGGAAAAATACTACTACAGCGCAGACCGCAAAACGATTCGGGTTTCTGACGTGATCGCCCGGATCGAAACGAATGCAAACGGCGAGTTTGAGTTTTCCGCCGTCAAGGCACCCGCGCTTCGAAACGATGCTGCAGACCGTTGGAGCGGATCGCTGGTCGCTGTGTTTCCGGGACTGGGGGTCGATGCAATTCCGCTGATGATAGAAAAAGCGAACCCAGCCCCAATCCGCGATCTGGAGTTAAAGCTCGAATCACCGAGATCCATTAGCGGTCGTTTTGTCACGCCCGACGGCGAACCGCTTGCGGGGGCGATCGTCGACGTTGTGCAACTATTCACTCCGTCATCAACGCTATTCGAACGTCAGGAACAATTCGAACTTTCTCGTAGCCAACTGACGCCACGGACGTTGACTGACGCGACGGGCCGATTTCAGTTCACCAACCTTCCGGCCGGTCAAATCGCATCGATCCAGGCGTCGCACGATCATTGGGAGGACGGCTACATTGCGGTTCGAACGAGCGATGACGTCGCACTGGGGAAGCTTCAGCGACCCAATTCTTGGCTTTCCAGTGGAGAGGTGGTGGCGAGCCCAGCAACGGTCGTCGCCGATCCCGGATACACACTTCACGGCCGTGTGATTGACCAGCAGGGATCGCCGATCGCGGAGGTCAGCGTCTATCCGTCGTCAAGTGTCTATCGCTTTAAGACTGATTCGGACGGTGAGTTCCGATGTCGCATTTCGACGCTGATGGTCCAACGCTATTTGGATCGCGACGATCGGCCGATGAAATTTTCTGTCGTGCCGCCCCAGCATGGTCCATCGATGCCGACACAATTGGAACTGTCCTCAGACCAGTTAACGGGAAAGAAGCCGATTGACGTTACGTTGTCCAAGGCTGCCACGATCAGCGGGAAAGTGGTGGACGCATCGGGCAGCCCCCTGGAGGGAATCTGGGTGCGATCGCTCGACGGTCCAGCATCCTTGGGTGCCACGTCCGATGCGGACGGAACGTATCGTCTCAAACTTCCCAAAGGCGAGCATTTCCTGGCCGTCGCAACCCGCGACGCAGGGTACGCCATCCCTTCGTACTCAAAGCTAATTGTGCTGACGAAGGAAGAAGCCGAATCGCTGCCCCACCAAAAAATCACGATCTCGGACCATACACCGCGTGAGCTCGAACCGATCGTTGTCCCCAAGCTTTCCACCTACCAGGTCATCGTGTCGCTGCCCGACGGCAAACCTGCCGTCGGCGCGTCCGTCATCCTGCGTGACGAAATCCCACCCAGCCCCAACGCTCCCGAATTTGATCGGACTCCTCACATCGTGGAAAAATCGGAGACCGAAACCACGAATTCACTCGGGCGCGCCACGTTGGTTCCTAATGGAATAACTTCCTCCAAAGCGTTCATCGACGTTAAGTACCTCAACGGCGATTCTGCCTTCGACGGCATGGTCAAGCTGAGCGAAGCCAAGGACGGTGTGGTCCATTTGGTGCTGAATTCCTCCGCGATCGTCGAAGGCCGCGTGCTGGTCGACGGAGAACCGGTCGCCGGGGCTCGGGTGCAGGTCAGCCTGACGAAGCCTGTCCAGCGGACGGCCAACGGCAGGACGATGATGTTTTATCAATCCAGCGGTCACCAATTCGTCACGACGAACTCCGAGGGTGTGTATCGGGCCTCCGTGCCGGCCGGAAAACGGGTCAGCGTCAGTCTGAGCAGCGTTCCGAATCTCAGTGTCCGATCAGGGATCGGCTACTACGCGAATCCAGACGGCGACGGAAAGCTGATCGTCAAAGACTTCGAGTTGATCCGCGGGGACCAAGCCATCGCCGGACGTGTGATCGATGCTGATGGCAATCCAGTCGCCAAGGCGATGGTCTCCATCCGCCGTGACCGGGACGTCGTCCCCAACTTCTGGGTCGATCATGATCGCGAAAGTCAATCGACCACCGACGCAAACGGACGCTTTCACCTCAAAAACGTCCCGCAAGGAAACTACCAACTGATGGTCCGCGGCCCCCGAGGCGCGAGCTCCGTCTCGACGACACGGATCTCGACGATGGTTCCGGTCAGTACCGGCGAGATGAATTTGGAGATCACGTTGAACCTTCCGAGTGCACCCGCGATCCCAAGGTTGGTGCCGATCGAGATCACGCCAAAACGGTAGGACAAGTGGGATAGCCTTCCAGGCTCGTCATTCCGCAGACTCGACGAGCCTGGAAGTCTATCCCACTTTTTCAATTCCCCTTCACCCTCGGACACGCAAAATGCTTTCGATCAAATTTCTGTTGTCGTTGTTGCTGACCGCGGGGACCGCCGAACTGTCGGGCCGCGTGGTCGACTCCGAGGATGCTCCCGTTGCCGGAGCGATCGTCGTCGTCAGCACCGCCAAGCCTCGCGTCGGCCCGGCCACGACCTGTCCGTCGTGCTACCGCGATTGCACCAAACGCACGGTCACGGATTCAAACGGACGGTTTTCGATTGCGGATCTGTCCGACAGCTTGCTATTCAGTTTGGCCGCCGGCGGCGCAGGCTATCAAGGCCAAGTGTCCGAGCACTTTGATCCGGAACAAAATCCCGAGATCAAATTCGAACTCGAACCCATCCAGCGCACCGAAAAGATCGAAGTGCTTCGTGGCCGCGTGATCAACCTCGACGGTGACCCGATCGCGGGCGCCCAAGTCAGGCCACACACCATCTTCCGCAACAACGGAATCGGCGGCGGATCCGACCGCTCGGTCACCCCGTTGACGCTCACCGATGCCGGCGGCTTCTTCGAAATGTCCGTCGGTGATCACATCGAATGGATCGATCTGCGGATCAACGCGTCCGCCTACGCACCGGCACAAATCCGGTGGAGTCGTTCAGGGAACGACGAACTCACGATCTCGCTCGGGGCTGGTGCAGGGCTGCGTGGCAAATTGGTGTTTCGCGGCCAACCCGTCGCGGGCGTCGAAGTCGGCCTGGTCCAAAAGAATCGCATGATGGGCAGCATCGTGACGCCCCAAGAGGTTTACACCGACGAAGCGGGCGTGTTTACCTTTGACCAGATTCCCCCGGGGCTCGATTACGCCGTCTACACCCACACCGGACAAGCCGCATCGGCGGTGCTACCGCTGAGTTTGATCGAGGCACCCGGACACGGTGAAATGGCGGACCTGGGGGAGATCGCGGCGGTCGAACCGAGGCGGTTGTCGGTGACCGTGACGGCCAGCGACGGGTCGCCACTTCCGAAAGACAGTTACGTCTACATCGGGCGACGCTACGGTTGGCGCGGCTCGCAATTGCCACTGGAACAAAAAACAACGTCAAGGGTGTCGATCCTCGATGCGGCCCCCGAAGTCTATCAGGTCGGAGTGCGTACGAAGGGGTACACCGTGTTGGAAACCCAGCCGAAGTTAAACGTCGATCTCAATCGAAGCTATTCGGTGGACGCCAACATCGAATCGAGCGTCGTCTTTATTTTGGAGCCGACAGGGGATTGAAGTCGCACACCGTTGGTGTCCAGCCTT
>NZ_JANZKV010000047.1:0-2887 GCF_025060895.1 Stieleria sedimenti | reverse complement strand
GGTATTGGCCTTTAGGCGCCATCCAGCTTAGGACGACGACCTAGAAAGGACGTCGTGCTGGTGATCCGCTGACCGCGTCTCATCGCGCGTCACCTCGTTGCAAGGCTCCGCCGTGGAACGCGATGGAGCGGAGGCTCCGCCCACGGTTCGGAGGCGGAGCCTCTGATAATGTGTGTTCCCGAGGTCATACCCTGCAGACGCTTCGCAACTGCGGGGGAGTGCGGCTAAAGCCTGGACACCAACGTTTACTCTTGTTTCGAATACCAATCCGGTGTTCCGAACCAATTGTGCATCTCTTGTTCGAAGGGGGCGACGACATCGCGGGGTTCGGGGATTTCGCCGCGGTCGCCGGTTTCGATGATCCAGGTGTCGAGCGCTGCTCGCATGCGAAGCAAGGCTTTTTGATGCGACGTGTCGTCGGAATCGGCCAGGTTTTGAATCTCGTACGGATCGGCTTGCGTGTCGTAGAGCTGTTCGTCGGGGAACGGCTTCATCAACTCCGCCGGCGGTCCCGTCAGTTTGCCTTCGGCGTGTAGTTTCCGCATCAACGGTTTGACCAAGAAACACTTTTCCTTGTAGCGATTCAGCGTCGTGAATCCGGCTCCAGGCGTGAAGTTGCGGATGTAGTGGTAGCGTTGGTCGCGGACGCTCCGCAATCGAATTTCGGTTTCGTCAATTCGGTCGCGGGCGCTGAAGACATACTTGCGTGATGGTCCGGTGGCATCACCGAGAAAGCGGCGACCTTGCATACCGAGGGGCGGCTCGATTCCGGCCATCCAAAGTGTCGTGGCGGTCAAGTCGATCAGACTGATCAGCTCGTCGCTGACGGCGCCCGGTTTGATTTGCTTCGGCGCGGGAAAGTTCTTGGGCCAGCGGATCACCATCGGGACGTGCAACCCCGAATCCCAACACCAGTGGATGCCACGTGCTTCCAGTCGACCGTTGTCAGAAAAGAACACGACAATCGTGTCGTCGGCCAAACCGTCTTTCTCGAGTCGGTCCAAGATCCAGCCGACTCGGACGTCGGTGCCGGTGACCGAGTTGAGATACCGCGCCCATTCCTGACGTGTGACCGGGTGATCGGGGTAATACGGTGGCGGCGTCACGTTTTCGGGCGTCGCGACTTTGGGGTGCCACTGTTCGCCGACCCATTTGACGCGGTTCTTTTCGGCGGACTTACGGTCGTAGATGTCATACTCTGCTTCAGGCATGTTGATCTGGGCGAAGAACGGCTGGCCGGGCTTGAGTTGCTCCCAGTCGTCGGTCGTGTACAGCTGGCCTTCGTTGACGAAGTTTAGATCCAGTTTTCCCGTGCCGATGACGCGATCACCGATCGTTTTCAGGTTGGCGGTGATGTAGCCGGCGTCGTGCAATCGTTGCGTCATCGGACGCACACCGGGCGGCAGCCGAAAGTCATCGCTGCGATGCGAACGCATGTGGTGCGTGTCGGTCGTCGTCTGGTACATGCCGGTCATGAACGCCGACCGGCTGGGGGCACAAACCGGCGACGTTGAAAAGACATTCGTATAGCGAATGCCCGCCGCGGCCAAGCCGTCGACGTTCGGTGTGTGGACGTTCTTCGCGCCGTAACATCCAAAATCCAGATCAAAGTTTTCGCCGATGATCCACAGGATGTTGGGCGGTTTGGCTGGGGCTTGTGACTGGGCTGAGACGCTCAGACCGAAGCAGGCGACGAAGAGGGGGACGAGTAGGCGAAGGGACATCATGTAAATTTGTGATAGGAAATGTTGGTGGGACCGTATGTATCGAAGTTACCCTCCCTCTGGGAGGGTCGCGGAGGAGTTTGCGACGACGCGGGGAGGGTTGTTGCGACGCCAAAGTTGCTAGCAACGATGGGGCATCAATGTCGGAAGCCCTCCCCTCGCTCCGCTCGACCCTCCCGCACACGGGAGGGTGACTGTAAAACTGCCTCAGCCGACGGCGCATGGGCTGGCTAATTCAGGCGGCTGCGAATCCAGTCCGCCATCAGCTTCAAGTGCTCGTCATCATAGAACGCATTTCCGCCGTGCGCGGCGCCGTGGATGACATGAAACGTGACATCCAATCCGGCACGCTCGTAGGCCCCTTGGAGTTCGTGCGATTGATTGATCGGCATTTGCGGGTCTTGATCGCCGTGAATTAACAACAGCGGCGGGTCGCCGGAATCGACGTGCTCGACCGGACTGGCCAGTCGAGCTGCATCGGGCACGCCGGTCGGCAAGTCACCGAGTAGAAGCTTCAGTGCCGGCTGGCGAACGCTCAAACCGTGCGGCGTGGATTGGCTGAGGATTGTTTGCAAGTTGCTGGCCCCGTACAAGGAAACGATCGCCGAGACACCGGAAGAAACCTCCGCGTTTCCCATCGATCGATCTTCCAATGCTTGGATGCCGTCGCTGACGCCGACCAATGCGGCCAGGTGGCCACCGGCCGACGCACCGGCAAGCACGATCTGGTCAGAATCAATTTCAAACCTTGTCGCATGCGCGCGTAGGAAACGAATTCCCGCTTTGATGTCTTCGGTTTGCGCGGGAAAACGTGCCGTCCCACTCAAGCGGTAATTGAGACTGGCGATCGCGAACCCCTGTTCAGTCAATCGCTTGATCGGCACATTGCGTTTGTCACCGGCACGCCAGGCACCGCCGTGGACCCAAACGATCAACGGTGACAGGCCGTCGGTCTGGCTGGGGTAGAAATCCAGTTTCAGGTCCACGCCGTTGACCTGAGCAAACGAAAGATCACGTTGGATCACAGGCTCGGCTGAATTGACGGGAGATCCGATGGAGAAAACCAGCAACAGCCAAAATGAAAAGCGGCGCATAACAACAACGTTTAAAGACACGAATGAAACGGGCATGAGTGTTGGTGTCTAGGCTAAAGCCCAATACCG
>NZ_JANZKV010000046.1 GCF_025060895.1 Stieleria sedimenti | reverse complement strand
ACAAGTCCGGAAAGCAGCTGCAAGAACTCGTCGCCGGAGAATGACAACAGGCGGGATCGCGAGCGAACCCGTTATCCCGAAGGTCGTCGATTGTATAAGTGACGGATTTGATCGTAGCGGAAGGCGCCAAGACTTTTGCGGCATGAACCCTCTCTGGCGTTTGCTTGCTGCGCAAACGCCGTTTCTCCCAAAGGGAGAGAATCTAAATGAGCTGGCAAAAGCTGCCGTTATACGATCGATGTCCCCCGGGATACTGGATTCGCAGGCATGACCCCGAACGGGGTCAAAGCCAGTAGCCGGAGGTGAGCGCAGCGACACCTCCGGACCTCCGGCCCCTGCCGGGCGCGACCCCGGAGGGTGTCGAAGCGAATGGCGCCCGCGCCCTTGAATCCGGCCTGCAGCAACGCTCAAGCCTCCTGATCAATCTCTTTTAGCAAGGCGAACTGCGGCACCGCCGGCGGATTGATTCGCTGCGACCCCGCCGGGGTCGATGGGACTTGAAGGCGTGCCTCCCGGAGGTGGCGCTGCGCTAACCTCCGGCTACTCGCTGGCATCCCGCCGGGATGCTCGTCTCGCTGTCGTGATCCCGGCGACCCGATTACCGGAGGTGGCGCTGCGCTGACCTCCGGCTACTCGCTGGCATCCCGCCGGAACGTCGATTGTATAAGTGACGGATTTGATCGTAGCGGAAGGCGCCAAGACTTTTGCAGCGTGAACCCTCTCTGGCGCTTGCTTGCTGCGCAAACGCGGTCTCTCCCAGAGGGAGAGAATCTAAATAAGCTGGCAAAAGCTGCCGTTATACAATCGACGTCCCCTGCGGTGTGCACCGCAGAGCGGTGCTTGCCCAAAAGTCGCTCAGTAATACAATCGACGTCCCCTTCGGGATGTCGATTTAATTCCTGACGGATATAGCACGCTTCTCCCCTACAAATCTTTAACAAGCTTGCTTGTCGATTTGTGGAAAGAAGGGCAGTGATGAGTCACACATCCGAAACATTCGTGCGTCGCCGCAGGACACGTTTTTGGCGGAAGTGTGGTGGCGGCACGGAGGACGTTTCTTGTGCCGGATGGACGTTCGTGGGGGCTGTCGCGACGGCGGTGGGAGCGTTTGCGGGCAACTCATCGATCGCCTCGGCCACACGCTCGGCCCCGTCCATGTCTCCCAAATACTCTTCGCGGACCTTGGGGTGTCGCTTCACTTCCTCGGGTGTCCCGTCGATCAATACTTGGCCTTGGTAGATCACGTAACAGCGGTCTACCGTGCCCAGAATTTCGCGAGCGGCATGGTCGGTAATCAAAACGCTGATCCCCGAATCACGCAATTGCTTGATCACGCCCTGGATCGATTGCACCGTGACCGGGTCAATGCCCGCAAACGGCTCATCCAACATCACGATTTTGGGATCCGAAACCAGGCATCGAGCGATCTCTAACCGGCGTCGTTCGCCGCCGCTTAACCCCGCCGCCCGACTCTTGCGGATATGGGTGATGTTGAACTCTTCGAGCAATTCTTGCGTTCGGATTTTGCGTTGCTTGCGGTCCATCCCGAGCAATTCCAACAGCGCCGAGATGTTCTGTTCGACCGTCAGTTTCTTGAACACGCTGGGTTCTTGGGGCAGGTAGCCCATGTGTCCATCGCGGGCACGGCGAAACATCGGCCAATCGGTGACATCGCGTCCGTCCAGATAAACCCGGCCGCGGTCGGGTTGGATCATACCGCAGATCATCCGGAAACTGGTCGATTTGCCGGCTCCGTTGGGGCCCAGCAGTCCGACGATCTCTGCCTTGTCGACGTGCAAATTCACCCCGTCGACGACACGCCGTCTGCCGTAGGTCTTTTGCAAATCGATAGCTTCCAGAACCGTCCTGGGCTCGTCGTGATCGATACTCATCGCACTTGAAATCCGTTTCGAGAATGATTGATGACCGGCCCGCTTCAGCGGCTAGTGCGTTGTCGACTTTAAATTTTGGGGTTACGTCAATCGAGCGGAAAAGGGGGCAGGTACCAAAAACCAAATGGCCCGAAGGGTGCTTCGCATTTTTGGTACCTGACCCCTTTTCCGTGGCCCTAGCGTATGAATCGGAAGCGGTCAAAATTGGGAGTGAAGGGGACGGGAGAATTCCAGGGGTGGGGCCAAAACACCATCAGTGCCTTGCCGACCAACAAATCGCGTGGGACGTAAGACGCATCGGCAAACGCGTAGGCTTGATCGCGGAACCGGTCGGGCAGTCGGGCACCCAGCTTGGTCCCCGCCCAACAGCGGGCATCGAGACTTTCAGGGCTGTTGTCGCCCATCGGAAAGAATTGATTTTCTTCCAAGCGAAACGTCACCTCACGGCGTGTTTGCCACACCGGAAATTGTTCCCAGAGTTCGGGACGCGCCATCACGTCTTGGATTTGTCGAAAGCTGATGTTTTGCTGTGCGAGTTGATAGAGCTCGTTCATGTCATAGTCAAAGATGCCGAACGAGCTGTTGTCGGTGGCGACGTAATACTTGTCGCGATCAATTTTGACACGGTTGACCGTCGCTGCCCCGCCACGGACTGCGATGCCGACCGGTGCGGCATCCATCGGATGGACGCCCGCTCGGTATCGCGGATAAGCTTCGCCGTCGCCGCGAAATGCTCGGGCGTCGAACGTGGTCGGTCCGTCAAATTCGACCAATGCGTCGTCCACCCACAACAACAGCTGGTCGTCGCAATTGCTGAAGCGGACCGAGAATGTTTCACCGGCCCGAGCCCCGCTGGCTCCTTGAACCGAAGCCGTTTGTTGCATTCCCTCCGCCGTCGAAAACTGTAACGACTGGCCGCCGTCCAGGATGGCGAGTTTGGCGTTTCCGTTTGTCAGATCGATGCGGCATTGATATTGAATCCCGGCCTCGATCAATTCCATTGTCAATTCCTTGCATTGACTCGACGCAGTCACCTCTGATTCGACAATCAGGTCGCCGACCCAGTGTAATCCGTCATCGGCGAAACCACGCTCGCCGAAGCGGGCATCGCCGCGGAACTGTGCCAACGGCCCACCCGACTTGTAATCGGGATTCAATGGCGGCTTGCCGGCCCAACGCGCGTTAGACGGTGTTGTTTCGTAGACATCGCGGCTGGGGACCGTGATGTAACAGTCATAGGCGTAGAAGTCGGTGATCAGTCGGCTGCTGTACGGGGCAACCATGTTGAGCGGACCGCCCGTGGCGGCGGTGTTCCACTGAATGTCGGTCGGCCAGCGATGAAAGTAGCGCAGCCAATGGGTCTCGGTCTCGTCTTTGGGCTCGACCGAGGCGACCAAACCGTCTTGGCTGCGATCGATCGCCCAGGAGTCCTCGGGCGGGGCCGAGGTGTTTTCTCGCCACGGTTGGATTCGGCTGGGATAGCCTGACTTGATCAGCAAGTCGGATTGCTGGTCGGTGTCATAGACGTGGTGCCGCATCGCCAACAGTTTGTCGGCGGGTTTACGGAGGATGACATCCGACGCCGGCTGGTCTGTCGGTGCCGCGTAGACATCGCCATGAAAGACGCTGATCGTTTCATTGGGCAGGCCGACAAGACGCTTGATGTAGTTCTGCTTCGGATTCCCCGGGAATTTGAACACGATCACGTCCCAGCGTTCGGGCTCGCTGAGCGTGTAGGCAAACTTGCTGACCAGGATCCGGTCGCCGTTGAAGGTGGTGGCGTTGCTGTTTTCTGCCAGATCCAGGTTATTGACGTAGCGGCAATTGGGACAAATACCGGCCACGACCGTGTCGTCTTGGTACGGCCCGCGACGTTCTTTGCTGGCACCAATTTGGAAACGATGATCGCACTGCTGGCAATCGATATCCTTGTGAGCCCCCATCAACGTCGGCGCCATCGAGCCGGTCGGGATCACAAAGGCTTCGGCGACAAAGGCGCGAAACAGGAGCGCCAACACGAACGCGACCACAAACGCCTCGACGGTTTCCCGCTGGGCAGAGGTGCGAATCGAGTCGCCGAACCGTTGCTCCGGAGTCCGATCATCCGACGACGCAGCCGACTCGGCACGCGAGGGTGTTTTTTTGGCGGCTTTGCCAGTGTCGTTCGAATTCTTCGATTTTCGCGTCATTCGTCGCTGCGGATCAACTTGAAAGGGGGAGAAAGCTCTGGCGGAAGGCCGGTCTACGGAGGGATATTAGCTGGTTTATCGCTCGCTGGGAACTTCGATTGCATCGAGCGATTCTTGGCCGCCGACTCGTGCCGTCGCGCAGATTTCGGCGCCCGACAGCAAGTCGATCGAAAAAAACGCTTGATCAACCAGCATTCCGACAGTTTTCCGACGCGGATTTTAGGACGCTGGGGCAGGCGGGCGGGCATTCCAGCTGCACAATTTTGGTCGAATCGATAGAATACGAGTGGTCAATCAAACTGAAATTCCTCGTCGGCCCGTCGGAAAGATGCTCCAACCTCTGCAACACGCTCCACGCCTCGTCTGGACCTGGTGCGCCGCCCTCTTACTCATTGGGGGGCTTTGCCAAGGCTCAATCGGCGTCGTTCGGGCAGCGGACGGTGACGGTCCGGCTGATGACAAGGCCCAAACGACCGACCAGCTGATCAGGGAATTGATCGAAAAACTCGGCAGTGACAGCTATGCCACCCGAATTCGCGCCCGAAATCAGCTCAAGATGTACGGGCTGGAAGCGTTTGATGCCCTTCGCGAGGCACAAAATCACGACGACAGCGAGATCTTGTCGGCCGCCCGCTATTTGATCAGCAGCCTGCAAGTCAGTTGGTCCAAGGACACGGATCCGAAGGAGGTCCAAGAGATCCTCAGCGAATACGGGGCTCAAAGCGAAACCGACCGGCTGGGGCGGATTGAGCTGCTCGGTCGATTGCGGGACCAGATGGGCGTCGAGGCGTTGGCGAGGCTGGCGCGGTTTGATCCCAGTGTGCCACTGAGTCGTCGCGCGGCGATGTTGGTCCTGAAGCAGCCGCTCGGCCGCGAAAAGGTCAGCCGACGTCGGTTGGCCGAGCGGATCGAAGCGGTGATCGGAGACAACGAACGCGATTCGTCACAATGGTTGCTGGCCTACGCAAAGGATCTGCAGGCGGGAAGTTACTCGCCCGAGCGCTGGGAAGCACTCGTCCGGCAGCAGCGCAGGCAGGTCGATGCGGGGGTCAGCCCTGACGTCACGTCGGCGTCGGTGATGCAGATGATTCGCGTGCTGGCAACGCGAGCCTTGGCCGAAGACGCGCGGCAGGCGGCGTTGTCGCTGGTGATGGAGCACATCGATCTGATCGCCCCGGCGACTCGCGATCTGTCCGAGCATGCCGGATGGTCGATTCGCCAAGGATTGTTCCCGATCGTGGTCGCACTCTACGAGCGGCATCAACACGCCTTTGGGGAAAACGCCGAATTGCTTTATTCGGCCGCACAAGCCTATGACGAGATCGGCCAGGGTGAACTGGCCCAGGAACTCGCCGCCGACGCGTTGCAGATCAACCCGTTGCCCGAAGTCGTCGCGAGTGATGCTGCCAAACCCGGTGAGGCAGAAAAACCGAAAGCAGACGAAAACGCGATCACCGACCACCAGCTGCAAGAGATCGCGTATGCCCACTACCAAGCCGCGCTGTTGCTGCGTTCGCGAGGCCGATTCGAATGGGCGGAACGCGAAAATCGAGAAATCATCAAGCATTGCGACATCGAATCAATCGTCGGCGTCAGCGCGCGTCAGGAGCTGGCGCGGATGTTCAGCGAACAGCTGCGCCATGAAGATGCCGCGACCGTGTTGTTCCCGATCGCCGATCGGGCTCAGAAAGATCGCCTTTATCAGTCGCGGATGTCGCGATGGCAAATCAGTCTGAGTCGGATCCGTAGCCTTTATGAGTACGAAAGCGGACTCGCGTTGCTGGAAAAGAGTGGCGATGATCAAGCGGCGTTGAACCAGGTCAAGAGCAAGCTGCAACAGGCCTATCACTTTGATAACGAAAACATCGATATCCTGATTCGGATGTATCGCTTGGATGATCCCGGCGACCCCGAATGGAAGCCATCGGTGGTCAAACAGATTGTCCAGAATCGAGATGTGATGCAGCAGAGAATCTCTCGGATCGAGTCCCGCAAAAAGATCATCAAGCCGGAAGACTACAAGGCGGAACTGGGCGAAGCGTACAATCAATACGCCTGGTTGGTTGCCAACACCGAAGGCGACTATGAACGTGCGTTGAAGTGCAGTCTGGATTCGTTGGAGTTCCTCGATTCGGAAGATCTGATGTACCGCGCCGCGCGTCTGGATACCTGTGCCCGATGCTACTTTGCGCTCGGCCGGATCGAAGAAGCGGTGATCACCCAGGAACAAGCGATCAAGCTTGACCCGTTCTCACCACCGATGCTCCGTCAGTTGGAACAATTCAAAGCCGCGCTGTAGGTCACGCTATGCGTGAGGTTTCCTTGTTTCCAGGCTCTGCCTGGGCACACACAGCCTCGGAGGCTCCCGCCTCCTACTGGCGCACCGCATATGGCCAGCGCCATTCCGCCGGCGTGTTCCAAGGCGAGGCCTTGGGAAGAGGCAAGCAGGATGCTTACCCCACTTGTTCCTGGGAACACACAGCCTCGGAGGCTCCCGCCTCCTACTGGCGCACCGCGTATGGCGAGCGCCAT
>NZ_JANZKV010000045.1 GCF_025060895.1 Stieleria sedimenti | reverse complement strand
CGATGGGTGAGATACTAGGGTGTCGAAGCAAATCACGTTGGAGCCCTCGGACCCGGCCTGCCGCCCCGCGTGAACCTGCCTCCCGATCGGCTCTTTTGCAAACGCGGACTGCCGCGACGCGGGCGAATCGATTCGCTGCGACCCCGCAGCGCGGATTCAATTCTCCATCGCGGCGTGTCGGGAAAAGGTGACGAAAATCACACGTTCCAACTTGTGGGCGGTCAAATCATCTTTGGAGATGAAATCGGTCGCCCCCGCGTTCACACAGGCCTCGGCGACTTGTTCGTCGGAAAGTCCCGTCAGCACCACGATCGGCACCTCGCTGTGTTCGGCACGGAACCGCTCCACCGTCGCAACACCCGCACTGTCGGGCAACGTCAGATCCAAGAAGACCAGATCAACGGAATGCTCGGCTTGAATTTCGATGCCATCGGACAAACAGGTTGCCTGATGAATCATCAGACTCTCATTGGCCATCTTGAGCAATTCGACCGCCAACAACATGTCCGATTGGCTGTCTTCAACGATCAAGACACTGAGTTGTTGTGAGGTGACGTTTTGCCCCAAATCCTCCAACGCTTTCCCCAAGTCTTGCTCCAATGACAAACAACTTTGGTAACGTTGGCGGCGATCGTAAGCAACCATCTTCGAAAAGATCTGGAACAGATTCGGTGGCAGACTGTCGGCGGGGATCTCACGAAACCGCCGCTTGGAAACGAGATTCCTGTACTGCCGTGAAAACGTTTTACCGCGGACACGAACTTTCCCGGTCAACAGGTAGAACCATGTGGCACCCAGACTGTAGATGTCCGAACGAACATCGGCCTTGGAAAGCGATTTCGCCTGCTCGGGTGCCATGTACGGCAACGTTCCGGCGATCTGCGTTTCGCGTGTCAAATTGAACGACTGCGTCTCTTCGTCTAACGATCCGATTCGCATCGACGCCAATCCCAAATCGACCAGTTTGACTTGGTCGTTGCCATTGAGAATGATATTGCCCGGCTTGATGTCTCGGTGGACCAGTTCGCGGCAATGGGCGTGTGCCAACGCGCGGACGACTTGCAAGATGTAAGCAGAAGATCGCCGCCAATCCATCGGGCCGTTGTCGGAAACCATCGCATTGAGATCTGGACCTTGCATCAATTCCATCGCGATGTAAGGCATGCCGTGAATCTCGCCGACCTCGTACGCGGTGACGATATTGGGGTGCGCCACCTGCTGCACCATCTTCATTTCACGATGAAACCGCTCACTCGTCCGCGCGTTATGCAGCACTTTGATCGCGAAGACTTTTCCCGTTCCTGCTTCGTGAGCCCGAAACACATGCGCTTCGCCACCACACCCCAACAGTTGATCAATCACAAAGTGTTCGATCTGATCACCGGGTTGCAGCAACGAAATGTGGTGAAACGAATCCTCCGACCCCCACACCGCCGCGAACTCCTCCTCGATCAAACGCATTTGACCTGAATCAAAAACTCCGGTCGCTTCGAGTCGCTGCAGGGACAATTGCAGTTTGTCCGAGATGCTGCACGCTGTCTTTGCCAACCGATCCGACAGATTTCGGTGGATGGGGACAAAGGTCGAACGGTCTTGATTCGGACCAATCATCGCTGGCGATCCGTGCGTGAATTCGAACAGTGCGACGCCCCGAAATCGCAGAAAAGCGGAGCAACGAGCGGCAACGCCGTCTCGGTCCTGAAACGGCCCGGATCGCTGCGATGTCGCTCTTTGCTACGCCCGTCAGTATAGCAGTCCTTCTGCGGTATTTGCTACTAGATACACCCAAGGACCAACGGCAAATCTCGCTGGAACGGGCGCCCCTATCCGTCCGCACCACGAACGCACCACAATCGATAAAACACGGCCGATTTGCCACAAACCTGTCATGATACGCCCCACTTCGTCCGTGATTTTATCACTTTGACGTCACCGTCGAGCGCCCAAACGATGGCTTCGTCGCCCAGCCACCGAAGCAACCGCACGCCTCGACACAAATTGATACATTACGGTGCAGCAATTGATGTCGGGTTTTCAGCGCGGATTCCGTCCTCTCCTACGGCGAACTGTGTTGATTCCCTCGCCTAGGACGACCCGAATGCCGTCTCGTTATCGGCAAATCGAACGGGGATGAAGACGCTGGAAGGACATCATGAATGCAAGGCGAGAGAAACCTCGACTTCGACTCATTGCCTAACCGCCACATTCCGCGGACCGTTTGGCCGATTCGTCATCGGTGATCTACCCGCAATGGAGCTCCTTCACAATCATGCGTCCCTTCCTTTCAACGTTTCTGTTTGCCGGAGTGATTACCGTTTTGTCGTCCCATCTCCTTCCGGCACAGCCTCCGGCAACTCGCACCTCGCCGACCGTCGACACCTACCATGGAATCGACGTGGCCGACGACTATCGCTGGCTGGAAGACTGGAACGACGCAGAAGTGCAACGCTGGAGCGAAGATCAGAATGCGTACGCGCGGGAGTTTCTGGACGGGCTGCCGGTGCTGTTACGGACCAGTGCCAACGCCGGACACGGCGGTGATTCCGGCCTGTCACAGAAGATCGAACAGGTGGTCGATACCTGCGCGTTTCTGTTTCATCACCTGGGCGTCAAGGTTCAACCGCCGCAGTCAACAGATCCGGACGATCGGTCGTGATGCTGTCCACGCCCCAGCGATGCAACGCACGCATCACCGCGGCCTCGTTCACGGTCCAGGTCCAAACCGCCAGTCCGCGTTGTTTCAGCTCGGCGACCAGAGCCGGTGAAAGGATTTTGTAGTTCAAATCCAAGATCGTTGCGTTGCATTGATCGGCACGCATTTTTAACCAATCGGCTTGCTCGGCCGGTGTGCCGTCGATGGCATCGCCAAACAGCCAGGCACAGGTGAGTTGAGGTTCCAATTCCCTGATCTCCCGCACCACCTGTTGGCTGAATGCGATCACGGCGACTTGATCGACCATGTCCAACGCGCGGACGTCGTCGACCACCTGTTGAGAAATCCCCTCCATCTTGATTTCGATCACCGGTTGGCAGCCGGTACCGCGGAGCCGCTGCAGCGCCTCTTTCAGCGTCGGCACCCGTTCGCCAGCGAAACGGGCACCTTTCCATGATCCTGCATCGAGCTGGCGGAGGCGATCGAGACTGAGTTCGGTGACGCGTCCCGTTCCGTCGGTGGTGCGATCAACGGTCTTGTCGTGCATCAAGACGACCGTCCCGTCGCCGCAGCGGTAGACATCAAATTCGCAGCCGCTGGCGCCAACCTGGATCGCCTCGCTGATCGCGACCAACGTGTTCTCCGGTGCGACGGCTGAAAAACCTCGATGCGCAACCGTCTCACAAGGCCCCGCAGACGCAGGGACATCGCTCTCGCCTTCAGGCAATCGACGCACCGAAACGTCATCAAACGAAGCGATGCAACCGCTCACACCCAGCCCCACACAGCCGCGGTCTCGGTCGACACAATAATGGCTACTCAACACCCGTTGCCCGTCCAAGTGGACTTCCACGTACGATTGGCGAACGATCGCTTTGATCCGTCGAGCTCGGTTCAACTCGCTGGGCTTCGATGCCGCAGCCGTCTGGCGAACGCTCCACTGACGCGGAGTCGTCCGGACGGCAAACTCCACACCGTTCTTTTGCGTCGCATCAAACCGAACCGGCACCTGTGACCATGGCGTCTGTCCGTCTTCAGAGGCCCGCACCAGCAACGAAACCCAACGCGCCGGATCGCGGACTTTCAAAAACGTCACCGTGGCTTCGACTTCATAGTTTTTCCAGGACGGGTCACCGAACGTGATGTAACTGTCCGAGTCCATCGACCGCGCCAGCAGCACTCCATCGGCCTGTTTCCAGTCGCCCGATACCACCGACCAGCCCGTCGGCAAACTCCCTGTGCCGTCGAAGGTCTCGATGCGTGCAGGCCCCTGTGTGTTGGCTGGAACCTGTGTGTTGGCTGGAACCTGTGTGTTGGCTGGAACCTGTGTGTTGGCTGGAACCTGTGCTTGAGCAGGGGGCAATAGCGCGATCACGGCGCCGAACAAGATGGTAAGCCGCAGTGGCATCGGGACAACTCTCTGGGGGCAATGATTCAAAACGGTGAGGGTCTAAACCGTGCGCGGCGGCAAGGTGACCCATTTCAACCAGAAATCCCCCAGTGATCGCATCGCCCGAACGAAGGCGTTCAGATCGACCGGTTTGGTGATGTAACAATTGGCGTTTTCGCCATAAGCATCCAACACATCACGCTCATCATCGGAGGTGGTCAACACGATGACGGGCAGAAACTGCAGTGCATCATCGGCGCGAATTTCCTTGAGGACTTCGTGGCCATTTTTACGCGGCATGTTCAAGTCCAGCAAGACGACGTCGGGACGGCGCACGTCACAATACTTGCCTTCGCGGCGTAGATAAGCCAATGCTTCGACGCCATCTTCAACGTGATGCAACCGTTCCGTCACACAACCTTCACGCAACGCCTCGATCGTCAACATGGCATCGCTGGGACTATCTTCGACCAGCAACACTTCGATCTTTTGTTTCGTATCGAGAAAGTCGTCTCGCGAAGTCATGGTTTATGCCGGCAATAGAGTGAAAAAGAAGGTGCTGCCCGCGCCCGGTTCGGACTCCACCCAGATTCGTCCACTGTGACGCTCGACGATTCGCTTTGCAATGGCCAGTCCCAACCCGGTACCAGGATAACGGGTCCGTCCGTGCAGCCGCTGAAAAATGACAAAGATCCTTTCTTGATATTCGCTCTCCAGTCCGATTCCGTTGTCGCGGACCGAAAAACGCCACCGGTCCGCATCACGCTCGGCCGCGATCCGAATCTGCGGCGCGTCCTCGCCACAAAATTTGATCGCGTTGCCGATCAGATTCTGGAACAATTGAATCAGCTGGTCGCGATCACCCTTGATACTCGGCAACTCATCGACGTCGATCACCGCGTCGTGCTCTTCAATCGCGACGGCGAGATTTTTCAGGGCGTCGTCCACTACGCCGCGCATGTCCACCGCGACCATTTCTCGGCCGCGTGATTGCACCCGGGAATAATCCAACAGATTGTTGATCAACTGCTGCATCCGTTTTGCACCATCGACCGCGTGGCGGAGAAACTTCTGGACGCGTTCATCACCGTTGTCGGCCAATGCCATTTCCAGCAACTGGCAATGCCCGGCCACGGCGCGGAGCGGTTCTTGCAAGTCATGGGACGCGACGTAGGCGAACTGTTGCAGATCGGCATTGCTCCGCTCAAGGTCCTCCTTCGCCCGGGCCAATGCCTCCGCCTGCCGCTCCCGCTGGAGCTCCTGCAACTTAATTTCGGTGATGTCGCGTGCGACCCCAAAGAGACCCGTGATCTTTCCGTCTTCATCGTACAGTGGCATCTTGGTGACCAGCACCCAACGCGGTGGACCTCCATCGCGCAGTGGCATTTCTTCCTTGTTGACGATGGCTTCCCCCGTCTCCATGATCTTCTGTTCGTCGACTGCG
Source organism: Stieleria sedimenti (assembly GCF_025060895.1). GTDB lineage: Bacteria > Planctomycetota > Planctomycetia > Pirellulales > Pirellulaceae > Stieleria > Stieleria sedimenti. The sequence goes on along the minus strand of NZ_JANZKV010000045.1, from coordinate 1,373 downwards.
GTTTCGACGTACAACTCGCCCGCCCAGATCTGTTGATCCGTCTTGCCGATCAATTCATCGGGGTGATCAAATCCCGCGTCGCGTGCCATCGCATGATTGGCACGCAGAATCCGGCCTTGGCGATCCTTGAAGAACACGGCATCGGGAATCGTGCTGAGCAACGAATTGATCAAGAACTGCTCGCGGCGCAGCATTGCATTGGATTGCTCAAGCTGCTCCGCGTTCTCCTTCAACGCCTCCACGCGGGCTTGATCCGCCGCCCGACGTTGCAAGGCACGCGCCGTGCGATCATCCGTCTTGATCACGAACCAGAGGGCGACGCCGTAGGCGACCAGCCGCAAAAAGTGCCATCCCCACCACGGCAAATCCCAAAGCTTGGATTGTTGGAACATAATCGCCGCGGCCCCGAAAAGCGCGCAGTGCAGGCAGAACAGCAGGTCGTCCTGGTTGCCGGTCTTGCGGTATGTCAAAACCATCCGAACCGTCGCGGCGAACATCAACAGCCCGCCACCGATGTTCATTTGCTGTGCCAGCGGCGTGAACTGACTGCCCTCAGTCATCTTCGGCAGTCGGTCCCCCAGCAGAATCGAACCGATGCCGACAACGAGCGACACGACCAACACCAACCAAGGACACCACTGCGCCCACCGTTTCCAATCACGCGGCAACCAGACCATCACAAACAGCAGCCCGCCGGTGACCGTCGCCAGACTGTGCAGCCAAACGAAGGTTGTGCCCACATGGACCATCGCGTGCAGCCCATCCAGAACGCCCATCCCGACCAACGCCGACGCGATCCACGTGTTGTAACTGGTGCCCGATTGCAGCCGTTCCAACGACAGCAACATCCATGCGACCCCCAATGCCACGATCGCCCCGGCCATCTCAACGGTCGAATGAAATGGCTCGTGTGTCCAGCTCAAATCCGCGAACTGCCATCGCGCCGCGACCAACGTCAACACATGAACGGCCAAACTGACAATCAGAATGATCCACAGGGTCCCGACCAGCTCGGTCGTTCGCTGTTCTGCGTCAACCGGACTTGAACGAGGACCGCTCATGATGGAGGCAACCAGGGGAGGAGCTGTGGGCCTTTGACTTCATGCTTTCACGCCTGATTGTAGCCTCTGGCCGCGGACCGCGTGCCATGGACGACGTCCACCGCCCCATGCCATCTACCTTGACGCAAAGCGGGGCGTTTTTTGTTAGCGGTAGGGCGTGAGCCCTCCGGTCTTTCACGGTGGTTTTGAACCGCGACCGGACGGCTCGCGCCGTTCCGCTAACACGTTTAGAGACGCAAAGCGGGGCGTTTTTTGTTAGCGGTAGGGCGCGAGCCCTCCGGTCTTTCACGGCGGTTTTGAACCGCGACCGGA
>NZ_JANZKV010000044.1 GCF_025060895.1 Stieleria sedimenti | reverse complement strand
TCTTCAGATGAGGGCCCGTAGGCTCGCGCCAAACGGCTGATATTCGTTTGACATCAGCCGGTTCGCGCCAGCGTCCGGGCCCCCTCATTCATGTTAACTTAGCGGTATTGGGCTTCAGCCGCCCATTGTCGCTGCTTTGCAGCGACCGGGAATCGCCCCAAGGCTAAACACCAACGGTTGCTGAATCCCTTTCTGCTTACGCCCGCGCCATTCGTACCTGACCCCTTTTCCGCGCGCGGCACCGTCAATCGAAAAGTAGCCCGGGCGCTAGCGACGCAGGGCCATGTTGACCAGGCTCTCGATGGCGGTCGTCGTCTTCTTTTGGATCTGCACCCGGTCGCCGGGTCGCAATCCGTAATCGGTCGTGGGATCGACGGTCCCGTCGTCGGCAAATTGGATCTCCATCCGCACGCCGGAAATCGAATCGGGCGAGGGGCGGTAGAGGGTCGCTTGGACGCTGCCGAGTTTTTTGAGCACGCCGGTTTGGGTCAGCAATTCACTGACAAAGACGCTCTTTTGGCCCGGCGGCAGCGGCAGCACACGGACGGGCTGTTCGTCTTCGGCGACTTGCAACACGATCGCGTTTTGTGCTTTGGCTTCTCGGATCTTGTGGTACGCCTCCTCGGTCAGCCCGGCATTGCCCGACAGCACGGTTGCCGGCGAGGTGCCGTCGAGCATCTGGTAGGGCGATGCGTTTTTCGCCGATCCAGGGAACAGCAGGCTCGACGAGGGGTTCATCAGGTCCAGCCCGGGTGTCGAGGGGAGCGTGGAGCACCCGGTGGTCAAGGCGATCAGCAGCGGAGCCAGGGTCGCGGTCGCCCAGCGGGCCGGCAGGCAACGCTGTGAAGCATTTTCTTGCGGTTTTAGCGGCAGGGCGCGAGCCCTCCGGTTCTTCATCTCTGCCACAACACCGGAGGGCTCGCGCCCTACCGCTATAAAATGCTTCACGGCGTTGGCCGGCAGGACGTGGGTGATGGCCGTTTTTCGAGGTGAATCGATGGTGCGATCGGAGGCGGTCATGGTCGCAGGGCTCGGTAGGATGGTCGCAAAACGTCGTGTGATCGTCGCACGACGCCGGGGAGGTGCCGAAATCGACGGGAAATGCGTCGGGGAAGGAGGCTTAGGAAGAGTTTTCGGCCGACCGGGCGTGGATCTTGAGAAATCTGAACTCTTTCGCTCAAGAAAGATTGGTGGGGGATTACTTCTTTCGCCGGATCCCCTGTGTTTGTATAGTCTTGACCCTTCGACGCGTTTCCGGCGAAAGTCGAAGTCGATTACATCACAATAGCAATCCAACGAACAAACCGGCTGAGGAGCCCCCACGCGATACGATGGGGGAAATGTGCCATGGCACGACAATGTGAAGTTTGCGGAAAGAAAGTGCAGATGGGCAATCGCATCGAAACTCGCGGTAAAGCGAAGTATTTGGGCGGTGTCGGTACCAAAATCACCGGAATCACCCGTCGCAAGTTTGTTCCCAACCTGCAGAAGGTCCACGTGACACTGCCCGACGGCGTCAATAAATCGATGCGCGTTTGTGTTCAGTGCATCCGCAGCGGAGCGATTCGTAAGCGAGTGCGAACCAAGCCGTTTGACGTCAGTGGCGCCAAATAGCCGACCGCGAGGAAGTCATGGCACTCTTGGCAGACGACGTCCGCAAGCTGGCCCTGCTGGCTCGGCTGGAACTTTCCGACGAAGAAGTCGAGCATCTCGGCCCGCAGTTGGAAAGCATTCTCGGTTTCGTCGCGAAGTTGTCCGAACTGGACACCAGCGACGTCGAGCCGATGACGACGGCGCTGGACGTCGATAACCGTTGGCGCCGCGACGAGCTCACGCCGGGGCTGGATCGCGCCGCGGCCTTGGCCAATGCCCCCGCGGCTGATGACGAGTGCTTTCTCGTGCCGCCCGTGCTGGCTCAATAGAACTGGTTCAATAGAAGTTGTACTTCGAATTGTTCGGATCGAAGTCGGCGTCGGTCAAGCCGACGTTCAGCTTCAGATTCAAGTAGTTGTACTCTTCGATCACCGACAGCTTCTCTTGGTTCGGCGCGGGCCAATCGTAGGCGACGTACCGGATCGGCACGTTGAGTTCTTCGTCCATGTACACCTTGGCCTGGTAGAACAGCAGGTCCGGTCGCGGTGTGGGCTGGGTGACGGTCAGCAGCATGCAGGGCCGGTCGTTGACCTTGATGCCGGTTCGCATCTCGGCTTTGACGTCCGGCAATTGCTTGGCCTGTTCGCCCCGCTCGATCAGTTTGACGAGCAGATTTTCCAGTCCGATCTCTGTCATCGGGTATCGCTGCCCACGCATGGCCAGCGTGCCGGTCGGCGGCAGGTTAACCGTCGGCAGGAAACGGCCTTTGAATCCGCCTTCGTGTGCGATCAGGTTTCCGTTGTTCCGGCCTTCGACATACAAGACTTCGCGACCTTTGATGCTGGCCGGTTTCACGAAGCTCAGGTAAACGCTGAGCGGCTGGACGATCTGGTTGTCGACGACTTTGCGGCAGCGAATTTTCGCCGACATGTACTCGTGCGGGCCGAGCGTGTCGCCGATTCGTTCCCGTTTGATCAAGAGCGCCGTGTAGTCATTGATCGTGTTTTGGCAGTTCACGAGGCTCCGACGGGCCCGCATCAGAGCCTCGTCGAGTGCCGAGAGTTTGACCGGGGGGCTGGGGGTCAGGCTTGCCGCGTTGGCCACGCGATGGACCGGTTCAACCAGGTGGGGCGGCGTGGCGAACGATTGTTCGGCAGCGGAGGTCGCTGCGAGTGAGCCCAGAAGGGCGAGAAATTGACGTCGTTGCATCTCGATTGCTTCCTTGCGCGTGCGTCGGACGACCGGAAAAAAGGACGGCCTTGGTGGTCGTATCGCCGCAGATGCTACGTGAAGATGAGGAGTTCCACTGGCAGGCATTCATCCGGAGCAATCGTCGTATCCGTTGCCGAGCGTTTCGACCGGACCAACACCATCAAATTAAAAGTGCCGTTTCCGCTCGGGATGCTGCGTGAGTCGTGGTGGGATCACTGTTAGCGAAAAAGCCGATGATTCCGCTAGAGGAATTCAATTTTTCCTCAAGTCGCCGGCTCCCCCTGTGATGCACACGTCAGCACGTGGCGTCAGCCAGTGGCGCGTTGGAAGTGTCTCCCCTGTGGCACTTTTCCGCTGGGCTACGCTGTGAAGCGTTTCATTAGCGGTCGGGCGCGAGCGGGCTGTCGATGGAATCGCAACCGGAACAATCGTGAGCCGCGATGCGTAAGCGGCCGGGCACTGCGACGCCCGCCCGAGGCCTTACGGCCAGCGGCTCACCATTGACTCAGCGGATCCCGACTAAACCGACAGCCCCCGAGCCCTTTGGTATTTCACGGTGCAACCGGACGGCTCGTGGCCCGCATCTCGTCGGGCGCCGGCGCGATCCGCGACGGTTGAGTCGTCCAAGAGTACGGGGCTTGCGCGCGAGCGGCAAAGCTGGGATAATCGATCCGCGCGCCTTCACGATTGCCTTTCCTTCCCCCGTCCAATAGCGTTTCTTCGCCTATGTCCGGTCGTCCCAGTCCACACGCCGCCCCGCTTCCCGAGCCCTCGACCATTCCCGAAAACGGTTGGCATTGCGGTCACTTCTTTTATCGATTTCGTCGTGAAGCGATGGCGACCGCGTTGACGCCCGAATGTGCGACGCAGTTTCGTGCGGCGTTGTCGCCGCCCGACGATGTGGCTCCCGAGCGGATCGCCAGCTATTGGATCAGTGGCCACGAGGCTGATTTCGGCGTGGTCGTCATGGACCCCGACCCGGCGAAGGTCGATGCGATTCACCAATCCTTGGTCGCGCCGCCGCTGGGGCAATTTGTCGAAGGGGTTTGGTCGTTCGTCTCGATCAGCGAAGTCAGCGAATATGTTCCGACGATCGAGCGATTCAGGGATCGATTGATTGGCGAAGGGGCCGATCCGGAATCGGACGAGCTGAAAGCCAAGGTGGCCGCCTATGAGCGACGTTTGCCGATGATGAACGAACAGCGTTTGCGTCCCGAAATTCCCGAGTGGCCGGCGGCGTGTTTCTATCCGATGAACAAGAGCCGCGTGCCGGGCGCCAACTGGTTCACCGAACCGTTCAGCCATCGCAACAAGATGATGGCCGAGCACGCCCAGAGCGGGATCGCGTTTGCCGGCAAGGTGTCGCAGTTGATCACCGTCGGTGTCGGCTTGGATGACTGGGAGTGGATGGTCACGCTGTGGGCGCGCAACCCGGACTACTTGAAAGACATCGTCTATAAGATGCGTTTTGACATCGCCAGTGCCAAGTATGCGGAATTCGGCCCCTTCTATGTGGGCTATCGCGCCGGCGCCGACGAGATTTTAGATCACTGCAAGGTCGTTTAACGCGAGCGCAAAAGTCGTGTCCCACTCCAGAAGATGCGATCCTTGAATGGCTTCGCCATGGCAGGCTGGAAGCCTATCCCACGCGCCACTACGCCAATCGCTCGAACGCTTCGCGATACTTGGCCGCGGTCTGTCGGATGATGTCGTCGGGCAGCTTCGGCGGATCGCTTTGTCGATCCCAGCCGCATTGTGACAGCCACTCGCGGACGAATTGTTTGTCGAACGAGGGTTGGGCGGCGCCGGGGGCGTAAACGGATTCATCCCAGAAACGCGACGAGTCGGGGGTCAGGACTTCGTCGATCAAAACAACCTCGCCGTCGACCAAGCCGAATTCAAACTTGGTATCGGCGATGAGAATCCCTCGGGATCGGGCGTGGTCGGCGGCTGCTGAATAGATTTTCAGCGTTTCGGCTCGTAGACGCAGTGCGAGATCGCTGCCCAGGTCCGCGATCATCCGTCCGATGCTGACGTTCTCGTCGTGGCCTTCTTCGGCCTTCGTTGCCGGGGTAAAGATCGGTTCGGGCAGGCGGTCGCATTGGCGTAACCCGGCAGGAAGCTTGTTGCCACAGACCTCGCCCGTCTCCTGGTACTCCCGCCAGCCGCTGCCTTCCAGGTAACCCCGCGCCACGCATTCAAACGGCACGACTTCCGCTTTCTCGACCACCATGATGCGGCCTTCCAGCGGGCCGGTGTCAAACGACGCGGATAAATCCGCGGGGACGGCCGTCGATTTCAGGTGATGTCGGACGCCAAGGTGGTTGAACCAGAACGCGCTCATCCGCGTCAGCAAGCGGCCTTTTTCGGGGATCCCACACGGCAAAATGAAGTCGAACGCACTGATGCGATCGGTGCTGACGACGAGCAAATCGTCGCCCAACTCGTACAGATCGCGAACTTTGCCACTCTTTCGAGGCAGCGGCAAATTTGTCTGCAGCAACGCTCCGGCATCGTCGAATTCGTACAGCGATTCGGACTTCGATTCGGCGGGCTGCGTCACGGCGATTTTTCGGGGTTGGGAGTGGTCTGTCGTTCCCGCGCGGGGCTCCGGCCGCGGGACCGGCCGAATGGGCCGGCGTATTGTCGAGAATCTGGCGCCGCTCACAACCAGTGGCGTTTCGTGACGAGCGGACCGCTATGGTCGCGGACGACACGATCAGTCGGTAAACTGGCGTCCGCTCCCAGATTCTGCCAGTCTGGATTTTGACATTTGCCTCTTCTATCCCGCAACCGGATTGTTTGGCCCGCACCATGGGGCAATTTCATTTCGCTGTCCCATCCGATTCGACCCAGTTGTTGAAACAAACGCTGTGGAAAGATGCGTACATCTGTGGCATCGAAGGTGTGCCGTGGGAATGCAAGAACAGCGTCCAAGGAGGTGTTCTTTCGATTTCACGACCGGTCGACACGTCGGGAAAGTTGTATTTGACCTGTCCGACGAAGGGGCTCGGTTATCGAACGCTTTCCACTTGCTCGTTGATGCCACAGGAGCAACCGCATCTGCTGTACCTGGAACTGGCGCGCGGCAGTTGTTATCGGGCACGGGAGCAATCCAGCAATTGGGAACGGGCGGGGCTTTCGCTGGGAGATCGATTCCCGGAGCTGGTCGCACGGGGGACGTCGCAATTTCTTGATGCGACCGAGGCGCGGTCGGATCTGCAGGAATGTTCTCGGCATGCCTTGCAAGCCATCGCCACGCTCGAACAAGCCATTGCCGATCTCGGTGAATCGTTCGCGCTTCAATCGATCGCCTATCGCAAGCAGCGCGAACCGCAACTCGGCACGCTGCTGGCCGGCAGCGTGATTCCGCCGTCTCCGACCCGTTCCGCGCTGAGTTCGCGTTTCGAGAAAGCGTTCAATTGCGCGGCGGTCCGGTTGAATTGGGGGACGATCGAATCCGAAGCGGGACGGTACGAATTTGATGCCAGCGACCGAACGATTCAATGGTGCGTCGAGCGTGGGATTCGCGTCTTGGCGGGGCCGCTGATTGACTTTCGCAAAGAGCTGATGCCGCCGTGGATGTATCTGATCGAAGACAACTTTGATTCGTTTGTGCAATCGATCACGCACTACACGCAGCGGGTGGTTGAACGTTATCGCGGTTCGGTCCAGCTTTGGAATTGTGCCGCAGGGTTGAATACGCCCGGGCCGATTGCGTTGGACGACGAACAAGTCATGCGGCTTGCCGTCGCCGTTCTGCAAACCGTCCGCCGCATCGATCCCAACACGCCGGCGATCATTTCGTTTGATCAGCCCTTCGGCGAATACCTGGCGAAACACCGCGATGGGATTTCCGCCTTGCACTTTGCCGATGCGCTGGCACGCAGCGGGCTGGGGATGGCGGGCGTCGGGTTGGATGTTCGATTAAATTATTCCAGTGATGCGACGTTGCCACGGTCGGCGCTCGACTTCGGCCAGATGATTGACCGCTGGGCGACGTTGGGAATGCCGATGTTGGTGCAATTGACGATCCCCGGCGGATCCGGCGAGGACGAGAAAGCGATGTGCAAACAATCGACGTTGATCAGCGCAACGAATCAACCGGAATTGTCGACCAACCAGCTTCGCATCGCCGGCCCGATCGTCCGCACGTTGCTCGCCAAGCATGTGGTGCATGGGATCGTTTGGGACGGTTGGGCGGACAACGAACGGCACGTGCAAAGTCACTCCGGCGTGATCGATTCGCTCGGCGTGCCGCGACCCATGCTGGACTATTTTGAACGACTTCGACAGGAACTCTTAACCTGAGGCACCCACAATGAATTTGCATTCTGTTCTCTACTCGTTGGTGGTCGGTTTCGCAGCGTTGGCCATCGGGCACCCGCTCGTCTCGGCTCAAGACGACACGACTCAAGATGACACTGCTGCGACCATCAAGCCGACCGGCAAGGTCGAATTGGTTCAAGACGGATTCGCGTTTACCGAAGGTCCCGCCTGGGAGCCGAAATCCAAAACGCTGTTGTTCACCGACATTCCCAACACCGCCATCCACCGGCTCCACGCCGACGGATCGATCAGCCTGTTCACCGGTGACTCCAAGCACACCAACGGGATCCTGATCCCCAGCGACGGACGCATCTTGGCCTGTCAGATGGATGGCCGAGTGGTCCGCTACGACGAAAACGCAAACGCGACCGTGTTGGCGTCTCAGTACGACGGCAAACGCTTCAACGCGCCCAACGACTTGACCGTTGATGACGACGGCGGCATTTACTTTACCGACCCGCTGTTCCGCGCCCCGACGCCGCTGCCGCAAGCCGTTCAGGCGGTCTATTACATCGCCTCCGACGGTACCGTCTCTCGAGTCACCGAGGGCTTGGCCGCGCCCAACGGCATCGGCATGTCGCCCGACCGGAAACGCCTTTACGTCTGCCCCAGCCAACAGGCCGAGATGCTGGTTTATGAGGTCACCGGACCCGGAAAGTTGTCTCAGCCGAAAACGTTCTGCACCGTGGAGCAACCCGAAGGGCAATCGGGAACCGGTGCCGACGGAATCGCGTTGGATGTTCAAGGCAATGTGTACATCACCACCCACATCGGTGTGCAGATCTTTTCTCCCGCCGGAGAACAGATCGGCGTCGTCTCGTTTCCCCAGCAGCCGGCTAATGTCTGCTTCGGTGGCGACGATTGGAAAACCATGTTTGTCACCGCCCGCACCGGTCTGTACCGCGTCACCATGCCGATTCCCGGATTGCACTGAAACCATGCTTACCAGTTCGTTTGATCCCAGCCATCTGTCCGAAAGTGTGTTCGCCGTGCCGCCGTTGGCGCGTGACGTTGAGGGCGAAGTCTGTTCCGTCGAGAACGCCAAACTGATTCGGTTTCTCGAAGCCGGCGGAATCCGATCGTTGTTGTACGGTGGAAACGCCGTCTTCTATCACATGCGGCTCAGCGAGTACGCCAAGAGTCTGACGATGCTCAGCGAAACCGCCGGCGACCAAACCTCCGTCGTGCCCTCGATCGGCCCGGCCTATGGGTTGGCCGTCGATCAGGTCGATATCTTGCGTGAGTATGACTTTGCGACCGCGATGTTGCTGCCGGCACGTGATGTCGTGGACCAGCAAGGCATCGCGACCGGCATTCGTCTGCTGGCCGAACGCTACGGCAAACCCCTGGTGCTGTACCTGAAATTTGATCGTTGGCTGGACGCCCAATGGGTCGACGCGTTGCACCGCGACGGCGTCATCTCGTGGATCAAGTACGCCGTCGTTCGGGATGATCCCAGCCAGGACGATTATCTCCATGAAATCCGCGACGTCTTTCCGGCCGCGCGGATGGTCAGCGGAATCGGCGAACAACCCGCCATCGTGCACTTGCGTGATTTCGGCATCACCGGTTTCACCAGCGGATGCGTCTGCGTCGCGCCGGCACGCAGCATGGAAATGCTCCGCGCGATTCAGGCCGGCGACTTCGAAACCGCCGAGTCGATTCGACAGTGGTTTTTGCCGCTGGAAGATTTACGAAACACGTACAGCCCGATCCGCGTGTTGCATCATGCCGTCGCCGAAGCCGGCATCGCGGCGACCGGTCCGCTGCTGCCGATGCTCAGCGACCTCGATGATTCCTTGGTCACCAAAATCCGCGACGCCGTGGCCGGCATGACAGTGGGGTAAGCTTCCAGCTTGCCTCTAAGCGGGACAAGAAAATGCCTTGGTTCCGACCAGGCTTCCTGGTTGCTCCTTATTTTCTTGTCATCGATTTTCTTGTCTGTTCTCCAACCTTGTCGCTCCCCTGCCGCAACTCAAGACATGTTTGCGTCACTGGCCTTCCGCTTCGGCCAGATACTGATCTTTGATCTCGACGTAGTGGGCCGGCGAGTAGAGGAAAAAGCGGACTTCCTTTTCGCTGACGGGGCGAAGTTGTTTGCAAGGATTGCCCACATACACGAAACCGCTTTCGAGTGTCTTGCCGGGCGGCACGACGCAGCCGGCCCCGACGATGACTTCGTCGGGGATCACGGCGCCGTCGTTGACCACGGCCCCGTTGCCGATCAGGATGCGGTTGGCGAGGCTGCAGCCGTGCAGGATCGCGCGGTGGCCGATCACCACGTCGTCGCCGATCGTCAACGGCCAACCGCCGGGATTGAATTCGCCGTCATGGGTGGTGTGCAGAACGGCGGTGTCCTGCACATTCGTGCGGTCGCCGATCTTGATCGGCTCCATGTCGCCGCGGATCACCGCCCCAGGCCAGACAGAGGCATCATCGCCCAACACCACGTCGCCGATCACCGTGGCCGCCGGATCGATATAAACGCGTTTGCCCAGACGCGGTGTGATCCCACCAAAAGAGCGAATCGATAGCGACATGAATGGTATCACTCCACGGGCAGGGAAAAAGAACAAGTCCAACCGAGTTTACCGGATTCGCGATCGGGAAAGGGCTGGGGAGATGGCAGAAAAATGGTGGGCAGAAAAGTGGTGGTATTTTTCTGCTCACCGTTTTTCTGCCAACCCCTTTTCGACGCGTCAGGCGGCGGCGCGGCCGTTTTGGCGGAGGCGTAGTTCTTCGTTTTGCAACAGGTTCCGGTGGGATTCTCCGCTCAGGGCGGCTTCCACGCGGTGGTTGACGCTTTTCCGCATCGCGCGGTGGTAGCCGACCGATGCGGCGAACAGCGTGATCAGATCGACGAAGGACGATTGGGCGGTCAGCGGGTGCGGATCCAAGACCAAATGGCTGTCGCTGCCAAAGGAGAACAGTTTGCCGTCGATCTCCCCGATGCCCTGTCCCTCGGCTTCGATCTCAAAATCCGCGCCGATCGAAAGCCAATAGCGCCGCAGCAGGAGATTCCACATCCGCTGGCCGTCGTGATAGCAAAAGCTGAACAGCGACGGGATGCGAAAGGTGCGGTGGTTTTGCTGCACGTAGGTGACGAGATCGTTGCGAGACAGCATCGCGGCCATCGTCAGCAGGGGCTTGCCGGTGCCGATCGAATTGTGGACTTCCGTCGCCGTGACTTCTTCGATCGTGCCGACCCAGCGGACGCGGTCTCCGGTGGTGCGAAACAGCTTCAAGACCAGGCGACGTGTTTGGATGTCGTCGCATTGCATCAGCATGATTTCATCGTCGGCCAGTTGGTCTTCAAGCTTTTGCTTTTGCTTCGCACTCAATCGCCCCGAACGTTTGATTGAACGTTTCAGCTCATTGCGCCGCTTGTCCTTCATCGCGTCCAAGCAACTGTGCATTTCCTCGTCGTCCGGTTTCCAGACATCGGTCCGCAATCCGACCAGATGCGTTTTTTCCCAGTCACCGGTTTCGTGGTCCAGCGTGTTGACCGTGCCGACGCAATCCATGTGCGTGGTGAAGTGATTGGTGTCGGCCGTTTTCAACTTTTGAAGGAATTCGACGTTGCTGGGGTGGACTCCCGGCAGCGCCCACATGTCCACAAAACGCTGACATCCCACGAGTTCCTTGGCCGCCATCCTTCAATACCTTCGCTCACGAGAAAAAGGTGTCCGACACCTTTTTGGTTGAATAGGTGTTTTGGGTGTTTTGCGTGGTTGGGCTCGTCTGTTCCATCGGATCAGTAGATGTACGACAGGCCGAAGTGGATGCCTTGGACGTAGAACGTCCCGTGGCGAAAGTTCGAAGTGGGGCGTTGTGCAGCGACGGCCGGGTCGGCCAGGTTGACGGCCAAGTCAGGGTCGATCACGCCGCTCAGTTCCAAGGCGTCGGTCATTGCGATGATGTGATAGCCGAACGTGACGTCGAAACAGGGGTACTTTTGCCAACCGAGGGTAAAGTCCAGTTCGGGAACCCAGCCGAAGGTGTTGTCGCTGTGCGTCCCTGAATTCGTCGAGCGGACTAAGATCCCGTTGGGGTCGGTTGCGTTGTTGCCGTCGATGCTCGTGAACGTGCTACCGGCCAACACGGCTCGGCGGCGAATGGATCCGAATCCGATTTTCGCGAGCGAGCTGAATGACCAACAGCCTTCGCGGTAGTGGGTTGCGACGCCAAGCTGACCACCGTGGAAGTCATTTTCGATGTCGAATGAATCCGAAGTCGCCAAGACCGATCCGATCGGCCGGGCACCGTCGCTCAAGGAGGTGGCGCGATCTGAAATTACAAGGGATTGATCCATTCCCATGTACTGGTAGCCGTACAACAGGTCGACCGTCGCACCCTGGCGTTTGTACCACAGCTGGCGGATCGAGACGTCGGCTCCGAACGTGTTGCTGTCGGCGCGAAGGCTGAGTGCACCGCTGGCTTCGCCCGGCGTCGCGATGATCCGCGTGTCGTCGATCGGGTCCACGCCATCGGTGACGTTGAAGAAGGGGCGGACGAGTGTCGCGTGCGTGTTTTGATTGGCATTGAATCCGTAGGTTTGTTCCCCGGCGAACCAGCCTCGTGCGACGATGTTGCGGTCCATGTAGTTGTCCAGCCAAGCACCGACGGTCAGCCGGCCGCCCGCGGTCATGTCTTTAAAAACGGTTTCGCGACCGGCAAAGACTTGCGTGTCGGTATCGTCCAACCTGCCATCGGATGCCAGTGCGGGCAAGCGATCGCCCGAGCGAAACATCAACAGCAACTCAACGGACCCGAACCAGTCATCCGCCGAGAGTCCGAAGCGACCCAGAGGGCCACATCCGATCGAATCGCATCCGCCGCTGTCGCAGGAAGTTCCGTCGCAGAACTGCGAATCACAAACGGGCGCCGCATCACATCCGCCGTCAAACACCTGTCCGGCGAAACGGTATGGTGTCGCATCAATGGTGTGGTGCATCGCCGGTGGCAGTGGAACACGGGCGCCGCTGCTACGACAGGATTCACACGAGCAGGTCTCGACCGCATGAGGCTGCGGATCGACGTGCAGTGGTCGGTGGTTGGATGTTTCATAGTTGACTGTCTGCACTGGCGATTCCGCCGTTCCGTTCTCGGACAGGACCACCGGGTCCGGCAGGGATGCTTCGGTGACGACCGGGGCGGCGCTGCGTCGCGGTCGTGGGAGCGTGTCCAACGGCGCGTCGACCAGCCCGCTGCTTTGTCCGCCGCTCTCGGCTTGCGTGACCGTCACGGTTTCAAGGTGGTCGGTTGCAAGCACCGGCGGTTGATAGGTGCTTCGATCGGGTTGCTTGCGACGGAGGGTGCGATCGCCGCCGATGGCGCCCGAGGCGCAGCTGAGTCCACCGACAGAGAGGAAGCAGGTCACAAACGCGAAACGTCGAAGTGCGTCTTGAATCATGAGGATTCCAGATGTTGCATCAGGTCAATTGATTGTCGCCGTTGATCGGCGCCGTGCCCGCGCGGAAAGTTGCCGACACCGCGCCCGGTACAGGCTTTTTCGACATTGACGGTTCGTCTGATTAAGGAATCTTGGCAAACTTTGTCGATTGGCGAGGTTGGTTCGCGGTTTGCCGGCCGGAAGGGATTCCAGGGAAGTGTTCGCTGTTTCCGAAAGCTGTCCAAGGCGATGATGAGCCAGTCATCATCTGCTCATCTCGAGCCCAGGGCCAAACTTGTGCAATCAGAAACCCCTTATGCAGCGCGTCGGGTTTCCGTCTCGGGAACCGGGCGTGGGATCAGGAGCGTCGTTTCCTGGTCCGTTTTCACGGTTGCAGGCTTCGGTCTTTCTCGGTCGCTCAAGCCGAGCCATTGTCCGAAACGTGTTCGACGGACGAACGATTCGTACATCAACAAAGAGAGACTCGTCGCGGCAAGGAATGAAACGCTCATTTTCACCAATGGAGACGCGACGGGCCAAAGCCATTTGATGTCACAGTGGATCAATCCGAGCAGCGGGTGGTGGACCAAGTAGATCCAAAAGGAAGCTGAAGCGAGGTACCGGATCGGACGGGGAACATGGGTGATGTAACGCGTGCTCGCTCCGATCGCCCCCAGCGTGACGGTGCTCGCCGCGGCGACGGTCAACAGCGCCATCAGGAACGTGGCGGCGTGATTGGGCGTCGACGTGCCGAGCGAATGTTCCAACGACCAGGTTCCTAGCAGGACGGACGTACTGAGCAGGACGACGCCAATGGCCAACAGCCGGGGGGAGGACTTCGTGACCCAATGCAGTTCCCTGTCGTGCATGGCAAGGCCGTAACCGGCTGCGAAAAAGACACCGCTGTAGATCCACTTGCTTGGAACCGGCAGGAACGCGTGCTGAAAGCCCCAGACGACTTGGGGAGCCGCCGCCAAGGTGGTCACTGCGACACAGACCAGGATCGCCATCAGCACCTTCGGCCGCGAAACCGCTTGAGTAATCCTTGCAAATGGGGTTCGCGAAGCGGCCCGAATCAGACCGGCGGCGACGACAACGTACAGGAAAACGTAGAGCAAAAACCAGAGATGGCTCAGCCCCCAGATCTGTTCCGAAATCGGTGTCGGGAATTTCAGGCTTTTCAGCTTGATCGCTGGCACGACGCCTTCGACCACCAAACCCGCGGTCCAAATGTAAAGGCTGATCGGCAGGATCACCACGACCCCAAAGGCCAACGGAATCAACAGCCGTTTGGCTCTCGATTGAATCAGTCGACCGGGGGAGTGTCGGCGTGAGGAATGACACAATAGGAATCCTGCCATCATCAGAAACAAGGGCATGATGATGACTTCGATACTCCAGAACACGCCATCGACGATTCGGCTGCTGGTGTCCCAGACCGGCCAAAGCAAACCGGGCATCGGGTGCCGCGCATAGGGAACGCCGGCGTGCAGTGCGACGACTGCCAACGCCGCCATCGCGCGCAGCGCGTCAAATCCGACAATCGCATCTGGCTGCGTTGACGGTGGGCTCTGGGAGGGGGGGTGGGTGGGCTGATCGAGGCGAATCACTCTCATGATTCCCCGTTACCAAAACCGCACGTCGCGACGAAAGCACGATTTATTCTCGGCCGCGCCCGTTGGTGCGAAGGTCCGGCGTCCCCAGCATGATTTGCCGCATCGGTCGCGTCGCGATGCCGCGGCGGGATTGGTCCAATAACCGGACCGTGTTGCCGTAGACGTGCAGAAGACGCCCCGGGCGTTGCTCGATCGGCATCGATTTAATGGTCGCGCGGTAGTCACCGGTGGGCAGAATGATCGGGCTCCAGCCGGTCGGAGAGGTCGCCGATGTGGGTGTGATCGATGTGATCAGGAGTGTGCTCAGTAGTATCGCGTATCGCATAAACGTATCCCCCGGTTTAAATTTCATTGCCACTCTAGGTCACGATTTTGATCTGGAACCCGGCCTGAGTCGGAAAACGCAAGACTCCACCTACCGCAAGGGACATTTAAATGGGCAAGAAGATTTTGATGATCGTCGGGGACTATGTCGAGGATTACGAGGCGATGGTGCCGCTGCAGATCCTGCAAACGATGGGGCATACGGTCGACACGGTTTGTCCGGACAAAACGCCCGGTGACACGGTGGCGACGGCGATCCATGATTTCGACGGCGACCAGACCTACAGCGAAAAACCGGGGCACCGCTTCGCCATCACCGCCGACTTTTCCGGGGTCGACGTCGCGAGTTATGACGCCTTGGTGGTGCCGGGTGGCCGGGCCCCGGAATACCTGCGTCTCAACGCCCGGGTGTTGGAGATTGTCAAGCAATTCGACGTCGAAAAGAAACCGATCGCCGCGATCTGTCACGGCCCGCAAATTCTGGCCGCAGCAGGCGTCTTGGTCGGAAAAGACTGCAGTTGCTACCCCGCCGTGCAGTTCGAAGTCACCGCCGGGGGTGGGAAATATGTCGAACCGGCCGCGACGATGGATTCGGCTCACACGCACGGTCACCTGGTCAGCGCACCGGCTTGGCCGGCCCATCCCGCCTGGATGCGGGCCTTTTTAGAGCTTCTCAATTAGGCATTGGGGGCTGTTTCAGCGCATAATAGAGGGAAATGAGCAAACCGAGATTGCCGACCGAGAGTATCTGCCCAGGAGTTTAGAATGTGCCGTTTGTCCGTACGAGTTGTCATCCTTGCGTTCACACTGACGTTGTTGACGCAGTCGACTCTGTCCGCACAAGGTCCTCGGAAGAAGGTGGAGCCGCCGCCTCCGCCGGGCCCCGTTAAATTGCCGACCAAGGACGGTTTGGAACTGAGCGGATACTACTTCGGTTCCAACAAAGGCAAGGCGGCGATCCCGGTGATGATCGTCCATGAGTGGAAAGGACAAAAGGCTCCCTACGGCAAGCTCTGTATCGCGCTTCGCGATGCCGGTTGCGCCGTCTTGGCGCTCGATTACCGCGGGCACGGTGGATCGCGGGAGTACACCGATCCACGCGGGGAAACGCAGGAATTCGATTTGGAACGGATGCGAAAGCAACACGTTTTGGCGATCGTCAAGTACGACCTGGATGCGGCCAAAGCGTTCTTGGAAAAGGAAAACAACGAGGGAAAGCTGAATTTGAACGCGCTGGTCGTCATCGGCATCCGCGAAGGGTGCGTGTTGGCCGCCGGCTGGACCCAGCGTGATTGGAGTTTTGTGCCGGTCGGAACGCGTAAACAAGGCCAAGACGTCAAAGCGATGGTGCTGGTGTCGCCGGAACGATTGTTGAAGGGGGTGCCGATCGAAACCTCGATCGCGGTTCCCACGGTCGCGTCACTGCCGATCATGATGGTTGTCGGTGAAGGCTCCCCGGAACAGAGCGACACCGATCGGATCTACAAACGCGTCGAGGCGGCCAAAAAGAAACTTAGCGGCGGCAAGGATCCCGAAGGACTGGAATTGCTGCAGGTCAAACAGCCTTTGGGAGGTCACTTCCTGGTCAACGAATCGGCCCAAGTGATCCCCGAGATCGTCAAGTTCGTCACCTCGCAAGTGCCGATCAGCGAAACCGATAACCCCTGGATCGAGCGGTAGATCGAGCGGTAGACGAAGTGGCGTAAGCTTCCAGCTTGCGATTCCCACAGCGCGAGCTGAAAGCTGACGCCACGATTGAGGGTCGTTATTGGTTCGGTTTGGGGACGTAACGGTATTGGCCCCCGTTCTGTTTCGCGATCCGTCGCATCCGGCTCTCACCCTCTCGGCTGTGATAGCCGATCGTGTGCACGATGCTGATCGGACCGTCATCACCGAATAGATTGTCGATCCGATTGATTTCTCCCAGCAAGTCCTCGATCCGCTGGGGGAACTCGCCGTCGGACAACAGAAAGATCACGTCCGGGTTCAATTCCAATGCGAATGGCAGGGCGTCATAGGGCGCCCGTCCGCGATCCATCTTGATCGTCATCGCCCACCGCTGCAGCCTCTGCTTGTTCTCCGCCGTCGCGTAGACGCTACGCGGCTCATCTTCGTCGGGAGACGACAGTCGCATGTAGTCGGGCTCGGCATCGAAGAAGATGACATAAAAACGTTGATCGGGTTTCAGCAAGCGAATCGATTGCAACAATTCCGCGCGTGCCGAATCAAACGCGTCACCCATGCTGCCGCTGCTGTCGACCAGGTAGACGAAGTGGTTTCCGCCGCCGTCAACGCCGCAAAAACTCATCGTCGCGTCCGAATCGGATTTCAACGACATCGCTGCCATGCTGGTCGCGTCACGCTGGATCATCGACTCGATCAGCGGGGTCGGCGGTGCCGCCGGAGCTTCGCTGATCAGATCGCTTACGGAAATCTCTCCGATGTCGCTGATCTCATGCTCCAAGTCGCTCGGTGTCGGTTCGCTCGATGTCGGCGGGACTTCGGGGGTCTCGATCGAGAGTGATTCGATCGCCAATTCTTCCGTTTCGGCGACCGAACCGGCGATCGCGATCTGGTCTCCTGGTGGCGGCGATGACAGCGTGAAGAACGCCAAGGCGAGCAAGATCAAGCCGTGAAACACCGCGCTGAGCAACCAGGCGGCGGGTTTGCGTCGCCGCGGCGGGTCGGACGCCTGCGCAGCCAGATCAATGTTCTCCGCCGGAACGCAACGCAAACGCCGATCAGCGGCCGGCCCGCCCGCGAGTTTTGGCGACGGGGACCACGATTGCGACCGCTTGGTGCGCGCGGGGTCGACCCGCGAGCCTTGCTTCGGCAAGCCCTCTCCTTGCAAGCCCTCTCCTTGCAAGCCCTCTCCTTGCAAGCCCTCTCCTTGCAAGCCCTCTCCTTGCAAGCCCTCTCCTTGCAAGCCCTGCGAATGAGTCCCGAGCGATTCGTGGCACGAGGAGTTGCCGCCCGCTGGAGCGACGACAGATCGACCGAGCGCGTCGCGCACCTGGCTCCAGTTGTCAAAACGTCGGTTGGTGGGATCCGGGCGGGGGCCCGCACCGCGTTCGGCAGGTCTCGATTCATCCGGGGAATCGTCCGCGGTGGCTTGGTCGCGGTGAAAGATCTTGGCGGCTTTGGGCGGCCGGCTGCGTCGAGAACCGAAGGCATCACCGGGGCGATCCGCCGAGTCGAGTCGTCCGTTCGTCGCTGGCGGTTTGGAATCCAGATCGGCAACGTCGTCGTGATCGAGGTCTTCGCGGAGCCGCTCAATCTGTAATTCCAATTCGGCGGCTTGAGCGTCCAGTCGTGCCGCGTCGGCTTGGCAGCGGATCCTGTCGAGTTCCAGTTCCAGTTCACGCAGCCGATGACGATGCGTTTGATCAGTATTTGAATCGGAGGGGAGATTGGGTGAGGGCTGGGGGCCGGAAGTGGACTGGATTTCGTTCGGCAACTCGGACATTTCAGCGATTCGGTTGCTTTCGGAGAAAATGCGCTGGCGACAAGAACCGCATTTTATCGCCCCCTGTTGGTTGTGATGCAAGTGCATCCGCGGCGGGGGTGGTGAAATAGGTGCAACAGGCCGATGTTGTGGGGCCTTCGTGTCAGCACGCGGCGTGAGCCAGTGGCGCGCGATGGTCGTGCGTGCACCACGCGCCGCTCGCTGACGCTTCCCGCTGGGGTGAATGTGGGAAAGAAACCAGAAGTCACCTTGCCTTGGAGACTGCGCGGCGGCTATAGCCAAGGTCGAAGAAGCGGACGGGAGGAAACCGTTCGTCACGTCTTACAGGGATGGTCTGCCATGCGTTTTTGTCCGAATCGATCCATTGCGAGTCTTGCGACAGCGATCGCGTCTTTTCTTCTCGCCTTTTCCGTGTCGAGCGATCCGGTTCATGCTCAGGGGATGCCGCTGCCCGGCACGGGGCCGTCTGGTCCAGCCGGCGCTGGGGCTGTCGCTAGGGGCATGCCCGACAACGCGGGAACGCCACCGAGTTTACAAAATCAACCGACTTCTCCTCCGAATCGGCCGGCGCCACTTCCCGGCGGGCAATCCAGCGGCGGTGGCAATCTGCCGCAGACGGCTGGCCAGGAGCACCGGATTTATGATTTACGACCTTACACCGGTTACCTGACCAAGCACGACCATCCCGAGCAGGCGATCGTCGACTGGGTGCTTCGCGAAACGGGAACCGACGTCTGGTTCACGTCTCCGTTCGGTTTCTTGAATGCGGACCGCGATCAATTATCGGTTTATCACACCCCCGAAATGCACGGAGTGGTTTCGGGGATCGTGGACCGGTTTGTCGCCGGCGAAAAAGATCCCCAGGTGTTGTCGCTGCGGGTGATGACGGTCGGCAATCCGAATTGGCGGTCGCGGGCGCACTTGTTGATGCAGCACGTCAACGTCGACTCGCCCGGCGTCCAGGCTTGGTTGCTTAGCAAAGAGAACGCGGCGTTGGTCTTGAATCTGCTGCGTCAGCGGACCGACACCCGTCAAGTGCAAGCGCTGGATCTGATCACCTACAACGGTCAAACCGAAAAACTGGCCAGCACCCGCGGACGCAATTACGTCCAAAACGTCAAACCCGCCGCAACGGGCTGGCCGCCTTATGAGCCCGAGACGGGGGAAATCCAAGAGGGCTACCGTTTGGAAATCAGCCCGCTGTTGAGCGTGGACGGTTCGGCGATCGATTGCGTGATCAAGGCGTCGATCGATCAAGTCGACCAGCTCAAACCGGTCGAATTGGATCTTCCCCTGCCCAACGCCCAGGTCCACCGCACCAAAATCGACGTGCCCCAAGTCGTCAGCTGGCGGCTGCACGAGCGGTTTCGCTGGCCGTCGGATATGGTGTTGCTGTTGTCGTGTGGGGTCATCGCCAGCCCCGAGCGTCCGCAGGCGGCGATGCCGCTGTTCAACTTGGAAATGCTGACCGGGACGACCGCCGGCCGGGCCGACGCGTTGATGTTCATTGAGTTTCGTGGCCGGGCGTCGGACAATTTGACGACCACCCCGCTGGTCCCCCAGATTTCTGCCGGTTTCGGGACGCCCCACCGCGGTCGTTACTGAGATACACCCCCTCTTTGCCAATTCCCCCAGAGCCTAGAATGCGGACATCCCGTATTCCTTCTGCTCCGCGTCGTTCGGCTGATTCATGGTAAATGTCACGTCCAGACGAGTGGTCATCACCGGTGTTGGTGTGGTCACTCCCCTCGGAAACGACTCTGATCGTTTGCTCTCCGGTTTGCGTTCTCGCCGCAGCGGGATCGGTCCGTTGACCCAGGTCCCGCAAGGCGTCCTGTCGGTCGACTATGGTGCCGAAGCGTCCGAGTTCACCGGCGACATCGCGGACTACGGTCCGATGGACAAGAAACTGCAGCGGACGATCCGCAAGGGCAGCAAGGTGATGTGCCGCGAGATCGAAATGGGTGTCGCGGTCGCCCAGTTGGCGCTCTCCGATTCGGGATTGGAAGTCGACCAGCGTGATCGCGATCGGATTGGTGTGCTGTATGGCTGTGACTACATCATGTCACAGCCGATCGAGTTTGCTTCGGGCATCCAGAAATGCATCGACGCCGATGGGAACTTTGATTTTGACCGTTGGGGTGAACTCGGTAAGCCCGAAGTCAATCCGCTGTGGTTGTTGAAGTACTTGCCGAACATGCCGGCCAGCCACGTGGCGATTTACAACGATCTGCGCGGAGCGAACAATTCGATCACGTTGCGAGAGGCCTCGGCGTGTGCGGCGATGGCCGAAGCGTATTCGACGATCTCGCGTGGCCAAGCCGACGTGTTGCTGGTCGGATCGACCGGTTCACGCATTCACCCGCTGCGGTCCTTGCATGCGGACATGCAGGAGACGTTGGCAAAAAATCAATCGGATCCGTCCACGATGAGCCGACCGTTTACGGCCACGCGTGACGGCAGCGTGCTGGGCGAAGGCGCCGGCGCGATGGTCTGTGAAACGCTGGAGCACGCCCGGGCTCGCGGGGCGAAGATCTTGGGCGAAATCGTCGGTTACGGCAGCAGTGCCGTCGGTCCGGCGTTCGGCGAACGTTATTTCCAGGCGGCGATTACCAACGTCTTACGCGCCGCCCTCGGCGACGAAGACAAAGCGAACATCGGGCACCTGCACGCCCATGGCTTGGGAACAGTCGAATGTGATGCTCAAGAAGCCGCCGCGATCAACGACGTGTTTGGGCCGGTCGATCAACAGCCTCCGGTGACGACCGCCAAGGGACACATCGGAAATCTGGGCGCCGGAGGCGGCATGGTCGAAACGATCGCCAGTTTGAAGTCGCTCGGCGAGAGCCTGTTTCCGATTCTCAATTGCGACGCTCCGGCGGACGATTGTCCTATCAACGCCTGCGTGGACGACTCCACCGCGGCCGGCAAGCAGTTCATCAACGTCAATGTGACGCCGCAGGGCCAGGCCAGCGCCATTCGCATTCGCGCCTTCGAATAGAGTCACGGACGCTTGTGACTTCGGCGTTTGCTACAATCGGTCGGTGGTTCTTTCCTCCGACGATCTCTGGTCCGGCAATGTTGAATTCCTCGTTTTGGCGTCGTCTCTCCCTCACCGCCGTGTTCGTGTCCTCGCTGATCGCGTCTGATGGGGCGCAATCCCAGGATGCGGCACCATCACAAAGCGACACCGGACCGCCTTCGGAACAGTTGTTTCGCTGTGTGCAAACGGAGGATCATGTGATCGTTTATTGCGGTCGATCCGAGGTCTTGCGATACAACATCGTTGCACCCAAGGCGCCCGAAGGAATCGATCCGAAGTATCAGCGCAGCGGCTACATCCACCCGATCTATTCGCCGACCGGTCGAATGGTCAGCGGTGACTTTGCCGCCGATCATCCCCATCAACATGGATTGTTCGCCACTTGGACGGATACCCGTTTTCGTGGCAAGAAGGTGGATTTCTGGAATCAACTCAAGCAACTCGGTGTGGTGCTTCACGATCGAGTGATTGCCGTCGGCGACGAAGGCGAAAGCACGGAGTTTTCCGTCGCGGTCAGACACTATGCCATCGATGACCAAGGGCTGCGTGAAGCGATTCTGGACGATGTCTGGACGGTCAGTGTGACGGGGGTGAGCGGCGTAGACGTTTCCGCCGATGATCAGAAGAGACCGCGCTACGCGATCCAGTTTTCGACCGAACAAACCAATATCACCGAGCACCCGCTGACGATCAATCAGTATCACTACGGCGGGATCGGTTTCCGTGGCAACAACGACTGGTATTCCGCTCCATCGGCCAAGGCCCTGGCCGCGTTTGTCAAACAACCTCAGGCCGACGCGCCGCCGTTGGAACTGACCCGGCATCGGTTTCTCACCAGCGAAGGCCATGATCGTCGACTCGGCAACCACAGCCGTCCCGAGTGGACCACGCTGTTTGGGATCGTGGACCAGACGCAGGGCCAGAATCACATTGCCGGCGTCAAAGTGACACCATCGCCGCTCAATGAGCAGTATCCCGATCCGGTTCGATTGCATCCGACGAAACCGTATTTCAGCATCTCGCCGTGCGTCGTCGGTGCGTTTGATATCGGCCCGGGCCAGACCTATCGGGCACGGTATGAGTTCGAAGTGTTCGACGGCACGCCGCTACTCGACGAAGCCGTCGTCGAAGATGGTTTCTCCCGCTAGCGTCTGCAAGATGATCGGGCAGCCCTCTTCGAGCATGTCCAACACTTCATCGAACCCTTCTGCTTCGCCGTAGTAGGGATCGGGCACATCGTTGGGCCAGTTGTCATCCAGGTAGTCGCTGAAGATCCGGATGTGCTGGGTCGGCCGACCGGCCAGCGCTGTCAGATGTTCGTAGTTGGCGTTATCCATTGCCAACACCAAATCGAAAACACCGTCGGCGAGATCTTCGCGGGTCACCTGACGACCCCGGCTGGTCAATTCGTACCCGCGTGCTTCGGCGGCTTTCAGCATCCGTGCGTCGGCGCGTTTGCCGATGTGATAGTCATGTGTCCCGGCGGAATCGACCTCGACGTCCAGCCCGAATTCCTCGGCAAAACGCTTCATCACCGCTTCGGCAGCCGGCGAGCGACAGATGTTGCCCATGCAAACAAAAAGGACGCGTTTTGACATTGTGACGATTCGTGGATTGAAGGCTGAAGATAAATCGATGCGGCACGGGTACCGATAGATTATTCGATGACGGACGTTCAGTTCAATCCTATCGCCAGGGGCATTCCAGCCCTACACCCTTCGGTACGGATGTTCATATTCTAGGGCGTTTGCCCCATGCCACGTCCTGTGGCGCGAAAGGAGTTGGCTCAGCGGCGCGAGCGGCCTGTCGATTGAAGGTGAGCCGCTGGCCGTCAGGCCTCGGGCGACGCCAAGATGCCCGGCCGCTCACGCGTCGCGGCTCACTCAATCAACAAGCCGCTGCAAAAAAAACGTTTGGTATTATAGCAGGTGGCATTGGACGCTTCCCCGCGTGCGATTACCGCAGGATCTGCAGACCCGCCGTCGATTGCGGAATGATGCCGGCCAGCTTGGCTTTCTCGTTCAACCGGTTGAGCGCTCCGGCCCCGATTTCACCGAGATCAACCGTCCATTCGTTCACGTATAAATGGACATGCTGCATCAGCACCTCGTCGTCGAATTCTTGCGCGTGGTGTCGCATCGTTTCCAAGGTGCCCTCGGGATCGGCGAGCGAGTATTCGAGCGAGTCGCGAACGACGCTCTGGACTTTCCACAAAACGTCATCGGGCAGCGTCTTGTCGCCGACCAGTCCGCCCAGCGGCAGCGGGCACCGCGTCTCGTTCTCCCAACGCGTCCCCAAGTCCTCCACCAATCCCAGCCCCTGGTCCTGCCAGGTGAACCGACCTTCGTGAATACAGACTCCGAAATCGGCAGTGTTCTGCACCAGTCGCGGCATGATCTCGGAAAACACAACCTGCTCGATCGACGTGGTGTGGGGATAGAACAAACGAAACAGCAGCGTTGCGGTCGTGTGTTGTCCCGGGCAGAGGGTGATTTGATCTGCCGTCGCGGGCACGGCGCCGGTCGAGGCGACGGATTTCGACGACAACAGCAACGGGCCTACGCCGAAGCCGAGTGCCGAGCCGCTCGGTAAGACGACCATCGAATCCGACAACAACAGCGCGGCGTGGAAGCTGCATTTGGCAACGTCGAATTTGCCCGCGAACAATTCGTCGTTGAGCTGTTGGATGTCCAGCAACCGGAGATCAAATTCCAGTCCCCGCCAATCCACCAAGCGATTCATCAACGCATGAAAGGCGAACGTGTCATTGGGGCAGGTCGAAATGCCGAGTCGAATCTTCTCGCTCATGAAGTCTCACCGTCGAGGTACTGTTGCAGTTGTTCCGCGACGCTCGCCAGTGCGGGAGCGATCTGCCAATCAGACTTGTCGCGGCAGCCGACGCGGTTGGAAAACCCTCGCACGACCCGCAGTGGCACGCCGGCCGACTGACAGGCGTAAGCGACCGCATACGCCTCCATGTCTTCACCGATCGCAGCGGGAACGCGTCGCAGCCGGCGCGCCGCATCGTCTTCGTCCGCCGACCCCGCACAGACCGTCAGCAGCAGGGCCGGCCGGGCAATCGATGCTCGGCTCTGGGGCGTGGTCGGTAGGTGAATCGTGTCCGTCGGCGCGGCCTCGCCTTCCGCACGCCAACCGAGGTCCGCCGCGTCGACAAACGCGTCGCCTTGTCCCACACCGATTCCATCGATCGCGACCGAGTCGAACCAGGTCGCATCGCCGAGTCGAAGGGTTTCGGTGCTTGGGCCGGAAAACAAACCGGCGATACCCGCCAAAATCACTTGGCGGGGCCGTTCGCTCAGCAACAGACGTGTCGTTTCGATTCCCGCCGCGATCACACCAAAACCGATCGTGTTGACAGTCCATTGGTCGGACTCGATTCGGATGGACGACTCGATCAGGCGTCGTTCGTTGTCAGTCGGAACCAGGATCAGACCGTTCAAGGGAGTTCACTCATCCACAATTCGATGGCGTAGCGGTTGGACGGAAACGCCATGTTGTCCAGGTAATCGGCGGTCGGATGAACCCAGGCATAGTCGTCCAGTTCGGCCGGTTCCAATTCCACGTGGCTCGGATCGACGGCCCGGCAGACATAAAACAGATCGATGACCTCGGTCACGACGCCTTGATAGTTGTACTGGTTGGGACGCGTGACCAGCAGTTCGCGTGTCTGTAACCGTAGTTGGGTCTCTTCGTAAACTTCCCGCTCGAGCGCTTCTTCGGCGGTTTCCCCGCGATCGACAAAACCGCCGGGAAGTCCCCACTGGCCTTTGCCCGGATTTCGTGCCCGCCGCACCAGCAGCAACTTGTCGGCGGAATCAACGATCAAGCCGCCGACGGCGGCGACCGGACCGAAGAACACGGCGAATTGGCAGTGGTCGCAGCGAAACGGAATCTGACCGACATCGCTCTGCTTGCAGCCGCAACGCGGGCAATGCAAGTACGCCTGTTCCATCGGGATCGACATCAAAGAAACCTTGTCGTTGGAATCGAGATTTAGTGGCCGCCGGCAAAGCTGGCGGCGCGGAGCACGCCACAGCTTTGAAAATGCCGGCTCAGATTGGCCAGTTCCTGGGGCGATTCGATGACGCCGAGCCCGAGTGGTTCGATGACTTCTCGAGGAAGGTTGCTGTGCAACATCAGGCGGTGTTTTTCCGCCACCCGTTTCAGTGTGCGGGCCAGTTCGGAAAAGCGATCGCGGTGCGGCAAGGTTTCCGAGTCGTCGCCGTGTTGCGTCGTCGTCGGCGGTTCTTCGTCGTCATGGTCAATCGCCAACAATGCTCCCTCGGGCGGCTGATCCAACGACGACCAGATCACGATCGTCGCGTCGGGCAACGCATAGGCCAACGCGGCGTCGGCGGCCCGGGCAATGTTCTCCCAGGTCTGTTGCTGGGCATCCCCATCCAGCGCCGCGACGACCAACTCTGCCGGCGGCGGGACCGGGTCGGGGCGGCGAAGCGTGGGCGTGATTCGCTTGGCGAGCGCCTCCAAGGTTCCGGCGTGGATTTCACCGGCGGCCCCATCGGAATTGGCCGTTACGCCCAGAATCAACTGCACCCCCAGCAACCAAGGCACCTCTTCGGCGATCGTGTTTCCCGACTTCATCGCCGGAGCCGAAGCGACACCGGAGGAAATTTTGTCCGCAAACCGGGTCCGCGTGGCTGAATCGCTAAGCGAAGGAAACACGCCGGTCAAATCGCGCCGCTGGCTGAGGTTGGAGGGACGGATCGCGACGATCGGCAAGACGAAGTCCGCGTCCACCAATGCCCGATTGAGATAGATCGGTTCCGCGTCGACATCGGCCGCCAGATAACACAGCGATTCGCGGATGTCGCTTTGATGCGGAATGACCGTGTGCTCGCCCGCCGCGGCGCGGATCCGCTGGAGGGTCTGTTCGGTCGCTTCGTCCCACACGACGATTTCGATGTGCTCGGCCGGAGTGCTGCGAAGCATCCGCAAGACACCTTCGATCACGGCGTCGACCTCCGGGACGTTGGGATCGACCGCCAGTGCGACGCGGTCCCCGGCCACAATCGCGGCTTCGATCGGCGGGAAATCGTCGGGGGCCGTGAGGGCCCGCAGCGTGTCGGCGACCACATCACGGCTGGTCCGGTTCGTCGCCGCGTCGTATTCCCAGATCTCAGCGGAGTTCAGTCCGGTCTTTTTCGTCACGAAATGGACGCCTCCATCGGCCGATGCGGCTTCGAAAGCGTTGGATGGTTCGGTTTGGTTGTCGGGCATGCGACGTTCCAAAGTGTCGGTAAAAAGTTCGGTGGGTAAAGCGGACACGCGACCTCATCCGGACAGGCGACGTCGGCCTGTTGATTGAAGCATGCACGCGCGAGCAGGAGGCCTCGCGACGCCTTTCGCTGACGCGTTTGCGCCTCACCGGATCGTGCCGGTCTCGAAGCATCGATCAAATCAACAGGTCGCTCACGGGCAGCTCAAACACGGATGCGACTGCAGCGCGGTTATCACGCTTTCGGGCAAAAAACGCAACCGCCTCGCGTCCGGACACGCAATGTTGTATGGGGGTCGTTATCAGACGCGGTTTGGTGCCGTCCACTGCGGAACTCGCACGCGGCCCCCAACCCTTGCAGCAGAAATCTTAGCCGGCCAACCCCAGAAAACGATGAAGTCCACTGTTCGATCGCTCCCGAAACTCCTCGCGATCGCGGCTTTGTTGGCATTTTCCGGCTGTGGTGGTAAGGAACATGCCCCCTCGTCGGCCGTGGATTCAGCGACCGAAGGGATGAGCATTTCGCTGCCCGAGATTCCGGCCGCAGATTATCTGAAACGTGTCCTGACACGCTATCAAAACACCCGGTCCTATCGTGATCGAGGCGAAGTGCGACTTCGGGTGGAAAAAGACGGACAACTGGTCCGTCGGACCGCTCCGATGCAGGTGGTGATGGACGGACCGACGATCTGGATCGCCGCCTACGATGCCCGGGTTTGGTCCGATCCCGAACGAATGATCGGCTGGATCGCCGACGAGCAAACCGATTTCCATGACGGACAGGTCCTTCTCGCCGGGCCGGCCGCCGATGGTCCATCGGCCAGCCGCCCTGCCCTGGAAAAATTGCTCCGCGACCCGATTTTGACCGCTCGAATGGTCTCCGGGCTCGGCGGCCCCCCGCCCCAACTGGAATGGCTGCTCGATCCCAACCCGATGGGCAAGCTGTTCGGCCACAGCACCCGTCCCGGTGAATCTGCCGGTCAGGAGGGTACCGACCAAAATGCCGGGGAGTCGGAACAACGGTCGATCCGCTATGAAGGAATGGCCCGGCGTGAGAACGTCCAGTGCGTCATCGTCGAGACGGTCGCCGGCGATGATGTCTATCGTTTTTGGATCGATCCCCAGCGGTCGCTGATTCATTGCGTCGAGCTTCCCGTCGCGATGGCGGGCAAGCGAATCGAGCTGGAAGGCTGGCAGGTGCGCTCGCTGGAATTGGTGTTGACCGGGGCGAGTTTCCAGCCGCCCGAGTCACCCTATCGGATGGAGGAGATGCCGGAGTCGGATTTGCCGCGTCGTCCCAGCTACCTTCGGTCGCTGGTCCCGCTGCCCCCGCCGCCGCCTGATCGTCGGTTGGGGCGTCAGGTTGCCGCGTTTCAGGTCGTCGACCGGACCGGGCGGGTGAAGGTCACCGAACGGGGCGTCGGTCGACCGTTGACGCTGTGGTACGCCGGTTTGGCCCAATCGATCGATGGTGCCGATGCCAAAAACATGCACGCTGCGGAGGTGCTGTCGGTTTGGCTACGTCAGACGCCCGAATCGATCCGCGACCAAGTCAGTCCGGTCGCGGTGGTCAGCGATTCGACCGGGCGATTGTTCGCCGACGCGGGACTGGCCAACGGGTTTTGGGTCGTCTTGGCTCAACGTAGCGACAACGGGACTCGCAACCTGGATCTGGAACCGGGGCGGGCGATGCTGGTCGATTCCCGAGGCACGGTGATTTGGGTCGGCGATCCGTTTTCGCCGGCCGACATCGTCTCGCTCTCGGCGATCGTCCAAGACCGGATCGCCGGAGTCGACGTGGCGCGAGCCATCCACCAACAGTGGGAAGCCGATCGCGACGCCTATCAAACGAAACTGGATGAGCTACAGATTCGGTAGCCACCCCCGGAGTCATTCTTTGAGAGCCCAGTTTTCAAACACCCCATTTTTGACCACCCCATTTTTTGACCAATCAATTTTTTGACCAATCAATTTCTGGACCCACCGGATGTAAACGCAACACCGGCCTCTCGCCCGGAAGCTGATCTTGCGGTCCCTGGGCCATGTCGAGGATGATCGCCGCCTCCCGATCCATCCCCCGTCATCAGGCGTACGATCATGGATGATTACGAACTGGAACGCACGCCCAATCCCTTTTCGGCTTTTGCGGAATCGCGCAACCAATCGCGACGCCACTTCGCATCGACCGCAAAATACTTGACGTTCGCATTTGTCTTGTTTGGCATCGTGAGCGCGGCCCAGGTCTACCTTCAACGGGCCCGTTTGGCTGAAATCGTGAGCGGTTTTTCGCAGCTCACGACGGCGGAAAAGCTGGCTCAGCTTGAGCGATTGCAAGCATCCGGGATCGAGGGGATCCCCGGGATCGTGGCCGCGATCGCTGATGAAAAACCTGAGGTCTCGGCCAGGTCCGCCGAGTTGCTCGCCGACCTGAGCCGGCAATGGATGACGTTGCCGTCGGAGCGATTGGCCGAGCGGCGTTTCATTTTTGCCGATCAGCTCGCGGCCGTCTCCGGCACGATCTCCGATGCCCAGGATCCACGTTGGCGGCGTGTTCAAGAATTGGCTCGCCTGGCCGCACGCGACTTGCTCGATTCGGGCTGCGCGGAGAACGACGCGACCTATCGCCGGCTGATGCAAGTGATTGCGACTGAGACGACCACGCCTGGCGATCCACCGCTTGATTCGATTGTCGACAAAGACCAACCGTTGCCGATTGATCAGGTCGATCTTGAGGCAGCCGGCTGGACGGATTGGCCGCCGACTTCGACAACGCCGACGCTTTATCGCCGCACCGTCGCGACGCTTGATCCGATCGAACCTTCCGACGTCGTTTTGAATCAAGCGGCTGGTGAGGATGGTTCCGTTCGCTCGGATGCCCGGTTGCTCAAGCCGCGATTTCGACCCGCCGCCACACTGGCCGACCAAACCAAGCAACGCATGACCGGTGACGTGGATTCAACGTCGTATTGGATCGCGCAGCTGCAGAGCCCCAGTCCGTTCGTGCGAAAAGGGGCCGTCACCGAACTTGCCAAGCGAGGTGACCCGCCATCGCTCGCCGCGTTGCACCAGCACTTCCAGCGCGAGTCGGATGAAACGATCCGCCAGCAAATCCTCAGCCGTCTAGAGCGTTAACGAGCGCCGCCATGCTTGAAGTCGAAACGAAATACGAACTCGCCGACAAGGCTGACTTGGTCAAACGCCTTGACGAGATGGGTGCGGTGGGTGGCAACGTGGAACGCCACGCCGACACCTACTATCGTCACCCGTCGCGAGACTTTGTGCAAACCAAGGAAGCGTTTCGGATTCGACTGATTGATTCGGTCGCTTCGGTGACCTACAAGGGGCCCAAAATGGACGTCGGTGAATCGGCGTTGAAGGCTCGCGAAGAGATCGAGTGGTGTCTGGCACCCGGCGACGCCGACGGCAGCCAAATGACACGTCTGCTTCAGGCGTTGGGGTTTGATCCGGTCGCGACGGTGCGGAAAGAGCGACGGTCGTATGCGTGGCCACAGACGGATCGACGGTATGCCGATTTCACCTTGACCATCGACCAGGTCGATCAGGTGGGGCTGTTCGCCGAGCTCGAGTTGCTGCTGCAGGACGATTCGCCCGACGCGGTCAAGTCGGCGGGCGAGCGGATCGACGCACTCGCAGAACGTCTTGGGCTGGTGACGACCGTCCGTTCCAGCTATCTGAATCTGTTGTTGAACAAACTCGGGCTGGACCGCTGAGCTGAACGCCTCTTTCAGAGAATTTGGGCCATTGTCGCGTCGGTCTTGCCGGCCGATTCGGAACCTCCAACCACGACATCGGTGTCCGCCACCGCTTTTGCAACAGCTTGAGTGTCAACCTTCGATTCCATACGGGAGAGTCTGACAACTCGGACTCGGCGATTTCGTTTGCCTTGCGAAGTTGGGTCTGTGCCTCCTTCGTATCGCCAAGACGATGCTCGGTCATTGCGAGGACATAGCCGATTGGCATGGCGACACGGCACATCGAAACCGGCACGCGGCGAATCCCAGGGCCAACGGCCCGCCGATTGCCTAGCCCAGCCCAACGGGCTGGGTAATCGGACATCAATGTCCGTGCAGGGCCAACGGCCCGGCCGATTATTCGCGGCGAGGATGCAACGGACCGGACCTTTGGCCCTCATCTCGCGTGTTTGTTCTGTAACCCAGCCCTTCGGGCTGGGCTAGGTAAACCGCTGGGCCTTTGGCCCGAATCCAGAGGCAACGCCCCGGCCCATTGCCTAGCCCGGCCCATCGGTTGATTGGCCCGGCCGATTGGCATGGGGACAGGGCACATCAAAACCGGCACCCAACGAATCCCAGGAGCAACGGCCGATTGGCATGGGGGCACGTCCCATCGAAACCGGCACGCGGCGAATCCCAGGGCCAACGGCCCGCCGATTGCCTAGCCCAGCCCAACGGGCTGGGTAATCGGACATCAATGTCCGTGCAGGGCCAACGGCCCGGCCGATTATTCGCGGCGAGGATGCAACGGACCGGACCTTTGGCCCTCATCGCGCGTGTTTGTTCTGTAACCCAGCCCTTCGGGCTGGGCTAGGCAAACCGCTGGGCCTTTGGCCCGAATCCCAGAGGCAACGCCCCGGCCCATTGCCTAGCCCGGCCCATCGGTTGATTGGCCCGGCCGATTGGCATGGGGACAGGGCACATCAAAACCGGCACCCAACGAATCCCAGGAGCAACGGCCGATTGGCATGGGGGCACGTCCCATCGAAACCGGCACGCGGCGAATCCCAGGGCCAACGGCCGATTGGCATGGGGGCACGTCCCATCGAAACCGGCACGCGGCGAATCCCAGGGCCAACGGCCCGCCGATTGCCTAGCCCAGCCCAACGGGCTGGGTAATCGGACATCAATGTCCGTGCAGGGCCAACGGCCCGGCCGATTATTCGAGGCGAGGATGCAACGGACCGGACCTTCGGCCCTCATCGCGCGTGTTTGTTCTGTAACCCAGCCCTTCGGGCTGGGCAATCGGACATCAATGTCCATGCAGGGCCAACGGCCCGGCCATTTGTTCCCGAGTATGTTAAAACAGCCCGTCGAAACAATTCCTCTCTTCGGCATCGGGGCAATCGATTATGCCGCAATCGCACGCGCAGGTCTGGCTACACATCGTCTTCTCGACCAAAGAACGACGACCGTTTCTGCGGAACGATGATTTCCGAACGGAAATGTTCCGCATGCTCTCCCATCACGTGAAGACGTCGAAATGCACGAGCGCGTCGGTGGGTGGTTATTTTGATCATGTGCATTTGTTGGTGGGGCTTCATCGAACGATCACGATCGCCAAGTTGGTCGAACAGGTGAAGACGGAGACCTCGAAGTGGGCCAAGGGACACGAGAAGGGATCTTCCATTTTCGCCTGGCAATCAGGATATGGCGTCTTTTCGGTCAGCCACTCTCTGAGAGGCGTGGTCGACAAGTACATTCGCAATCAATCCGATCATCACGCGAAGATGTCGTTTCAGGACGAATATCGACGTCTTTGTGAGAAACACAACCTCGACATCGACGAACGATACGTGTGGGACTAACCCGCAACGGACCGGACCTTCGGCCCTCATCGCGCGTTTTTGATCCGTAACCCAGCCCTTCGGGCTGGGCTAGGTAAACCGCTGGGCCTTTGGCCCGAAATCCAGGGCCAACGGCCCGGTCCATTGCCTAGCCCAGCCCAACGGGCTGGGTCGACTGGGCCCTTGGCCCGAATCCCAGGGCCAACGGCCCGGTCCATTGCCTAGCCCAGCCCAACGGGCTGGGTGGAATTTCGGTCGGCTAATGCATGACCTAATGCATGACCGGTTCGTTGGCTTGCCGCAGAAACCAGCGGGCGTAACCGAGACGCCGCAGCGGTTCCCGACCGGAATCGCTCCACAGGTCGCGTTCCTTTTTGAAGTACCATGGCATCGCCGGGCCTTCATAGGCGTGATGGGAAAGCACTTCATAGGCTTTCGCCGGATGCCCACGCCGTCTTTCATGCCGGACCAACGCGAGTGCAAAACGCGGGTCGAGGATGTCGACGATTCCACACAGCCGGGCAAAGGCCGATTCGAATTCGCGGTTCTGCGATTCCATGTCCTTGATCGGATGCTGTTCGATCACATCGGGAAGTTCGCGATAGCCGATCGCGCGGACTTGACGATACGCCGCGTCGGCCGCCCAGGCGTACGCCAGAATTCCGGCCGGATCGGTCGGCATCGAAAACGCTGACATTGGCTCCGATTCAGCTCTTTCGGTCTCGGCTGCCGCAGACGCTGTCTGCAGTGGCAATTGGCCCAGTCGCCGCTGACAAAGTTCTAAGACATGACCGGCAGCAGCGATCACTTCGTTTAAGTGCTGCTTGCGAAGGGAGGGTTGATCGAGTGCCAGAAGATGAGATCGCCAAGCGACGGGATCATTCACCGAATCCGCCGGCTTCGGTGTTCGACTCAAAATCTCCGACGGGCTCGATCCGGCCAGTGACCGTTGATGCAGCAGTTCGGCGGCGGGGTCGTGGTCATAGTGCCACAGCCAATCACGCGGTTCTGTCGGCTCGTTGGGATTGCCAGAAAGCCGCAGCCAACGCGTCGCCGGACTTTGTTCGGCCGGTGAATGGAACGAATACCAAAGGGCATCTGCCCCGTTGATCGACATCGACGACATCGTTCCTCGGTACTCGTCGACCCACAGTTGCCCGTCGACGACAAAGCTGGAATCCGAAGCTCGACGTTGGTGCAGCGTTCGTTCCCAAGGAACTTGAGGAGCTTCTTGCTTGAAACCAGAGGCTAGCACCAATCGTGGTGGCTGATTCGGAGATCCGGGGAGCTTCACCGCCTGCACCAAAATCCATCCGGCTTGCGGATTCGACCGTCGAAACGTTCCCAGACGATCCGCCGGTGTTTGCAGCCATCCCGTTTCCAACAGTGTCCAAGACTGCAAGTGGCTTTGGTCCCACGCAGGCATGGTTGCGTCGAGTTCCTGCAGGACGGTTTGGTGTCGAACGGCTCCGCCGTTGGTCGACGCGCGATACCACCAAGATTGAACCGATGGTCCGCGATCCAACAAGTGGCTTGCCGACTGGCGGACGGCGCTGGGGACTTCTGATGCCGCTTTTCTGTCCAGTCGTTCCACTCGGGTGACGGCAGACAGGAGAAGCTTGTCGGGAGTCTCTTGGCGGCCGATCAAGCGAATCGTCTCAGGCTGTTCCGATTCCGTACGGTTTGTCGTCTTCTCAAGAATCGGATCCGTTCCTCGCGTCCATGAGAGCCGACATTGGGAATCGGTTAAGTTCCACGCTTTTCCCATCCAGGAGACCGTTTCGGGGGCGACGACATAGCCGCCCCGATGATCGAGCGTTTGCGTCGGCCAGCCATGATCGAAGGCGGGGTCACGATTCAGCTCCGGACCAACGATCCGTTGTCCGTGCAGATCGTAGAGCCGAATCCCTTCCACTTGATGCAATTGGAGCGCTGGCCCGTCGTCACTCAACCGCAATCGACCATCGATCGCATCCAAGGGCACGCGCGCAACCAACATTGTTCGTCCGTCGATCCTCTGAAATCGCTCGGTGTTCAGCGCCGGAGTGGATTCGCCGAACAACGCGTCGATCGGACCGGGCGGTTCGCTGCCGGGTTGTTCAGCCACCGCGCGGCGCACCAACGTTGGATCCTGCAAAATCAATTTTGTTGTTTGTCGAAACGCTTCCAATGAACCCGGTGGCTTTCGGTAGCGGAATTCCGCAATGTCTGGAATCGAGGTTTTGGCGGGGCGGGCCAAGAAGTCCGGGGCGACCGTGGTTCGTTGGTTCAATACGACGGCGACACCGGTCTGGTGTGACAACGAGGCGAGAAGTTGCGCCGTGTCGGTTGCGACGTTTCCGGGCGAACCGAGATTCGCAAACACGACCTCGCAACCGAGACGCTCTGCCGCGTCCATCGCTGCACCCAGGTCCGCCGGCAGCAGACCGCCGACATCCAACCACACCAACTCGATGCCGCCCCGTTCGCTCGGCAGTTCGCTCGGCAGTTCGCTCGGCAGTTCGCCGGACGCCTGCAATAACAAGGTCAGCAGGGATGGTTCCGTTCGTCGATCCGTGTCGCGAGTTGAGCCTGAGATCGTCCAGCATTTCAAGCGAAGCGGGTCCGCCGAGTCGGATGTCGGATTCGCAACCGGCTGCATCATCAAGATCGCATCGTCGCGGCGAAACAGATGCGGTTGTTCAAGAGACCCGGGCGGCAACGTGAAAAGCTCGTTCTCGCTGATCATGAGGTTTGCGTCCCAATCAAACGCCACCTGCCATGCCCCGCGGTTGTTGATGCGGACGACGACATCGTTGGGGACATTCGATTCAACCAGCGGCTTCCATTTGGACCAAGGGTCGGGTTTTGGTGGGCTGGGCGTTTGTTCGAGCAG
This sequence comes from Stieleria sedimenti, assembly GCF_025060895.1. Taxonomy (GTDB): domain Bacteria; phylum Planctomycetota; class Planctomycetia; order Pirellulales; family Pirellulaceae; genus Stieleria; species Stieleria sedimenti. The sequence continues at coordinate 3,274 of NZ_JANZKV010000044.1, read as the reverse complement.
CCGTCCGCGGACGACCGACTGGGGGCGCCCGGGACCGCAGGCCACACCGCGATAGAGACGAGGATCGCTGTCTAGGTCCCAGTCCTGGGGAAGTTCGACCGGACGCCCGCACACGCCTTGGACGCAGTGATCGGAGACCAGAATCACGTCGTGCGTACACTTCTCCAGGTAGATGGAATTGCCAAGAGCTCCCGAGTCGTCCACCGCCACCAGGCAACGTCGCAGCTGTGGCAATCGCTCGACCGGCAGGCCGTACCCATCGATCGGATCGATCAAGCCCACCCGCAGCGTTTCGGCGTCGACCGTGATCGGGCAGGCGACGAAAAGCAACACCGCCAGAGAAAGGACGTTGAATCGGTGGACGGTGATTGGAGCAACCATGAAGCCTCTTACCGGATCACGCGCGTCCCAGGCGGCCGACCCATATGCCGGCGGCCAGCAGTAACGTGATCGACAGGACGGTGATGGACGTGGCGATGATGATTTTGAAGCTGGCCCGCCCGGTGAACAGTTCGTTCCACGTCAGTCGTTGATCGGCATCGATGCCTTGCAGCGTGAACATCGCCACCGGCTCACCTTGATCGGGTCCGGGGCCGATTGCCGTGACGGTGCTGGCAAAAATCTTGCCCGTGTCGCTGTGGCATTCGACGCATCCGCTGATCCCCAACGACCAACCGGCGGGGCGGACGTTGTGTGCCATCGGCCAACGGACCATGTCGATCGAATCGACGTCGTCGACTTCGATTTTCTTGACTGTTTCCTCTTCGTCTCCGTTGGCATACACAAAACCGCCGGACACGTAGACCGCCTGCGCGACGCCGAGTTCTTCTTCCAGGGCGGTGATGGCCGCGGAGATTTTTTCGCCGAAAAGTTGCTCTCCGGCTGTCTTGGTCGCCGCTTCAACTTTTTCGGCTTCCTCTTCGGTCCATTCTTCAGGTTTGGCGCGGTAGCGTTCTTCACCGAGCACTTCCTTGAGTTCCGAACTGCCGAGTTTGGGGGACAACAATTCGCTGGTGAAGTCACTTCGCACCCGCAGTGCCCGGCGTGTGGTCTCGTAAACGGCGTCGGGATCGAGCGGTTGCAGTTTGCCATCGACCAGACTGGCCCAGTACGCCGGCCAAACCACGCGGTGCGGGTAGACTCGGCCGTCGTCGCCCTTGGCGTAGACTGGGCCTGCGATCCGCGGCAGTTCCGTCCCGGTGCGGTGGCCTTTTTCGCCCAGGGAGTGTGCCAGGGAAGTCATGATTCCGAGCGCCTGGTCGCGGGGTAGCGGACCGCCGTGGCAGGCGGTGCAGGAGAGTTTTTCAAAGTGTAGCGGCGGCAGTCCGGCGTGGGCGGGATGCGGTGAACCGAGTCGCCCGGCCAATTGATCCGTGGCGTATGTCTGAGGCGCCGGTTCGTCGTCGGAAGCTTGATGCAGTTCATCGACAAAGTCGGCGCCCAGGTGGCAACCCGCACACGACAGCGTGACCATGTCTTTGCCGCTGGGGTGTGCTTCGCCGGGGTAGGCCCGGACGATGTGGTGATCGATGCCATTACGGTGACAATCGATACACGCCATTCCGGCTCGCAAGTGGACGTCTTCGTCGTGCGTCCAGCGGGGTTGGATGCCCGACGCGTCGACCGTACGGTTGCTATGGCACTGGTAACAGGCGTTGTTTTGTGGTTGGCGGACCAGGTCGACGAACACCGTGCCATCGGTCGCAAAGCGAGACGCGTCGTAGCTGACTTTGGGCAGTTTTTCTTGGGTCGCTTCGTCTTCGGGATCGGAGCCCTCTTTGATCCGCGAGACCTGGCCGTCGATGGTGGCGATCTTGAGTGCGGCGGTGGCGGCCCAGGCGAAGTTTTCGTCGGCGATCTGTTCCCGTCGGGCGTTGAAGTCGTAGGACCCCGAAACGCCATGACATGCCAGGCAGTCGATTTCCAGTGATCCCGACAGGGGCCAACGTGACGCGGTCACGTCCGCTTCGCTTGGTTCGGCAGCTGTCTCGTCCTCCGCGTCGGCACCGGCCTGTGAGTCGTCCGGTTCGGGGGCGTGTCCAAGGCCTCCGCCGGGCAGGCGTCCGCCGAACTGTCGGACCATGGCCCATTGGTCGATTCCGATTTTGCGGGGGTCGAAGGTTTGCTTCCAGCCGCGATAGGACAGCGGCAATTGGGTCCCGGTACGGGGGTCGGTCCAAATCCAGGGTTCGCCTTCGCGGCCATCGGCAGACTCGGGCAGAAAGGCGTTGAAATGCCAGCCGTGGGAGATGGTTTCATAGTCGTGGCAGCGGCCACAGGTGTTCAAACTGGAATAGGGCGTCGTCGAGTCCGGTTCGATGCGGCGATTGTTCGCATCGTAGAGGTGGATCTGGTGCAGAAACCGGGCGTCGCCATCGCTGTGGGCGAATTTTGACCCGTCGGCGGCGGTCAGCCGAGGGGACGCCGGGGCCAGGGCCAGCACGGCGAGGCAAGCGAGGAAACGAAGGGTTGGCGGAGGCGAATACGGCAAAAACATTGGAAATTTTTATTCTCTCGTCCGTGCATCCGGGGTGAGACCCATTCCCGGTTGCGTGTCGGGGCAACATAATTTCAACAGCTTAACATTGTTCCGTAAAAATGTGTCGCACCGATCACCACACAAGGTTTTTATCATGAGTCAAACTGGCGTCATCACTTTCAAGGGCAATCCGATGACTTTGGCCGGAGAGGCGCTCGCTGTCGGATCACCGGCACCCGACTTTCAACTCCACTACGCCGACGGCGGCATCCAAACGTTGACGTTGGCCGATCTGAAAGGCAAGCCCAGCATCATCAGCGTGGTCCCGAGTTTGGACACGCCGACCTGCGCGACCCAGACCAAAAAGTTCAACGAAGAACTCGCCTCGCTCGGTGACAAAATCAACGCCGTCACGGTCAGTCGCGATCTGCCGTTCGCCCAAGCCCGATTCTGTGGGGCCGAGGACATCAAGATGCGGACGGCCAGCGATTACCAAACGCACGCCTTCGGCAACGACTACGGATTGACGATCGAAGAGCTGAAATTGCTCACCCGTGCCGTCTTGGTCTTGAACGCCGATGGCGAAATCGTCCACAAGGAAATCGTCGCCGAGGTCACCGAGGAACCCGACTACGCCACCGCCATGGCCGCGCTGCGGATGCTGCTGTAAATCGGCCTTCACGCGTCACCGCACGTCGGTGTCTGGGATGGAGTGAGCGTTCACGTGTCGCCTGAAGGCGACTTGGGGAACGCCTAAAGGCTGGACACCAACGGTTGCGCCTAAAGGCCAATACC
>NZ_JANZKV010000043.1 GCF_025060895.1 Stieleria sedimenti | reverse complement strand
AACTAAATGGGAATGCACCCTCAGTTGCTCGAGTACCGCGGGCGCAGCGTTCGGTTGCTCTCGGGACGCAAGTTTCGATTCCCAAGCAATGTCTACATCATTGGCACGATGAACAGTGCAGATCGATCCATCGGCAGAATGGATCTGGCGTTACGGCGGCGATTCCTCTGGCTCGACCTGCTTCCGGACTACAGCGTTCTGCATTCGTGGCTGAGTCGCACGGGCAATAATCCATCGGGATTCTCAAGCGGTGCTTTGAAACAATGCAACCAGATGCTTGAAGAGCGCGGCATTGCACCTGAACAGCAAATCGGTCATGCGTTGTTCATGATCCAGACCGCTGGGAACGAGAGCCAGGCATCTGAAGACAAACCGCTGATTGCCGCGGCCTTGCGCCGGATCGTGCGGCACAGCGTCCTGCCATATGTGCGCGAGCTGTGCACCATGCAGTTCGGTCGACCAGATCGCGCACTCGAATCCCAGATTGAAAGTACGTTGCTCCAGTGCGTTTCGGTAGACGCTCAAGAGGCCACGTTGGATGATACTGAAGCTCCGGAAAGCGGCGAGGACCTTTGACCATGGTTCAAGTCGCGGACGCTCCACCCCCCGCTACCGCCAATCCAATCGTTTGTGACGAAGAAGGTTCGCTGGATCCGGTTGCTTGGCGAGGTTCAATTGAAAGCCTCGGCCAGGATTACGCGACACTCCGTCGTCACCATGAAGACCGAACGCTGCGTGTTCACGAGCATCGTGGCCAAGTTGAGATCCGAGGGCGAGATCGAGTTGGTGTCATTCGTTTGCCCAGCGGCCGACAAGTCTTGATTGGGACCAAAGTGCCAGGATTGGTGCTGCTCGATTGGCTGGTCTATTTGGGCGAATTTCCGGACCTTCAGTTTTGGGAGCAAGACGGGAACGTTTCACAGAGTGGATCGTACCAGTCAGTACTCGCCGGCCTCTTCTTGCGGGAGCTTGACATCGTCACCCGCTGCCACATGCGCATGGGATTCGTCCAATTCGACACGGAAGCCCCCGAAGTTCGTGGACGCATTCTGAGTCATCGATTGGCCCAGCGACCTTGGCGGCTTCCGGCGATTCCTCAGACCGTTCGCGGGCGGAGCATCAACACGCCGCCAAATCAATTGCTCGCAGCTGCATTGGATCGAATCCTGATGTTTGTCGGTGATTTCGGGAACGAACGGCTTACCACGTTCCAACATCTAAGGCATTCATGGTCTGGCATTTCACGCTCGACGGAAGATCGTGAATACATCATCCAGTCCAGCATGTCTGCTCCGCCGGCCGGTTACCGCTCAGCACTGCAGTTGGCGAGACTGATTCTGACGGGAGCGACCTTCGACCCAACGCAGGGTTGGGGCGGTGACACATTTACCATCTCATTGGCTCTCCTTTGGGAAAACGCGATCAGCAAGATGTGCCGCGAGCTATCCACCGAGACAGGGTGGCATGTTGCGCCGCGAAGCGAGTCCATTCGACATTGGGACGATGCCAATGGATCTGACGAGTCCAATCGGCTGATGAGGGCCGACACATTGCTTGTCAACGGTAACCAGCGCTGGATCGTCGACGCAAAATACAAATGCAGCTTTGGAAATGAGTCGCGAAATGATCGATTTCAGATGTGCGCGTATGTTCTCGGATTTCGCGCCAACCGAGCTACGGTTGTCTATCCGTTCGCACCTGTATCTGAATCTGTTGCGCCAAATCGAGCGCTGCTTTCCACGTTGTTTGGAGATGCACCAGCAATGATTGATTCAATTGCTCTACCCATGATTGGCGGACCCAGTCGTTGCAAAGATAAATTTGAAGGATTTCTTGGGATAGGTGGTTGCGCAACGCAATCATAAGCCCGGCGGCCGAACTTGGATGGATGGATGGTCGGTCGCACTTGAGCCAGAGTCACGTAAGCCAGCTCAAAGGAAGACGATGGATGTTTGCGGACACAAACTCGCGGCAATTCACCATCGACTTCGGAGTGGCCAAAGCGAGCTCGCTGTGCTGCTACGTCGCAAAGGCGGGGTAAACATAGGTTCGCCCACACGCAGCGAAGCGTTATGTATACTTGGCGTCGGGTTTGCCGTAGTCGACGAAAGCCTTGCCGCATTGGGGACAACGTAGTGGAACTAAATCAATCGGACGCAGCGCGTCGCATCGCTGAAGCAATGTCGGGTAAGAACGCGGCCTTCATGCTTGGTGCTGGAATCAGCCTTCGACGTCAGACGTATTGTCCTGGCTGGGTCAGTATGGTCGAAGAACTGATTCGGGTGATCGCCGCTGACAATTTTCGAGATCCGATCCCCTATCTCAAAGAACATCTCCAGCTTTTGTTCAACGAGACGTTCTTCCAAATCATGTCTCAAACGCTGACCGAGCAACAGACGAGTCAAGCGATAGCCGCGTGCTTGGACGCTCCCTCATCAAGCAATATCCACCGTTTCGCCGCATGGAGTACGAAGCATTTTGACACGAAGGTTTTAACAACCAATTTCGATGAGTTGATCGAGGTTTTCGATTGTGGGCCGCCAAAGCAACGCCCGTTGAAGTTGCATGGTACGTTGTCAGACCCACTGTCATTACGATTCCGAGCGAATTCTGTATTCGCGCCTCTCGAACAAAATTTGTTGCGAAAGGTTGGCAATGCAATTAAAGGTCGTGTGCTTGTGGTTGCGGGCTACGGCGGAATGGATATTCATGATGTCATGCCGGCTTTGTTTTGCGGATCCGCTCAACCTAGCGAGGTAATATGGGTCAAGCATCCGTCCGAGGATCCGCATCCGCCCTTAGTCAGCCGATTTTTTACCACCGAAACTCACGTCATTACATCTGATGTCGACGAAGTTTTTCAAGCTGTCTTCCGACGAGTGATTTCATCCTCCGACGTTACAGATGAAGTCTTGATAGACTGGGGGTTTGTCGAAGAAGAGTGCAACGACCAGAATTGGTGGATTCGCAATGCCAGTCGTTGGGCTAGCAACGTTCGTTCAAAAAACGCACCGTTACTAAAGCTATTGTGGGCCCGAATCGCGAATCACCTACGGTTGTACCAAGTCGTTGTTGACGGAGAGAAGCGAAATTTGGCTGACGAAGCCTACGAGTCAATACTCGATCTAGGCGATACGATTTTGAATTTCGAGGCTCGATCAAGGGCTGCTTACATGGGCAGAATAAGTGGGCGAAGCAAAGATGCAGTCTCTGACCTAACAAAACTAATAGCGGAACTAAAAAAGGCGATAGATAGTTCCAGGGGTGAAAAGCGGAAAAAGTACCGAGAACATCTAGGTTGGTGTGAGCATCAGTGTGGCATTGCGCTTCAGCATGAACAACGGTATCTCGAAGCAGATCAACAACTTAGCAAAGCAATTGAAACACGCCGAAAGCTCAAAGATGCAGAACTGCCGCTTTCAGAGTTTCAACGATACATGAATGGGCGCGTTGCACTTGAATCATCGGAACCGATCGATGACAAGTACTACGAGTTGCGTTGGCAAGAGAATCTCGCGAAGCGGCTCGATGGTGTAGCAACTGAGTTCAAGAGCCACTATCAAATGGAATTCTATGGCTTGAATCTGCACAACGCGGCTTTTGTATACCAATCGATGGCCGAAGATGCGAATCGGTACGGATGTCCTGAAGACCAGGTGCTGCAACTCGCCGAGTCATCTCGTCAACGATACGAACAAGCAGCCGAGATCCGAACATCGATGCGTGATCCCCGAATGATTGTACAGTCCCAGGTGAGAAACGCTCAGGTTTCCCTGTTTCGAGCGGTGAGAACATCATATGGCAAGCAACCGATGACGAAACGCATGGATCTATGTGAATCCTTGCTTGAATCGACGAGGAATTTGCTCTCAGAAATCAACGATAGGTACAAGAAAATTCCTTCCGAAAAGGTAAGAGCTAGACACGTTGATCAGCTGAGAGATGATTGTAAGCAATTTGAACGGTTCCATTTTCCTCGAAAACACCAAGACTGGTTTCCGGACGGAGCAATCGACACTGTCGAACGGATTGATCGTCAGGCGATGGCCGTTCGAGACGATCAGAATCGGGGCTGGAAACTTGCCGTCGTCACTGCGATTCTCGATTCAAGTGGTCGTTCAGTCTTGATGGCCCAGCTCGGAAAGTACTCAAAGAGGTATGGCGATCACCCGTGGGTCCTGCCTGGAGGTAGTGTTGATCCGGGGGAATCGCCCTCTGCGGCTGCGGTTCGTGAGGTTGAGGAAGAAACCGGGCTACAGGTTGCTACTCAGGACTTGCGACCGATTGGCTGGTTTGGACGCCCGGATATGACTCCTCACGACTCTGACAAGGCGGGGGAATTACTGATCCTGTTTGGCGCTACTGCCAATTCACGTCGCCCGAAAGTGACTCCGAATCCACCAGAAGTACTGGATGCAAAATGGATTTCAGTAAATTTGAAGCGATTTGAAGATGGTTGGCACAACAAGCGATACAAGGGCATTGTCCTTTCTCACCATATGTATTGGGCACGGATATCTCAGGCGCTAATGAGAATCAAGCAGGCGACACCTCGTTTCATGATTTACGATCAGAATCTTATTAGCACAAAACCGTGGCTGAAAATTGAGCGTCCGCAATTTGAGATTGATGCGTTCTACACTTAGGGCTGTCGTTTGACGTCAGCCCATCGTTCCACAGGATAGAATCGAATGAATCGACGAAGCGTAGATTGGGTTGGAGGAACTAATTTACCCATTCCCCCGAAAAGAATTCGGCTCGGAGAAACGAGCGCGGAACTGATCATGTTGTTTTCGCGTCGACGCGATCTGATGTACCAAGTCAGCGTTCTCGTTGCAGTTTCGATGACTCTATTGCGAGCTTTGTCAATCAGGTCACCAACTAAGCATCTCGGGGTTGAGACACAAACCTTAATCACTCTCTTCCTGGCTGGCAGTGCTCTGCTGTTTTGCTTGCGTTTTGTCCAGCTTCACATTGGGATTGTCTATCATGGAATGCGATTCGCTATTGCCGAAGCTCAATTGCTTGAGAGAGATCAAGTTCAGCAGCTTGAAAAGTCAAGCAAATTCAATTTGATGGGTGTTTCGGTTCAGATCATTTCCTTTTTTGCGGTTGTTACAGGTTTGGCGTCGCTCGTTCTCGTTGTCCAGTGGGAATTCAACTTCACCGTCGCACTTGTTTTTGGGACTCTGGTCGCCACCGCCCTAATGACCTGGACATATTTGAATCACTTACGCATCGCTCACACACAGTCGAAAAATTTGAGGACACTTTATGAACAAACCAAGCCAGACGAGCTTGAGGATCTTCGCACCCACTACATTGCAAGCTTGAACGAATCGCACTTGGACATGATCTGTATCACTGCCACGGCCGCGTTGCAGACATTCGCGGTGTTTTCCGCTATTGGATTCATCGAAACTGAGCGAACGTTAAACGCGGCAGCCGCGATGCTTGCTTCGTTAGTGCTGAGCCTGATTTCAGTTCTGTTGGGTGTCATCTCAGTGAGGATTTACAAACGGCTAAGAAACGCTGTGCACGTGTTCTGTAAGAAGCTTAGTTGGTACACGCAACCAGCATTTGAACGCACGGTTTCTGACACGTTTTTAGGTTTCGCGGTGACAGCTTCGTTCTTGGCTATGAGCTTTATGGTTGCGGTCGACGTTGGTCTTCAGTACTTGCTCGGATATGATCAGGCTAGTGGCGAAGTAGTTGGCCTCGTCGCGGGCATAGGATTATTCGTCACTGTTCTCGTGGTCGACTTTTGCACTCAAGTTCCCGCAGAAGAAGACTCTTAGACGCATAAAGTTATGGGCGATGCGGCCATATAGTCCGTACGGGGCCGGCGGATTGAGCGATCTCCGTTTCCATGATAGACAATACAACTCTAATTCAAATCAAGCCTGGTCCAAATGTGACGCGAGAAACTCGGTAAAGCGGCCTTCGCACTCTTTGACATTGAAGTGCTTTCCGACTCGCTCAATCAAACCGGGAATCTGATTGAGTGCGAATCGTGCGAAGTCTGCAAGCTTCGACTTTCTCTCTTCGGAAATCATCTTTTGGTGCGTGTGGAAGTAATCGACCACCATTGAAGCAACTTTGTATGGGTAGTGCTTGTTCGCATCTGGTTTACGCATTTGATCTGAAAGCAGGTCAATAGCTTTTTCAACATCGGTGAATCGGTCATCCGAATACCGGGCACGCATAGCACGGAGAATCAAGAACCTGGCGTAGTGGTTGTCGATGAACCGAGTGTCGTAGTGAAACGATTGCCGCCCAACAAGTTCGTAGGTTGTGTCGAAGAGTTGGCCGGCTTCGCCAAAGTGCTCCATTGATGTACGTGCAATTGCGTACTGCAACCAAAATTGGATATCAGTTCGGAGCCTATCGAATGACTTCGAAAACTCGAAAAATTCAATGATGCAACCATGTGTTTCCGGAGCTGGAAACATCGATATTTGATTTGAAAATTTGCAGAGCTCTCGTGGAATTCTTCTGAAATTCTCGCTTGCAAATCCGAACTTGCTTCGCTCCACTGATTTCTTGCAGATTGACTTCAAAGATTCCAGCAACTCGTTCGGGTCAAGCACTTCACTCAGAATGTGTCGCGCCAAAACCGACGACCGAGCATTGAACTCGCCGGATGCATGGTCGATGAATGAGGAGACCAATTGCTTGGCTTCCACATTAAACTTCGTTCTGAGGCGTGGTCCAAAATCGAAGATCAGATCTCCGTCAGCGTTAACATTGATGAGGCTGAGGATCAAACCCGTGATCAGCACGTGTTTGGCGGCGTCGTTTTCGAAGACTCTCCCCGCCTCGGCGTCGATCCGCGCTTTCACGTCCTCTGAATTGAAGATCCAAAGAAGTATCGAGTGCATTTGCAAGCCAGTTTCATCAGCCAATCGCTCAAGTGCCTTGCCGCTTCGTAAGCTTGCTAGTCGACCGTGAAATCCGTAATGCTCGAAAATACTTTTCAAGTCGTCGGCTTCTTCTTTGGTAAGAAGGCTTATGTCAACCTCGAGGTAGTCTCGCAAGTATTCTTCGGTTCCTGGAATTCGCACATCGAAATCATTTGATCGCGCACCAAGGACCAAGGACAGCATTGGCTTGCGATGGAGCGCAAACTCCTTAACTACTTCCATGTGCTGCGGAAAGTTGTCAATCAAAACGATTGTCCGGCCATTTGACTTGCAAATCTCTCTGACTTCTTCACGCCATCTGAATCGTTCGTTTTTCAGGCGGAAGACTTCCCAATTGGGGCCAAAGTCAGTTGCCGCAATCTGGTTGAGCAAAACAGACTTCCCACTTGCGAGGTGACCATGAACTACGACATCGCTTGTGCTTTCTTTGAGGGCAGCGATAGCTTGATTAAGGCCTGACCTTCGCACGAGCAATGGCGTATCGACCACTTCACGTTGATGTCTCCATATATGCGATTGGTCGATCTTCCCGTAGCAAAACAGGGCAAATGCATCGCGATCTGACAATTTGCCGGTGCCGGGGCTAAAAGACGACTGTCGCTCAAAGGACCCGAAAACAGCAGGTGACGATCTGGCTCTCCATTCGGTAGCTTTAAGGGTATTGCCCAGTCCTTCGACGCCAATCGGATAAACAGCACCGTACCGCTCGAGGGTGCGAATCGATGGGCCAGATTCCTCCGGATACACAACAATATTCAACTTTTCTTTCATCGTTTCGTTATCAGCCACGACCTTGCGGATATCAATATCCACCATCGAGTAACCGCAAAATACTATTGCGCGTGCAGTAGCAAGATCGCTTCGAAACACTTCTATCCACGGACTGTCCAAGAACGAGTCCACGGCGTAGCTGCTATGAGTCAAGCGAAGTGAGCCGATCGTGGAAAGAGAGAATCCTTCAATCGCCCCATTGATGTGAACAATTTGCTGGATCTGCGTATTGGCGTCTTCTGTCGAATCGGAAAGGCGGATCGTCTTGACGTCGATACCAACTTTTCGCGATGAAAACTCGTAGACGTCGTCATAATTAGTCGTGTAGACTCGAAGCCAGGGAACTTTCGCTATTTCGAGCAGTTCGTCCGTCACCTCAGTGCAACGTAATCGTGATTCGAAGAACTGGATGTAGTCGTCCGGCGATTGCGTTTCCTTGAAAAACTCCGCGATCGTCTCAAGAGACAGATCGCTGTCACACTCAGCAAGTTGCGCCATCGCATTACGCAGTTCGCGAGCTAAAGGTATTTGCTTCCCGAGTCGGTTCTTTGCCTCGGTTGAATAACCAGCACCTAAAAAGAGGACTGCGTTTCCCGCTTTAGCATGTTCGAGTGCTGATTGAAGTCGATCTGAGTCGTGTGTTGTCATATGGAACTACCTTGATTGCTGGCTTTGCTTGCTTGGCGACCTCGGACAAAATCGATCATCTTCCCGATGTACGCCCCCGGATCGTCGTACATGAAGAGCATCCCTAACTCTTCGAGTTCGGCCTTGGACATGATCTCATCACCGACTTTGTGCTTTTCGAGGTCGGCGTACTTGGAGTTGGAGACGATGAATGCGGACAGGTTGAGGCTGGAATCTTGGGCTTCGACAATTCGCTGGATCTGAGGGATGTCTCGGGTGGCGAACTGCAGCTTGGGATCGGAAAGTTCCGGATTTTGAAGCCCCTTGGGGTCGGCGAAAATCAGATGCTGAGTGTCGCCTTCTTGAAGCCAGATTAGAAAGTCGGGAAAGAAATTCGCTGCCTGGAAAAAGCCCAATCCAGTGACGGCCTTGTTACGAAGCAGATACAGTTCAATCTCTTGTTGCTCCGTGCACCATTTGGTGAGATCTTCGACGAACTTTGCTTCATGCTTGTCGAGGGCAACGGGGCTGATTTTGATCATCTGCTTCTTGCCGACATGCAAGAGTGGCTGGTAAAGGTGACCTGCAAACGGAACGGTTCGCCATTTGCCTGTCCACTGTCTCCAGCTGACCAAATTGTCGTCCTTTACCGCGTCACGCAGGTTGGTTACCAGTTCCTCGATCGCGGCGATATCCTCGGCAGACTGGGCCAGCTCCGTAGACTCGATCAGGTAGTGGTCCCCATCCTTCATCATGCTGGGATCGTCCGTCGATAAATCAACGACTTGCAGGTACGGAGCCTCCCAGCGTCCCCGAGTGAAACGATAGAGACGTTCGGCGTAATTGTTGACGAGCTGACCCGCCATCCGTTGCCAACCCGAAATGTTCTCGTACCGATCCGTTCGCATGTCCTCATCCGTGGCGTGCAGGCGATACCAGCCCGACGTTGCAAGCAGCTGCCGAATCGAATCCTGGTCGGCGTGCAAACGGTCTAGACCACGCGTTGCCTTGAACGCCTCCAATCCGAAGAGAAGATCGTCGTAATTCAGCAATGCGCGATGGGTGTCAGTGAACTCCTTGTCTGGAAGCTCGGTCTTTTCGCCGATCGCGTTTCCAATTTGCTTGTTCTGACCAACGATGCCACGAATCCGAGGCAGCCAATTCAGTCGCGTTTTGTGCCGGCGGAGCCATACATCTTCGGGAGCGGTTTCGTGCGGTGGTCGCAGCTTGACCAGTGGGCCGAGCTTCTGAAAAGCCTGACCGCGTTCAACCTTGTGGCCTTCGATCGTTTCTTGAAGCTGCAGCGTCTTGAGCGTTCGCTTTGGCAACGTATCAACGACGGGCAATTCCCAAACCTGCTTCTCTTGAGCCTCCGGAATTTCACTGAAGATCCAGTCGCGAAACTTATTCATGTAGGTCGCTTTGACTCCGAAAACCTGGAGCGTCTCGACTTGCCGCAAGTTCCGTGGGGGAGTCGGCTTGTCTGCCAAGACCGACGAACGGCGTAGACCCATCTTATATCCGCGAAGGCGAACACCACGACCGAAGAGCTGGATGATTTGAGTGCCTTCGTTCTTCCCCATGCGCATCAGACCGATGGACGAAACTCGCCAAGAGTTCCAACCCTCGGTGAACTTTCGAGAACCGACCAGGAAGTTCACCGGGCTATCGTTGTGATTGATCCCGTGAAACAAAGAGTCTCGATTCAGATCGTCTTCCAGGCGCGTGATTCCCTGCTGCTCACAGGCTTCCGCCACCGCAACAGGATCACCAACGTTGACGACGCCAAACGGATCGTTCTGGCTGCCAACTTTCAACGCGAGTTCGCCGTCGGCGCTCTTCAGGAGTTGCACGCACAGGCTGCCGCCGCCAGGTGCTTGAAAAACATGGGTCAGAATTCCATCGTGGATTTGCGCAGCAAGTGCCTCCGGGTCACCGGAACCCTCGAGATGCGGTAGTCGCTGATACAGCAGATTTTTGCCGGTCGAGCTGACGAAGCCTTCGTTCAGAATGCTCTGAATCAGTTCTTTCGATTCAGCCGGGTGATCCAAGAAATGCTGCAGGAAGACGAGAACTTCGACGACGTCGGAAATCGATGTCTTGTCGTCCTTGTTCGTTCCAGCCTTGCCAACAACCGTGTGACCGACAAATACCCATAGCGGCTTGTCGATCAAGAACGGTTTGAGCGCGTCACCTCCATCCATCCACACTCGAAGCTGCTGATAAAACAGCAACATTGCAGCGGTCAGATAGCGGCGTTGCTTGTCGTCGTCCTCCAGGTTCAGAATATTGAAATCTTTACCGAAGCCATCGCGGTAAAAGCTGCGATACGCATAGTCGAACAAGACCGAACGGGCGTAGCGATTCTTGGTATCCTCGTCACCCTGAGCCGCTTCTTTAAACGTTGCGGAGTACTCGATCGTGAACCCGCCTTTGGCCAGCGAGTCACGACGTGCTAGCCAACCTTTCAACTCATCGCGTTCAGACTTTTTTCCGGCGCCGCGGTGCCCTTCGTCGACAAGCACCAGGTTTCTGCCCGCCATCTGCTGGGTGACGATTCCCGAAGTCGAGAACTTCTTTCCGCCCTCACGTCGGGCCTTGATCTCTTCCTCCGTCATCAGCTTGTGAATATCGATCACCTTGATGGCTGACTTCGTTTGCGTCGCGTACAAGTCGTCCGACGAATCAGCTTCCAGCGGGATCGCGTGAAAACCCGACCACGTTAGTTCAGTGATGTGTTGCTGGCTCAGGCCATCGTTGGGTGTCACAACGATCACTTGGTCAAGCGGTTGCCACCGGCCAGAAGCAGTCGCCATCTTTTGGTAGTGGCGGAACTGCAGAATGTGGACATGCATCAGCAGAGTCTTGCCACTTCCCGTTGCACACCAGAACGCCAGTCGCGCCAACTGCTCGCCTGCCGAGTCACCAGAATCGGTGTCAAACAGCTTCACCTGGTCCACAGCCTGTGCGGAGCTATTGTGTTCAGTGATGACCTCGTTGATCTCGTCACGGAGCGAGTCAGCGTCCTGGAAGTACCGATCCAGAAAATGCTCCGTGAACAACAAGGTCAAGTACTGGTAGTACTTCCACTCGATCAGAGGCTGCCCGTGATGAAACCGAGCGGCATTAATCGCTTGAGTGTGCAGCTGAAGGTTCTGCTCGTATTCCGCAAGTTTCTCAGGCGAAACCGTCTCGCCCGCACGGGCAAGGACGCTATTGGTGATCTGTTCAAAGAAACGGTTCTGTCCGGTTTGTTCATCAACACCGCCCAGCGAATCCGCGTTGATCTGGAACTTGGATTTGAACTCCTCCAGATCATTGACGCCGAATTGCTGGAGAGCCCATTGGAAAAGAACGGTCTGTTTGTGAAAGTCGGGTTGTTGCTTTGCCATCGAATCAAACCTCCGTGTCTTCGAACATGCGATCTTTGAAGGTTTGTTCGGTGGGCAGCACCGTACGTAATTCTTGGGTGGGTTGCGGCAGCGTAATTGGGCCGTTGATGTAAATCAGGTGATAATCGCGATGCTCGCTGCGTTCCTTGGTCGTTTCTCGATGGCGGGCCATCCAGGCTTCCAGCACGGCCGCATCTTGGTCAGGATCCTCCGTCAACTTTCGCCAAATCACCAAAACACGAGTCGCGTTGCCGTCGTTCAACTCGCCCTCGATACGCTGATAGACGAACGGTCCATCAGCCTCGCGGCGCAATCGTCCGTCCACGCGGACCTTGCCTTGTCGCTTTTCCTCAGGGATCGGATTGCCCTCTCCGTCAGTATCATCGCCGTGCGGAAGCTGCACGAAGTCCGCGTTGTAGCGTTCGATGGGGCCGTACGCATGAACCTTCAATCCAATCAGGTAATTGAAAGTTTCGACCATGTCGACATTGTGAAGCGAAACCTCATCTTCACCGGCAAGCTGAGCATAGATTTGGTAGCCCCACGGATCCTTGAAAGCATCCATGTTCAGCAGATGTGGTCCAAGCTCGAGATCAAGTGAGTAAGTGATCAACGAGTCGCGGGTGGCCTCGTCCATGGCCTCAAAGAGCTTGCCGTCGGGACTTGGAAGGTTGTTGAGGGCGTCTTCGTAGGATTCAAGTGCAAAGTACTTGAATGCATGACTAATACCATTCGTTCTCGTGGGGGTGCCCTTCTTCCAGTCTTCCGAGTACACCGTACGTTGAATACGCGGCTTCAGTATGGTGCTAAAATATGCTCCCATCTCAACGAGCAAGTATCGATAGTCAGCGTTTGAACGACGGTTTATCGAGATCGTTGAACATGCCGTCACACCTGATCCTGCGAAAAAATCGAATATGGTAGCCCCAGGTGCAGACATGTATTCGATCAATGAGGCAATCAAATCAACGTCTTTCGGGTTGTCAAAAACATCTCCCCCCATCACGTCTCTAAGTTGCCGCGTAGCCGATTTTGAGTGTTTGTACAGAATCGTCGATTTGACTTGATCATCGTACTCATGGAGGTAGCGTTTTTTTCTAAGACGACATGGATCCTCAGGGTCAAAATCAAGCTCGCCATCCGCTAGCATTTGCTTGCAAGTTTCCTCGGTCCACCTCCAGCCGTTGGGAGGAACTCTTGCTATGTCTCCAGTAAGCGGATTGGGCACGTCATACTTTGGCCCGCCGGGCTTGGGCCAAGAGATATCCGTGTCATCTCGAAAAAGTCCGTTCTCATCGACCTTGCTGAAAAGAAGAATCGAACGTGCAGCCAATGGATCGATCTTCCGAATGATGTAACTCCAAAGATCCTGCTTTACCGACTGGACATCACCAGAGTGCGTCGACATCAGCCGTCTAAATTCGGCCATTGTTTCTTCAACGCCTTCTTTCTGTTCTCTCCATTCCGGAATCGTCTCTTTGAGCAATTCGTAGTCATTTAGGTAAGTCAAAAAGTACTCGTGGGAAAGGCTGATGTGTTTTGCGTCATTCTTTCTTCCTTTCTCCCAGACAAACTCAGCTATTCGATTCTCTTCCTTAAGCACCGCGTCTAGAAGAGTCGTCAATCGGTGAAGCTCGGTGCGATCGATACTTACAACAAGCGCGCCAATCGAGGTTAGAAACGACCTTGCACTCGCGATTCGATCACGCAACATCGACAGCCATGATGAGTGCCTATAGCTGTCCTTGTAAACAAACTCGTCGTCATCCCTGTTGTAGGGGGGGTCAATGTAGATCAGACCAACATCATTCCTGAAAGTTGCTTCAAGCAGACGTGTCGCGTGGTAGTTGTCAGAATTGACCAATACGCCGTCTAACGCAGTTGGCAGTAAGCATTCAGTGATGAGCTCATGACGAAACGCTTCATCGAAGAAGCGGGTGTCGACCATTACAGATGGATGCTCTGCTTTGAAACTTTCGATCTGCTCGTCCCATTTACTGGAATCAAAGTGCAATTTGTATAGATGCTCCCACTCTTCTAACTGCAATTTGTTTTCAAAGATAGTTTTATGGAATGCATCAGTAACACGGTCTAGCGTGACACAGTAATGCGGGCTGATGACGAACTTCTTTTTCTCCCAGAGTTTCTTTTGAAAGTTTTCGAGGCTTCCAATGAAACGAATTAGTTTTTCAGCCACTCGCCTGATCGCTTTCACTTTCCCTTGTATGCGGACAAGGTGGTCGTCGGAGAGTGACTCTATGTCATCAAGAAAGACGACTTCATTCTTGATGTAGAAATCAAGTTCGCGGCGAAGAAAACTACCTAGGTTTTTGTGGATGAAGTAATCAAACGCATTGCGAGCAGTGAAGTGGTCAAGATACTTACCAAGAATCGTTCGATTTGGTTTGGCGTCAGTCGCGGAAAGTGTTTCAGCTGCTTCTTTCCAATTGTCGTCTAGTGCTTCCAACGCTCGACTCTCTGCGTCGGCGCAAAATGCTTCTCGCTCGTCACCTTTCTTCCGGCTCGATCGCTTGTCGTAATTTCCGCCGAAAATGCGAGTCGCTTCCGTGTCGTCAACCCGTTTGTTGTCGGCTTCGGTCGGAGCCCGAAACTCGAATCGCAAGGTCAACGTCTTGCTCTTGTCGTCGACGACCACGGGGTTTTCCGTGGCCAAGATGTAGCGACGTTTGGATTCGTCCGCTTCTTTGTTGTTCCCAGTTTCCTGCGTGGCGTCCACGAGTCGGAAGTGCACTGTCCGATCGCCTACGCGAAAGCGGTAGTCCTTGTGCCACTCGCCGCTCTTGATGTAGTACTGGTCTTTATTGGCCCAGTGCAATGTGACTTCTTCTCCTCCGTACGGTATGGCGTACGTGTCGCCTTTGTAGAACCGCTTGGAGATGAAGTCACCTTCGTCGTAGTAGCGGCTGAAGAAATTGAGCAGGTGGTTGTAGATATCCGCTTCCAGCTCCGCGGTCGAGCCACCGCCGAGGTTCTGGTACTGTTCCTCGAGTTCTTTGACCTTAGGAGAATCGTCAGGATTGAAGCCGGCTGTTGTGGCAGCCTGTCGTGCTTCGTCGATTTCTTCTTTCAGCTTGTCGGCTTCGTCGGAGCCTCGCTCGGCAAGCACCTCGCGTACGGTTTCTTTCAAGTGGCGATCCAGGAATGCCGTGATCTCCTTGTTCTTGGCCGCCATGATCCGGTAGATACCGAAATCCAGGTCGGACTTATCCAGTTCAAATAGCTCACGCAGCTTGGACTTGAGTGCCTCGAATTTCGCTTCAGAGATGGTTGTTGTCATGGTTGTCATATTCACGGGCCGAACGCGTTTGCGCCGGCTGATTAGGTTTTGATTTTTGAGCCGAATGCGCTAGCATCGGGCATTGGAGTGTTATGTGAGCCGAACGCGCTAGCGTCGGGCATTTTCAGTTGTGCGATGTTGGTGATAAGGCTTTCTGTGTGAGGCCCGCGGCTAGCGCCGTCGGCTCAATTGCGTTGCCTGCGGATAGCGCCGTTGGCTCTGGTGACTATTTGATAGTGAATCGAATGGTGAATAGCGTTTCTATTTGTTGTTTCTGCTGGCAGCGGGACCGAAGCTGGGCGAGCAGCTTTTGCCTTTCCTGCTCCACCGCTTCCTCGACGTCGTCAATGTTTCGCCTCGCTTTGCGGCGTTTGGCCTCGAGTTGTCGGATCTCCTCCAATGCTGTCTCTTGGGCTTGAATGTTCTCGGCGAGATCCGCCTGGCGTCTAGCTGCGCGTAGCTCACGACGCAATGTGTCCAGTTGAAGTTCAGCAGCCGTGATTTTGTCGTCCGCCCACTGATTGACTTGTTCTTGTGCCTGTCGAAAGCGCGTGTTCCCATTTTCGCTCGCTCGAGCGATTGTTGCGTTTTTAAGACGGTTTGCGTCGGCATTGATTCGTTCTAAATCGGCAGCAGCCATTTCCACTTCATCAACATGCTTCCCTGCGACATCGAACAAACGGTCGGCTAACTCTTGATCGAGGTTTTGACCACCGGTGGTAAATGCCGTCAGAAGCATAAACTCTTCAATCGCATCACTGTCCAACGACAGCTTGTCAACGCGCATCCAACCCGACTGGCCTACAAAATCGGCAAGCATGCTGATTTTGCGTTCGTTACCCGTCACATCAAATTCGATGCAATCAAATGAGCCGCACGCGCTAGCGTCGGGCGTGCGCGGGGCGAGTGCCGAATCTGTTGTGCCCGCGGCTAGCGCCGTCGGCTCAGGGGATTCGTGTACTTGTGAACGCAATGCGCTAGCATCGGTCCCTCCCAAAGTACGGTTGAGCTCCTGCTCTTTTGCTTTCGACAGGAGCCATTGCCCTAGAGGGCTGGATAACCTGAGAAGATGAGCTTCCGGCTCCGCACCATTTTCTTGATCGCGAACAACGGAAATCAGCTGATATCGTCCGGTTGGAATCTCCGGTGCAGGGGCATTGGGTAACGTGAATCCCAACGTATCTGAATTGAAATCGGCCGCTCCTCGGAGTCCCCAACAAGTCAACTTCCAGAGACGCTCGCCAACTCGATCCAAGGCCAGTCGAGCATCCTGTGCGGTGACATTCAGGCGATCATGCACGTCAGCGTCAAAGTGCTCCAGCAGTTGCTCCCGCGCCTTGGTCATCTTCTCCGAGATTGTCGATTCCAACTCCTGTTGGAGTTTGTCGAAGGCCTCATTGATTTCTGCGTCGGTCCTGCAGGTCTTTAGGATACCGATGACACGTTTCTCGAAATCGATTCCGTCCTCGATAGTCCCCAATACTTCGTCGCTGGCACCAAACAACCCATCGAACAGCGTGAACTTCTGCTGCAGAAGGTCTTGGACACGCCGGTCGGCTAAGTTGTCTTGAGAGAGGAAATTGACGACCACAACATCGTATTTCTGGCCGTAACGATGGCAGCGACCAATGCGCTGCTCGATCCGCTGAGGATTCCACGGCAAGTCGTAGTTGACGACTAACGAACAGAATTGAAGGTTGACACCTTCTGCGGCCGCCTCTGTCGCTAACAGTATCTCGCCATGATCGCGAAACTCTTCGATCAATGCGCTCCGAACATCAATCGTCTTTGATCCGGTCAGGCGATCGGTGCCACGATGTCGCTCGACATAATTCTCGTATGCACGCTTGGCATTGGGGTGACTGTTTGACCCATTGAATACGACGACCTTTCCAGAGTAGCCGTTTGACTCCAGATGGTTTGCAAGGAATTCCTGCGTCTTCCTGCTTTCGGTGAAGATCAACGCTTTCTTGGCAGCCCCCAACTCGTGCAAACGATCAAATGCAACTTCCAGAGCCTTTACAAGTGCTTTCGACTTGCTGTCGTTGGTGATGGAATCTGCGCGTTTGATCAGCGATTCCAGTTCTTCAAGCTCCTGCGAAAGTTGTCGCGGATCGAGAGGCAGTTCCGAAGGATCGTCGCCTTCTTCCTCTACGTCGAGCTGGTCAAGCAGACCTTCGATATCCAAATCGTCTTCCGAGATGTCATCGACAAAGCGCTCGAAGTCCTCGTCGCTAAGTCCGTCGCGAATCTTTTCGAGACGCGCCTTCATTGTACGAAGCGTGCTGGCCAAGGCTTGCGGCGATGATGCAAGCGTTTTGAACAAGATCATTTCGATCAGGTAGCGTTGCCGCAGCGGAAATGCGTAACTTGATTCCCGGTCCATGAACTTCGTCACGTCTTCGTTGAGTCTCTTCTCTTCCGACGTCTGTGCAAACGGATGCGTGATCGCTTGACGCTTGGTGTAGTTCACGTACGGGCACTGCTTTCGCAGGGTCCGCTTGCAGAGTTGACCTAGCCGAGACCTCAGCCCAACAACATCGCCGCCAGCATTGCAGTAGCGGCTTTGGAAAGAGCTCTTGTCGCCAAAAACATGGTCGCCGATGAACCAACCGAGGCCATACAGCTCCATCAACGAGTTTTGCAGGGGCGTAGCAGTCAGCAGCAGCTTCTGACGAAGCTCAAACGCCCACCGGATCGCCTGACCACCTTTTCGGCTCGGTTGGTACGCGTTGCGTAGCTTGTGTGCCTCATCAAGGACGACGAGGTCAAAGGGGATACTTCGCAGCTCTTCCTTCATCCGTGAGGCGAAACCATAGGAGACAATAGCGATCTTGCCACAATCAAATGGGTTTGGATTACCGTCGCGGCGAAGTCTGTTCCAAACCCGACGGTCGATCACGACGGATGGCAGATTAAATTTCTCGGAGAGCTCGGCTTGCCATTGCTTGCGAATATGCGCAGGGGCGACAACCAGTAGCTTACGTTTTCTCTCGGCCCATTTCTGGCACAAGACGAGTCCCGCTTCAATCGTTTTCCCTAACCCTACCTCGTCAGCAAGGAGGACGCCTTTCTGTAGCGGGTTGGCCAATGCGAATAGCGCCGCATCCACTTGGTGCGGGTTTAGGTCAACTTTCGAGTCGAAAAGTGTTGAACTGATTTGGTCGAGCTCACCGACTTCACCTTGACGCGTCAGCTGGTGAGCGAAGTAGCAAGCCTGATGGGGCGTAATCATCTGCGCTACCTCGGCTTCTTTTTTGGGGGAGTCGCGGCATCTTGCTTTGAGCCCTCGGGTTGAATCTCCCCAACAAACGCGTCCAGATCGCTCTTTAGAAACAAGCGATAGTTGTTTGCCGGATGCCGGTACTCTTTGATCTTTCCGGCCTTTCCCCAGTTGCGCAGCGTGTTCTGACAGACCCCGAGATACTCGGCTGCCTCCGCAATCTGCAAGAAATCCGTCAACTTAGGCATCGCTGCCACCCCCATGTGTGCGTTATTCCAAAAGGATAGCAAACCTTACCAAAGCCGACTATCCGGGGGTGCTCGGGCCAATTAGCCCAGGCTGACCTGGTCGACCACTTCGGTACCCAAAGCACTTTTTAGGTCAAGAAGCTCGAATGGCAGCGGTGACTCGAGCGCGAGGATGACACGGATGTCTGCCAATTCACACTGCGTTGAACGCCACGCCTTTAACACAGCGTCGTATTTAACACACTGAAACAGTCCGCGCGTTACATCGGCAACATCCGAAATGGATGACTTTACCTCGACCGCAATCCAAGAATTCCCTCTGCGAAACACGACGTCGACAACGTCACCAGATGGAAGCGGAAATTCGACCTCTCCGTTCCCAAGCGATCTTGGCAAGCCGACGAGCGTTGGGTCCGCAGCGATCGCTTGCTTCAACTTCTTGTGTTTTTCACTTTCGCCACCACCATCGGAACGGGCTGCCTCGATGAGCTCCGGAACGATTGCAGGCGGGGGTTGCAGCTCGAGTTCTCTTAGTACTTCAAGCCAGCGCGTATACGCGAACACGGATGCGAGAGTTTCATTGATAAGTGCGTCGCGTTGGTGCTTTGTCAGAGATTCCAAGTCTGGGGTCAACAGTGTGTCGACTCCACGCCCTGGCATTCCCGTCGATTTATTCACAACCAACAGTGCAATTCTGGGGATCTGGTGGCCCCAGGAATTACTCAGCTCAGACAGTGTCACTCCAATGCTACCCAGCACGAAATTCAGATTCCGCGCGTTTTGCATATCGAGTTGGCGAGCGAGTTCTTCATAGGTCAAGACGCGTTGTGCAAACGCGTAGCGAACCAATATCGGAAGCGCCATTCGAGCACGCTTTTGATATAACTTTTCGCCAAACATGTTGTCAGCGATTTCAGCTGTTTGTTCGTCAGTCATGCGGTCTCGGTCCAGAGTTAAGATCCACGACGCGTAGAGAAACGTCCGAGTTCTTTGCAAGTGCGGTCAAAAACGCTCTGCCAATGTGAACTGTAGTAATCTATCTGACCGCGATAGTAGTTGCCTGCTCTCCATAACCTGGACTCCCGTAATGTCGTCGGATTTCTAGTCGATGATGACCAAGCCGCCTGTTTCTTGAAGATCGGATCGGTGATGCGTCGGACATGGTGTGGCTTGCGATCATTGCTGGACGTCAGTTCATTTTGTATGCAGCAGCGTACACTCAGACGTTGATTCGCGCCCTCGCAATATTCAAGAATACCAATGGCATCTCGTCGCAGACAAAGAGAAAACGCCCGCGATAGATTCCTCCACCGCGGGCGTTTTGTTGTTGGTACTTGATCCTTGAAATCCTACACGTCAACTGCCTCGACCTCGCGGACGAAGCGGTTGGTGTCGGACTCTAGGAAGTTGCTGACGACGTTGAAGACTGCGTCGCTGAAGCCTCCGATGTTCAGGATGTCCTGGCGATCGGGGACTTGCGTGTTGCCGTAGGGAGCGATGTCGATGCAGACTAGCTTTGGATCGGCGATGCCGTGTCCGCGCTGGGTCTTCTTGAACTTCTCCCACTCGGTCATGACGCCGGTCGAACCTCCTCGGCCGTATCCGTAGGCACGTCCCGAGTTGATCCAGCTTTCGTTGTCGCTGACCAGGACGATTCCAGCAAACGCACGCTTTGCGTAACGCTTGTTGGCTTCGACCAATGGCAACGACACATCCGTTCCACCACCTCCGTACTTCGAAAGCCGAGCCGACAGGCTCAGGATCGAATCGCTTGGATCGATCTTCGCCTGGTAAGCACGCGTATCGAACGGAACGACGACGCTGTCCGGGTTGCGACGCAGGATTGCTGCGGCGAACAACGCGGCGACGTCAACGCAACGCATCTTCGACGCGCGGCCTCGAGCCTGCCATCCCGTCACGGAGCATCCCATCGATCCAGACGTGTCCAGACCGATGATGACCGGCGCCGGCAACTGCGGGATGTTGCCACAAGCGATCTCCGCCGCGTCATGCAACGCAGACTTGATCTTGTGTGGAACTTCGTCCGCAGCGTTCAGGTACGCCGCCAAGAACTGGTATGGGAACTGACGTGAACGACGGATCGCGTCAACGTCCGCGATGCGGCCGGCAACGTAATCGATCATCGTGTTATCAGGCTTCTTACCGTTCTTGAATACGTCGTGACGCAACAGCGTGTTCAGGTTCATGCGCAGAGCCTGCGGTCCCATCTGTCGTGCGATTGCCTTCCAGACGAGCGGACCCTTCGCCGTGTCGGCCAGCAAGTCCCATCGGACCTGCAGGTCGCCAGCAATCAGCGCCTGAGCCTCAGCCGTGTCGGCCGTACGGAACGCGCTGAGTGACTGAACCGCTGACGGCAAGTCAGCTTCCGTTGCCGGAGCCCACTTGTCGACTTCCTTGTCGGTCAGCCATCCGAACAACGCTCGGCGAGCGTCATCCTTCGGCGTCGGACGTGCCATTCGCAGGACGTCGCGCAGGCTCGGATCGTTACCGATCGATGCCGACAGCAACTTGCCCGTCGAAGCCTCGTTCAGCCAACGCTGGAACGCACGCTGAAGCGAAGACGACAGACCCTTGCGACCGAACTGGCCCGAGCGAACCATCTGGAACACCGTGCGCAGTACGCGACCGTTGTCAGCGACTCGGTCAAAGACCTTGTGCATCAGGGCCGTGTCGCGAGTCGACAGCGTGACCAGCAGCGCCGCCGGCATGTCCTTCATGTAAGCTCGCTCACGCGAGTAGACCGCCAGCTTCGCCAGGTACTCGTTGTCGTCGACTCCGTCGATCAGCTTGCGTAGCTCGTCGAGCTGATTCTGCGCCGACGCGTAGAACACGTTTCCGAACGTACCTGTAGCCGCCAGCTGCGCGAGCGCATGCTTCGCCGGGAACTTGTACGCTGGACCACCGGCTTCGTTTACCGTGGTCGCTCGTGGAAGAACGCTAGTGATGCTTGAGAACAAAGACTTATTCGCCATTACAGCCTCCTACATATTGCAGGCGATGAACCTGCTTGGACAGTCGTGACCAGAAGTTCCGCTCACGACGAAGTAAAAAGTCCCGACGAAGTTTGGGTCAGAGGTGGCTCCCAATGAGCCGCGGCGCCATGTTGTTTTCAGCCGAACGTTTCGGCTGACGAAAGAGGCACCGGAGGGAATCGAACTCTCATGTACTCCGTTCCGACAGTCGGGATGACCGTTGTGGAATGGAGTCCGACTTGTAACCCAGAGGCGATCGGACTGACCATCCCACGAATTGTTTCAAACACTCGACGAGGTGTTGGGGCAGAGTTCTTCCCTGCGACAGACGCACGCGAAGATCACAGGGTCCGGCCCCGTATCAAGTTTCTTGAGAAGGGGGCCGGCCGGGAGTCGAACCTGGGTAGCCATGTACTCCACTCCGGCAGTCGAATGTGTTCGGTTTGTAGTGGACGAGGTGACGAGTCCCCGCTTCGGTGTTGCGGGGAAGGACTCGTTACCTCGTCCACTACGTTGGATTGCTCTTGGTTGTGATGCAGTTGGAAAAACAAAACGCGATCGACGAAAGTGTGACCAGAGGATTTACGGTGCTCTACCACTGAGCTACGGCCCTGGAATAGTCTTGAGACCCGAGTCTTGAGGCTTGAGCAAATTCACTCAGGTCTCACGACTCACTGCTCATGACTCAAATTGGGCCGGTGGGACTCGAACCCACGACACCCGGCTCCTGAAGCATGTACTCCGAATCGGCAGTCGATCGTGTGCGTTTGTTACTTCCGTTTCTTCTTCAAGTTCTTCCGCAATCGCTTCCACACCTTGCGGCCAGTGTCGCGGTCAAGCCGGACAAGCTGGTGTTTTCGGATGTCGAGGATCGCGGTGCCGCCTTTCGCTTGCTTGGTGTAAACGAATGGCAAGCAGACGGCGACGACTTTGCTGGGTTGGCCAGCGTCACGGGCTTTGTAGACCGATCGAACCGGCTCGTCCGCCGCAAGCGTGCCGCCTGAGCAGCACCACAGGAACGATGGCAGTTCGTAGATCTCTGTCAACGCCGTGACGTAGTCTCCTCGTTTGATGTCTTCTCCGGCGACGCGTGTTGCCACGTTGGTCGCGAAGTTGGTGTCGGTTGTGGTTTCCATGATTCATTTTGCTTAGTGAAAGTAGTTTTGAATGTGCAGAAAGTCTTCGGCCGGCGTCCGATTACTCGGCGCCGGACTTCGTAATGGCGAATAATTGAAGTTGCACACGCATGGTTACTCTCACGAGCAAATGAAAAACGGCTGACGAGGTGATGTGATAGAGAGAAGCTCTCCCAATTGAGCTACGGTTCAGCGAGGCCAAACCGACGGGACTCGAACCCGCATCCTTCGATTAACAGTCGATGTACTCCAACTCGGCAGTTAGTCGTGTATTGGTGGCGACGAAGCCTTTGGAAGTTTGAAGAGTGAAGTACGAAGTTTGAAAACAGCTCTGTCCCAGACTTTCACACTTCACTCTTCTCACTTCAAACTTCTGTCGTCGCCTTGTTTTTCTCTAAAGGGAAAACGATCAACGAAGTGTTCGATCAGACAGTTCGATGCTCTACCCACTGAGCTACAAAGCAGAAAAAGTCGTGAGCTTTGAGTCCTGAGACTCGAGCCTTCTCACTCAAGTCTCACAGCTCATCGCTCACAGCTCGAATTGCTTTGGCGGGATTCGAACCCGCGACCGTCGCGTGATGTAGTCCAACCTGGCAGTCAATCGTGTATGGTTGGCGACGAAGTTGTCGTTCAGAAGCATCAGATAGACGACCAGCGATGCTGGACGGGACTCGAACCCGCTTCTCGTGCAGGCACGTGTCTTAATCCATGTATTCCAAACTGGCAGTCGCCATGTTCGTGTTCAAAAGCAACCGACGAGGTGTTGACCAGAGGCTTTTTTCCGCGTGTCTTCCAATTGCACCACTGCGATCGTGGATCGCAGACGGGATTCGAACCCGCAAGGTCTTTCGACCACAGAACCCTATGTACTCCGAATCGGCAGTCAGTTGTGTATGGTTGGCGACGAGGTATTGGTCAGATCACAAACGTGTGGGAATCGAACCCACCAGCGACGCGAACGTCGTTGCCAGACTCACTGGACGGCACATTGGTTAGCATGTATTCCGAACCGGCAGTCGCCGTGTTTTACGCTTGAACGAAGTGGTTGTTGAGTCGTTTAGGAGCGTCCGTTTTCGGCTTTCGCCGATCGTTGACTGTCACCTTTGTCTGCGAGAGACTCCGGTGACGTTCACTAGCCGGTCGCCCGACATCGCTACCTTAGGCTCCTCATATGTAGACCCAAACGGCAGTTCAAGCAGTGTTGGTTTGCGACGGATCGACGGGGTAACAGCTCAGATGGTTCACATTATCAATATGTAATCCAAGCCTGCAGTCGATTCGTCAGAAACGCTGGTGGGAGTCGAACCCACTTCGACCGGGTTGCAGCCGGTTGCCTGGCCATCTGGCTCCAGCGTTAGGATAGGGGTGAGTCTTGAGTTGTGAGTCCTGAGTAAAAGGGAAGTGAAATATGCGGGATCATCGAAAACTTCGAGCGTTCGAATTGGCGGATCAGCTTGTCATGTCCGTCTATTCAGCAACCAGGACATTTCCGAAGGACGAAATGTTCGGGCTGACTTCGCAACTTCGCAGGGCGTCTGTTTCTATCGCGTCGAACATCGTCGAAGGATGTGCACGGAACTCGGAAGCCGACTTCCTGCGTTTCCTTGACATGGCCTTTGGATCGGTACGCGAGGTCGAATATCAGCTAACAATCGCAAAACGACTCGAATACACGTCGAGCGATACGGCCGAACAACTGGCGAGCCAAGCCGACGAAACGGCAAGAGTCCTCGCCGGACTAATCCGCTCGCTCCGCAAAGAATCTTAGTTTTTGGCTTTCTCACGACTCACCGCTCAAGACTCACTACTCCTTCTCTCTAAAAGTAGTCGTCGCGATTGGAGCCATCAAAAGTGGCCCGACTTGAGGCAACATCGTTTGAATCGCAGGCCGCTGCCGCATGGGCAGGGATCATTGCGTCCAAGATTTTCTTCGAGTTGCTTATCGCCATGGACGATTCGCAGTCCACACTTGACGTGAGTCTCCGAGGGGAAGCCGCGTCGGCGTTTACTCATGGGCTCGAAAGCAATGGTCTTCGTTGTGCTCGTTTTCGTATCGCATCGGTCCAATCCCAGATTTGTGGTTAGCTTCGGATGGAAACAAGTTGACGTTTAAGACTCTTGATGAGCGATTGGGTTCGCTAGTTTCCACCACGGCTCAACTGATCGACTCGTTTCAAAATCGTTGGCAGTCGATGTGGGCCATGCATGGCGCCGATGTTCAGCACTGCTTGGGCGACCGGAAGTCCAACTGCCGTAATGTAAAGCGGTCGATCGCTGGTGCCTCTGCGAAGTTCGGTGGCGTGGTCCGTGTCCTTGAACGGGTTCTTCGCCACACCGATCACGGGAATCTTGCGATCGAGCGTTTCGTAGAGATGAGCCCCCAATCCGGGACGGCCATTTCCATCCAGCAAAACGTAGCCGTCGACCACGATGCAAGTCGGTGGTTGATCGAGTTTCGCGAGCACCGCTTGAATGCACGGCAGCTCTCGACGGTAGAATTCGCCGGGTTGATATTCCTTTACCTCATGGATCATCGCCACATGCTCGGCGACTGGGATCGAAACGTGCCAGTCGTCAATGACAACGCACGCAGCTCGCGCGGCACTATCCGTGTAGCCTACATCGATACATGCAATCGTTTGGTTTTGCGTCGCGTTCTCCATTTGTATTGGCGTCAATTGTAAGTGTTAAGCGTCCTCGCCAGGAATCGAACCTGATCTACGACCTTCGCGCGATCGCGGAGCGATCCTCAGGATCGACGTCGCGTGCTGTCCGGCACACTCCAAGGACGAAAACTCGCAGGACCGATGAACGGGTCACCGGTCCTGCTTGAATCGAATGCACGATTCGCTTCCATCATTAATCGTGCTTTCCTTAATCCGTTCCGTTCAGACTGACCCGGTCGAGGCCGAGGTACAGTCGCGCGTTGCCGTTCTTGGCTAGCTCACGCAGCGTTTCGAGTTCGGCCAGTCGCAGCAGTGCCGGATGGCCTTCCAGTGCCTCGGCTGCCTTGACGCGTTCCGCGTACGCTTGCGTTTCGGCTTCCGCCCTTGCTCGCGTCGCTTCCGCTTCGGCTTGCTCACGCAATCGTCGTGCTTCGGCATCCGCCTGGGCATCACGGCGCGTGATTTCAGCTCGAGACTCCGCCTCGATCTGCTCGACTTCGGCACGCGTGCGTGCTTCGACGAGTTGAGCTTGACTGTGTCGCTCGGCTGCCAGAACGCGGTTCATGATCTCCTGCAGGTTTCCCGGGAAGATCAAGTCCTTCACGTCAGCTCGCCTGATCGTCACACCGTAGCTGCCAGCAGATTCAGTCACGTCGGACAGGATATCCTCACTAAGCCGGTTTCGGTTCGTCAGGATTTCCTCGAGCGTCATCGACGCCAGTGAACGTCGCGCTGCTAGCTGCACGTCGCTGTACAGTCGGTCCTCAAAGCTGTCGACCGTGTGGATCGCAGCCTTCGGATCCGTCACACGGAACTGCACCAGAATGCTGACTCGGATGGCCACCTTGTCAGCCGTCAAGATTTCCTGGCCCTTGATCGTTAGCTCTCGCTCACGAACATCGACCAGCATGCACTCGACGGTCGGCAGCTTCTTGAAGAATCGCTTGCGTGGCGGAATCTTGTAGTGTCCCGCCTCGAGGATCTTCGTCAGCTTACCGTCTTCGTAGTACAAACCGCGGTGGGTGTCCTTAATGATGAACTCTCGTCGAGCACCGCTAATCATCATGATGCACCTCCTGTCGGTTTGCGTGATTGATGATTTGAAATGGTTAAGTGAATGGAGCCTCGGAGCGGAGTTGATATGAAGTACGAGCTGTCAGATCAGGACAATCTGAGCGATCATTTCGAATGGTGAACGCAGGATCCATTTGTTCGCTCGCTCCTAACGCCGCCGAGGCAAGTAACTCGCCCAGGAATCGAACCTGGTCCGACAGTTTCGAAGACTGTCATGCTATCCAGCACACCCGCGAGTCATGTAATCAAGCGTCCTCGCCAGGAATCGAACCTGGTCTACGACCTCCGCAAAGTCGCGTGCGAATCCGGCACACTCCAAGGACGAAAAACGGTCAGAGGCGTCGACTGGGCACCCGCATGGGCGAACCAAAAAGAAAACACTGCCAAGAGCAGTGCCTTACTCAGTCGAGCCACGTCGGCGGGAAGAGTCGCGAGACTTGAGTCTTGAGCTATGAGTGAATACTCAGGACTCATCGCTCACGACTCGCGACTTTAAAAACGGCTCGCCACCGTGGTGGAGAGCCGCGGGTTAATCGATGAACGCGACGTGTCGCATTGCAAGCGAGTCATTTCCTGTGTTCATCATGACTTGATGCCATCTGTTCAAGATGATCGTCTTGTGATCCGGATGACGCACTCGTCCTCGAACGAACACGCTTGGGTTTCGTCGTTGTGCTACCCAGTGCAGATGACGAAGTTCCGGCTTTCGGCTAATCAATCGCCGATGCTGTCCCTCGGTCACACCGTTTGGGTATTGGTTGCTGACGTAAACCAGTTGTCCTCCCTGCCGAACGACCTCTTCGCACATATGCGGCTTTCCACCGCCACGTGCAATCGGCTCGTTTCGCAGAACCAATCGCTCATCGACAAAGCTCGGGTTTTCGACGGGAACGAAGAACCATTCACCTTGGCGGATGAATGCTTCGTTGCGTCGTCGATTTCGCTTCCGCGGCTTCACACCGAGACGGTTCTCGAGTGCTCGTACCGCAGTTGGCTTGAGCGCGTCGAACGCTGTCTTTACCGAAGAAACCGAAGCTCGCTCCGGAACGGCCGCGACGAACCAGTGACGTTCATCGTGTCCGCACAGGAACTTATGCTTTCCGTCGTCTTGACGTGACATCAAAAGTAGGTGCCGCATTGAAGGCTGAACATCGATGACCTGCGTTTCAGCGACCAACTTGGGCTGAATCGCAAGATCGAAGAATTCGCCCTCGGCGTCGTTGCCGATGTCGATCGAGACTTCGGGAGGTGTTCCCCAGCGTCTGGCGATCGGAGGGTGGACTTTCGCTCGAGCACCAATCCGCGTGAATTGACGCTCGATACTCTGCATGCTCATGACAATGCCTTTCAAAAGTGTCAAACAAGCGGAATGATGCCGGCAGCCAACGTGACCGCAGAATTCGGCAGTAGCCCGACCAGGAATCGAACCCGGAACTTCTGGTTAGAAGCCAGAGATGATGTCCGTTTCACCATCGAGCCGTTGCAGACAAGCGGAAGGAGAGGGAGTCGAACCCTCAAGGCACCATCAAGATGCTCGCCCGGCTAGCAACCGGATACCGTCGCCGATCGGATTGCCCTTCCGTTCATGAGTGGACCGGAAGGGAATCGAACCCTCCCACCGATCTTGCAAGGATCAGTCGCCCGCAGAGTTTCTTTCTCGGCGAACATGCCAGCCCATATCAGAGGTCCGTCCGGGAATTGAACCCGGTCTTCGTCCATACCACAGACGCGTGCTGCCGCAACACTTACAGACCTTGTTTCAGTGATCACGGATGGAATCGAACCATCGGTCTCCTGCTTGTCACGCAGGCGTCTTAGCCGCTGGACCACGCGATCGGTGGGATTAGTTCCATGTTCGAAGTTCCATGTTCCAAGATGCTCGTGTTAAGCGTGGAACGTGGAACTTCAAACCTGGAACTTAGTCAATTAGCGGATCCGGGGGTCGCACCCGGCGTTCCTGGCTTATGAGGCCTGGCTGAGCACTGGCCCATCCGCAGTGTTAGTTGGTTAGGATTTAGGTCGTTAGGAATTAGGTCGAGAAGGAGAAAGGCAATGCGCGATCACACAAAACTACGAGCATTCGAGTTGGCCGACGAAGTGGCGTTGTTGACGTACAAGTTCACGAGCGGATTCCCCCGTGAAGAACAATTCGGCCTCACTTCCCAAATGCGCCGGGCGGCTGTGTCGGTGCCATCGAATATTGTCGAAGGCTGCGGACGTGATTCTGATGCCGACTTCGTTCGGTTCCTCGACATGGCGTACGGTTCACTGCGCGAACTCGAATACCAAGCGAGCACTCCGCTGCTCCACGAGGACTTTTGAATTGAAAAAAGTACGGGCACTCGGATTCGAACCGAGACTAATTGGTTGGAAGCCAATCGTGCTGGCCGTTGGACACTACGCCCGCATGTTCAGTAGCTCAGGTGGGACTCGAACCCACAGCATCTCTGGTTCTAAGCCAAAGTGGTCTGCCAATTGCCTACCGAGCCATGATTAGGGGATTAGGATTTAGCGAACTAGGAATTAGGGAAACCAGAAGGCAATCGCCATTAGACCGGCCTCTTTCTAAACACCTAACTCCTAACGAACTAAACAGCTAACCCAGTGGAGCACCAGGGAATCGAACCCTGATCTTCTGCTTGCAACACAGACGTCTTCCCGTTGGACGAGCGCCCCAAGAATGAAGTTGGAAGTAAGAAGGGTGAAGTGTGAAATAGGTTCGCATGACGGTTTTCAGACTTCACTCTTCACCATTCAAACTTCGCGAGTACCCAGAGCAGGAATCGCCCCTGCAAACACTCGGGTTGCTGTGTTTATTGCCGGAAGGGCTCATCGCTCTGCCGATTGGCGTATCTGGGCATCTTCCTGTCAGTAGTCCTGGATGGAATCGAACCATCGTTTCCTGCGTGTAAAACAGGTGTCGTTGCCGTTGGACCACAGGACTCTGGAAGTTTGAAGTTGGAAGGAGGAAGTTTGAATTGATATGCGGTAAATTGTTGCTATGAAGAGTGACTTACCCGGCCGAACCTTTGCGTTTTCCGAGCGAATTGTACGGCTCTGTCTTGCGTTAGAGAGCGATAGCAGTGTCGCAGCGACCTTGATGCGGCAATTGCTGCGATCGGGTACGTCAATTGGCGCGAACGTGGAAGAAGCTCAGGCAAGTGAAAGCAAGCGTGACTTCGTTCACAAGTATTCGATCGCAGCGAAAGAGGCGCGCGAAACACACTATTGGCTGCGTCTGTTGGCCAAAACTGAGGTCGTTTCGCCTTCTCGTCTGGAGCCACTCATAGCTGAGGCCAGCGAACTGATTGCAATCTTGACAACGATCTGCAAGAAGAACCGGTGACGATCCTTCAGACTTCCAACTTCACCCTTCAAACTTCCAAGCACGTCCCCAAGGATTCGAACCCTGACTTACTGGTTTGGAATCAGCAGTGCTACCGTTACACCTAATCTTCTAAACACCTATCAAAGTGACGTGAGCGGGAATCGGACCCGCGGACTCCTGGCTGAGAACCAAGCGATTCTGCCATCAGAATCTACCACGCCATCGTTTTTCCTCATTTGAAGCAAGTACCGCATGGGAGTTTCGATCTCCCTCCTGCTGTCTGAAAAACAGCCGACCTAGCCAGTAGTCGAATGCGGCATTTGAAAAGGATGACCAACCGGAATTGAACCGGCGACAAACTCATTCACAGTGAGTCTCTGGAAACCAGCACCAGATCTGGCCACAGCGCCGAGGACAGGAATCGAACCTGTGTTTGCCTGATTCAGAGTCAGGTGCAACGACCAGCAGTTGCCGCCTCGGTGTTTCAACTTTTAAGAAGCACTCCGTCCGGGAATCGTACCCGATCAGCGGACTTCAAAGGCCCACGTCGCGTCTACGCGCCGGAGAGAATGGATAGCGAGTTAGCTGTTAGCTTGTTAGCGGTTAGCCAGACAATTTCTGCACTGCTCGAAACCTAACTGCTAATCGGCTAGTTGCTAATTCGCTACCTTTAGCTCCGGCGGAAGGACTCGAACCTTCACTCGTCTCCTTAACAGGGAGCCGCCTTACCATTGGGCCACACCGGAGTGTCAGTCTTGAGTATTGAGTCTCGAGCTATGAGTGCAAAAACAGAAATGTTGCTTTCTCACGACTCAAGTCTCAGGTCTCAGGACTCTTCAGTCATGCACAGCATGACCTACAAGAGCGCCCAGCGAGAATTGAACTCGCGTCTTCTGCATGGCAAGCAGATGGGTTACCACTACACCATGGGCGCAAAATTGCATCACAACCAAATTGTCAAAGATCACGGATGCACGAGGCATCCAAAGAGCACCGAGTCGGAATTGAACCGACGTCCCCTCGTTACGACGGAGCGGGCACCGACACGTAGTGTTGGTCGATTGCCGCTAGACGATCAGTGCTGTTGTTATTCAGTGGGACCGGTGAGAATCGAACTCACATGATTCGGTTTAAGAGACCGACGCATTACCTTGTCTGCCACAATCCCAAAATCAGTTGTGAGTCGTGAGTCGCGAGTCTTGAGATTTCTTACTCAAGACTCATCCCTCAGGACTCGAGCCTCTTGTCAGTCGGCGTGGCGGGAATTGAACCCGCGACCGTCGCCTTATAAGGACGCCGCTCTCACCCCTGAGCTACACGCCGATGCGTAGCAAGTGGGGCCGGAGAGATTCGAACTCTCGCCTACACGACGACCAACGCATCGTGCGTCGGTGCCCGAAGTCCGTCATGCTGCCAGTTACACCACAACCCCGAAGTAGGCTATAGGCTGTAGGTGTTTAGACCGTAGGCATGACATCGCTCTTCTCCTTTCACACTTCGCACTTCACTCTTCAAACTTCTTCAGTGGTAGCCCTGGGAATTGAACTCAGCGCAACTCGGTTATCAGCCGTGTTTGGGCAACCAGCCCTCGACTACCATGACAGTCTTGAGTCCTGAGACTCGAGTTCTGAGTTTTCTTGCTCACGTCTCAAGACTCACACCTCAAGACTCATTCCAAAGTGGGCCGGGAGGCGCTCGAATCCTCGTCTGCGGTTCTTCAGACCGCCGCTAGACCGTCTCAGCTACCAGCCCATATTGGGGTGTTGTTGGATTGCCCGATTTGGACACGAAAAAAGGCTCGATGCCTGCGTGACACCGAGCCTTCATGTAGAAAGCAATTCGCTTTGTGCGAGTGTCACGTGAGCAATCGATACGCCGGGGCATTACCGGGCTGATAACGTAAATCGCTATCGCCGAAGGTATTCCCTTCGTGCATCCGTTCGAGTCGACTTGATTGCTGTTTCGTAAACATCAGAAAGCTCTTACTCGCTTCTCTGGGATGTGACTTGTGTGGACCAGCGTCGGCCGGTTCTGGGGTAATAGACGCTGTTGCCTACGGATGGTTCGCGAAAAATCTCGTTTCTTGTGAACCAGTGAAAAACTAGATGCGCTGGGCCGCGAGATTATTTCATCAGCCTAGAAAAAACTTTGCCATGAATCGCACAGAAGTCAAACGAATTCGGTTGGGCTTTTGTACTCGCAGCTCGTAAGTTCTATTCAGATTGCATTTCACGAAGTCTCGTCGCGGCAGCGGAGTTGCCTGAGATGGTGGGCTGCGTGTGCCGCGTGGATCTCCAAGATTCTGTCGCGTGGCAATCGGCCGAAAGCAGGATGCGGAGCGAAGTTGCCGGAATGATTTACAGACGCTCGACACTGGCAGCAAATGCGTCCACTTCTGCAGCATCGTCCAGATTGTCCGGCGGCACGAATAAGCGAATAATCCTGCCGAGACATTTTTGCGAGATGGGAGGACCGAAAGCTTCAAGCTATGATGGGGCAATGAAACGGCATGTCGCTCTAATAATCGAAACTTCCAGTGGGTATGGGCGCGATCTGATGTCTGGGATCGTGAAGTACATGCGCATGCATGGTGAGTGGTCTGTTTTTGTTGAGCAAAGGAATCTGTGGCAAAAGCCACCCTCTTGGTTAGGCAATTGGCAGGGCGACGGCGTCATCTCTCGCGCGACGACTCCAAAGCTGGTTGAAGCCATTGAGAAGAACGGTGTGCCGCTCGTTGAAGTCACGGATCGTCGTGGCGACGGAGATCTACCGCAGGTCCGCAGTGATGATGAAGCGATTGGGCAGATGGGGGCCGAGTATCTGCTGGAACGTGGGTTTCGACGCTTCGGTTTTTGCGGTTTCAGCAGGGAAGCTTGGTCCGAAAGACGCGGAGCTGCCTTTGTTGAGCATGTCGAGAACAACGGTTACGCATGCTCACAGTATTCCTCGGCGTGGCACGGCCGAGGCGCACGTGACTGGGAAACCGAGCAGCAGCACATTGCCGAATGGCTTGGTGAATTAGAGCCGCCGTTCGCCGTACTGGCTTGCAATGACGTCCGCGGTCAGCACATCATTGATGCGTGTTCTAAGCTCAATCTTTCCGTTCCAGAACAAGTAGCAGTCTTGGGGGTGGACAATGACGACCTGCTATGTCGCGTCTGTTCGCCTCCACTGTCGAGCGTGATTCCCCACGCGGAAGCCGTCGGGTTTAAGGCCGCCGAGATGCTGGCCGTTTTGATGAATGGGGAGAAGCCTGCCACCGAGACTCTGCTGGTACCGCCTGTCGGCGTAGCGACCCGACAATCGACCGATGTCGTGGCGATCGATGGCGCAGGAGTCGCTGCTGCACTACGTTACATCCGCGAACACGCTTGCCGCGGAGTGAGTGTGGATGAAGTCGTTCGTAACGCTACGGTGTCACGCAGCACTCTGGAACGACAGGTGAGAAAATATCTGGGACGGACGCCTCAGGAAGAGATCCGCCGTGTTCAGATTAAACGAGCTCAGGAGCTGATGCTTTCGACTGATCTATCCGCTGAGCAGATCGCGATTCTTTGCGGATTCGACTATCCTGAGTACTTCTACACGGTCGGGTGCATTCCCATTTAGT
>NZ_JANZKV010000042.1 GCF_025060895.1 Stieleria sedimenti | reverse complement strand
TGCGCGAACTCGAATACCAAACGTCCCTTGCCACTCGACTTGGATTCGCACCCGCCGAAAGCGAGCTACCGGATCGACTTATCGAAACATCGAAAGTCCTTGCGGCCCTCATTCGCTCACGTCGGAAACCTAATTCCTAAACCCTAACTCCTAATCCCCTGGCATGGCGCGGGAGGGAGTCGAACCCACAGACATGTCACGGAGGTTTGAGCTCCGCCGCTTTTCCGGTTTGCGTACCGCGCCATTTGTTTTGAAAGCGTCCCCGATCGGATTTGAACCGACGACCTCTTGCGTGACAGGCAAGCGAGCACTCCGCTGCTCCACGAGGACTTGTTGATTGCGAAAAGTACGGGCACTCGGATTCGAACCGAGACTAATTGGTTGGAAGCCAATCGTGCTGGCCGTTGGACACTACGCCCGCATGTTGAGTAGCTCAGGTGGGACTCGAACCCACAGCATCTCTGGTTCTAAGCCAAAGTGGTCTTCCGGTTGCCTACCGAGCCATGATTAGGGGATTAGGATTTAGCGAACTAGGAATTAGGGAAACCAGAAGGCAATCGCCATTAGACCGGCCTCTTTCTAAACACCTAACTCCTAACGAACTAAACAGCTAACCCAGTGGAGCACCAGGGAATCGAACCCTGATCTTCTGCTTGCAACACAGACGCCGTTGGAAGTTAGAAGTAAGAAGGGTGAAGTGTGAAAATGGTTCGGTCGTAATCTTTCAAACTTCCCACTTCACTCTTCAAACTTCCAAATGCCCAGAGCAGGAATCGAACCTGCAAACACTCGGGTTTAAGTCGAGTCGCTCGTCCGGTTGGCGTACCTGGGCATGCAAGTAGTCCTGGATGGAATCGAACCATCGTTTCCTGTTTGTAAAACAGGTGTCGTAGCCGTTGGACCACAGGACTTTGGAAGTTTGAAGTTGGAAGGAGGAAGTTTGAAATAAGTTGCGTTACACTGATGTCATGAAAAGTGATTTACCTGATC
Source organism: Stieleria sedimenti (assembly GCF_025060895.1). Lineage (GTDB taxonomy): Bacteria > Planctomycetota > Planctomycetia > Pirellulales > Pirellulaceae > Stieleria > Stieleria sedimenti. The sequence continues at coordinate 206,861 of NZ_JANZKV010000042.1, read as the reverse complement.
GAACCTTTGCGTTTTCCGAGCGAATAGTGCGACTCTGTCTTGCGTTGGAGAGCGAAAGCAGTGTCGCTTCAACATTGATGAAACAATTGCTTCGTTCGGGTACATCGATCGGCGCGAATGTGGAGGAAGCTCAGGCAAGTGAAAGCAAGCGTGACTTTGTTCACAAGTATTCGATCGCAGCGAAAGAGGCCCGCGAAACACACTACTGGCTGCGACTCCTGGCAAAGACTGAGGTCGTTCCCCCTGCTCGGCTTGAGCCACTCACTGCTGAAGCCAATGAACTGATCGCAATCTTGACAACGATCTGCAAGAAGAACCGGTGACGATCCTTCAAACTTCCAACTTCACCCTTCAAACTTCCAAGCACGTCCCCAAGGATTTGAACCCTGACCTACTGGTTTGGAATCAGCAGTGCTACCGTTACACCAAGGACGTGAATGAAGTGGGAACGCAAGGAATCGCACCTCTCGCCAGCTACCACACAATTAAAGGCAGAAGGGTTACAACCTCCCGTGTGGAAACGCTCCCAAGTTGTTCAGGCGGAAGCCGTGGGACTCGAACCCACAACGGTTTGACCCGCAGCTGTTTTCAAGACAGTGTCCTCATCCGGCCGGGTGACTTCCGTAGGTAGGGGGTTAGGAGTTAGCGGCTTAGGATTTAGATTTTGTCTTCCTAAACGCCTAACACCTAATCTTCTAAACACCTATCAAAGTGACGTGAGCGGGAATCGAACCCGCGGACTCCTGGATGAAAACCAGACGATTCTGCCAACAGAATCTACCACGCCGTAATTGGCGGCCGACTTGTTCGTCGGCCAAGTACCGCATAGGAGTTTCGATCTCCTTCCTGCTGCCTGAGAAGCAGCCGACCTAGCCAGTAGTCGAATGCGGCTTAACAAGGGTGACCAACCGGAATTGAACCGGCGACAAACTCATTCACAGTGAGTCTCTGGAAACCAGCACCAGATCTGGCCACAGCGCCGAGGACAGGAATCGAACCTGTGTTTGCCTGGTTCAGAGCCAGGTGCAACGACCAGCAGTTGCCGCCTCGGTGTCTGGAAGTTCGAAGTCGGAAGGGTGAAGTTTGAAAGCACGGGTGGCAGGATTCGAACCTGCATACCACTGCTTCAAAGGCAGCTGGCTTACCGTTAGCCAACACCCGAGTGTTGTGCAGTCTTCAAACTTCTAACTTCACTCTTCAAACTTCCGAAAAGCTCCGGTGGATGGGCTCGAACCATCAATCGTCTCCTTAACAGGGAGCCGCCCTACCGATTGGGCCACACCGGATTCTTTACTCAACAGTCAGGATGGCCGGATTTGAACCAGCGGTCTCGTGCACCCGAAGCACGCGGATTTCCAAGCTTTCCCACACCCTGATAACAAAAAGCGCCCAGTGGGAGTCGAACCCACACTTCCGCCATGGCAAGGCAGCAGGCTACCGCTACATCATGGGCGCAAAATTGCATCACAACCAAATTGTCAAAGATCACGGATGCACGAGGCATCCAAAGAGCACCGAGTCGGAATTGAACCGACGTCCCCTCGTTACGACGGAGGTATCTTGCCGCAAGACGATCAGTGCTGAGTGAGCCGGGAGTCGGTAGACTGGAGTCTGGAGGAGAATCAATGAGAGACCACACCAAACTTCGAGCCTTTGAGCTCGCCGACGAACTTGTTTTGCTTGTTTATCGATTCACAACAGAGTTTCCATCTTCTGAACAGTTCGGACTGACTTCTCAGTTGCGGCGCGCGGCCTTATCGATTCCGTCCAACATCGTTGAAGGATGTGCTCGGCACGCCGAAGGCGACTACATTCGATTTCTCGACATCGCACATGGTTCTGCGCGGGAAGTCGAATACCAAATCACCGTCGCCCATCGCCTTGGCTACTTGTCCGACGAGGACAGCCAGCAACTTAGCGCAAAATCAGTCGAGACCTCCAAAGTCTTGAACGGACTACTTCGTTCGCTACGTCGTTAAACCTCCAGCCTGAAGACTCCCGCCTCCAGACTGCTAAGTGGGACCGGTGAGAATCGAACTCACATCGTTCGGTTTAAGAGACCGATGCATTACCTTGTCTGCCACAATCCCAAAATCAGTTGTGAGTCGTGAGTCGCGAGTCTTGAGATTTCTTACTCAAGACTCATCCCTCAGGACTCGAGCCTCTTGTCAGTCGGCGTGGCGGGAATCGAACCCGCGACCGTCGCCTTATAAGGACGCCGCTCTCACCCCTGAGCTACACGCCGATGTGTAGCAAGTGGGGCCGGAGAGATTCGAACTCTCGCCGAACGGATTAAAGGTCCGTCATGCTGCCAGTTACACCACAACCCCAAAGTAGGCTTTAGGTATTAGGCGTTTAGACTTTAGGTATGACGGCTGGATGCTTCGCATCGGTACTCTCCTTTCAAACTTCACTCTTCCAACTTCAAACTTCCAAAGTGGTAGCCCTGGGAATTGAACTCAGCGCAACTCGGTTATCAGCCGTGTTTGGGCAACCAGCCCTCGACTACCATGTGGTTCCCATTCAAGTCGGACACCTCGGAGTCGAACCGCCCGTCGCGGAGCGATCCACAGATGAAACACTGTCTCCTGCTCCCAAAGCAGGCGTGCTTCCATCTGCACCTGTATCCGATGTGTGTTGCCGATTCCGTCGGCGCATATCTTCCTTGTCAGTGGGCCGGGAGGCGCTCGAATCCTCGTCTGCGGTTCTTCAGACCGCCGCTAGACCGTCTCAGCTACCAGCCCATATTGGCTTTTTGGGTTCGTCCGATACGGACACGAAAAAAGGCTCGATGCCTGCGTGACACCGAGCCTTCATGTAGAAAGCAGTTCGCTTGAAGCGAGTGTCACGTGAGCAATCGATACGGGGAATTACCGGGCAGGAACGTACTGGCTAAAGACCAATCGCTACCGCCGAAGGCAATCCCTTCGTGTATCCGTTCGAGTTGATTTGATTGCTGCTTGGTAAACATCAGAAAGCTCGACTCGCTTCTCTGGGTGTGACTTTTGTGTGCCGGCTTGGCCGGGTCTGGGGTAATAGACGCTATCGGAGCTGAATGGTTCGCGAAAAAACTCGCTTTCACAAAACTAGATGCGCTGCGCGGCGAAGTTATTTCATGCTCGCAAGAAAAACTTTGCCATCTCTCGCACAAAAGTCAAACGATTCGTCCAAGCTTTTGTACTCGCAGCTTGCGAGATTTTCTCCGCTGGCCAATCAAGTAGAGTCACCTTCGGCTCGAAGATGTCGGAGATGGTGAGCCGCATGAGCTGTGTGAATCTCAAGAATCTTCTCGCGTGGCAATCGGCCGAATCCTGGATGCGGAGCGAAGCTGCCGGAGTGATTCAGCAGTCGTCCAACACTTACCGCGAATGCTTCCACTTCGGTTGCATCTTCCAAGTTATCCGGCGGAACGAACATTGGAGCCGTTCGTATCCCACGAGGAGAATCACCGCTCAGCACCTTGGGCAACAGTATTCGTCGCACCAGAGGCCGCAATGGCGCAAACAGCGACATCCAAACGGGATAGCCATCGATACTGGGGTCTTGAACCAAGACCAGGTGCCGACAGATCTGCCCGAGCGACCAGTTTCCGTGCCGGACATAGCCGCTGGCCAACAATTGCCGAGCGTCATCGACGGCCGCTTCGAGATTGTTGAACTGCAATTGACGGAGGTCACTCATATGTCTTCGGCAACTCGGTAGAATTTGAATCTTTCGAAGCACAGTATGGGCGACTTGCCTAAAGATTGACACCAGAGATGAATACCGACGAGATTCAAGTCCGACCCGCGCGTGCCGATGATCGTGATCGCATCCTTGCAGTGCACCTTGATGCCTTCGGCAACGATGAAGGCCCCGTGATCGTGAGCTTGCTTGAAGAGATGCTCGACGATCCGACGGCAGAACCGATCCATTCAGTCGTTGCCGAGTCAAATGACGAGATCGTCGGTCACGTGCTCTTCACCTCTGTCACGATCGAGTCGTCCAGGGAATCAAATGATCGTGCGACTGCCCAGATCCTGGCACCGTTGTCCGTGCCCAGCAAGCTGCATGGCCAAGGTATCGGCACCCATCTCGTCCAAGAGACGCTGAAACAACTTGCCGCGTCCGGCGTTCAACTCGTCTTCGCGCTTGGCTATCCGAAGTACTATTCCCGCTTTGGGTTCGTTCCGGCAGGAGTGCTCGGGTTTCACGCTCCCTATCCCATTCCCGAAGAGAACGCCGAGGCTTGGATGGTCCTTGAACTCGAAGCTGATGCGATCAAGTCTGTCGAAGGCACGGTCAAGTGCTGCGAAGCACTGGACCATCAGAAATATTGGGTTGAGTGATGGGCGGTGCTGCATCACTAAAGCTGAGGCCGTTTAGACCAGAGGACGCAGATCCGTGCTTGGGATTGTTCAGGGATTGCGTTCATCGCGTCAACTCGCGGGATTACTCGCCTGACCAAATCGAGGCTTGGGCTTCACCGTCGATCGATCTCGAAGCATGGCGATCCCGGTTCGATGATCGCTTTGCATACGTGGCGACGGAAGATGATTGCATCGTTGGGTTCATCGATATGACACGGGAAGGACATCTCGATCGCTTATTTGTATCCGCCGACCATCAGGGTCGCGGCATCGCTCGTGGACTTGTTAGAAGACTTCTGAAAGACGCGATCGATCATTCAATCGAAGAGATCACGACGGACGCCAGTATCACCGCAAAACCATTCTTCGAGCGAATGGGCTTTAGCGTCGTTCGCGAGCAATCCGTCGAGTGCCGCGGAGTGTGGCTGACAAACTATCGAATGCGGCGAGCAGTACAAGCCGAAGCTAATTGACCTTGCAAGTTCTATCGTCGCAGCGACCCGTCAACCGCAAGCGGTTCCTAGCAAAGACGCGATAGCCTAACTCGAGTCCGTGCGAGATGCCGGGCAAGCGAGTAAGTGCAACGACCGGTTTTAGACCAACGGCAGCATAGAGGCGACGAAAAACCTCGACGCCTGTGATCCACTCGCCATTGGGCAGCCGACCTTGAATTTCATCCATGAAGTCTTTCATGGTCATCCCGAAGCTAGACGGGCTGAATGACGGATCGGCAATGTCGGTGAAACGAATTCGATCCTTCCGATCAAAGCGACGGAGCAATTTAATCTCGCGCAGGCAAAGCGGACACTCGCCGTCGTAGAAGACTTCCACTTGCCAGTCTTTGTTCACTTCGCTGCTCATGAGTCCGTCGCCGTCTCGCTGTCAGTTTCCGACTTTCCGGTTTCTGTTCCCTTCGAAGACATTTTCAAGCGGATCAAGATCTCGTTCCGGCGAAGTGCTGCTGGAGTGAACGGCGGATCGTAGCCAGCCGCCTCGGCCGACTCCTGACCTTCCAGGCCTTGGCTCTTCATCCATTCTCGCAGCTCGGTTTCCTTCTCCTTGGCCAGCTTCGAATCGAGCTTGCCTGGAAACCGAATCACCGCGAATCGACCACCTTTTCGCTCACGCAATTTCACCCCTTCAGCCTTCGGATCAGGGGCGCCTTCTGCGGCAACTTCTTTGGGCATCACAAACCCCATCGAGACATCCGACTTGCCGATTTCGCCTTCCATGAACACCGGCGTTGTCATCGCGATCTTCTGATCGGCCTCGTTCGCGCCGCTGATGTACTGGAACAGCCGCATAAAGCTGCCGTCGCGGCCCTGCGAGTCCATCTTGGAATCGGTCGCAACCAGCATCAGGTCCGGGTATTCGCGGACTTCAAAACTCCCGTCGGAACTGATCACTTTGTATTCGGCCGACTCGTAGCCCGCTCGAGTGGCCATCGCCAGGGCGACCGTGCCAACCAAAGCGACTCCGAGAAATCCCGTGATATAAATCATTGCTCGTTTCATCCGTCCCAACTCCATCGTGTTGAACTTTCTCTTACTCATTACTGTAGGCACACGGCTAGCAACGCCCATGCCGCCATTGACGGCTGCCAATCCTGCCATTGGGAAAGTCGTTTGGAACTCAAAGTCTGAAGGAAGATGCGGGATGGATGAAGGCCAGTCGGAACTATCGAGGGGCGAGATTGATCGTGTGATCATGATGGCCTGGGAAGACCGCACCAGCTTTGACGCCATTCAGGACCAGTTCGGCCTGTCCCCGGGCGATGTCATTAAGTTGATGCGTCGAGAAATGAAGCCCAGTTCCTTCAAGCTCTGGCGAAAGCGAACCCAAGGCCGAGTGACCAAGCACGAGGCCAAATTCGCCAAAACAGTTAACGGAGACGAGCTCCGGCGGTTCCGAGCGCCGTCTCAGCGAGGGTATCCGCATCGGGAGAAGCAAATGCTTCGGAGAGCCTCTGAACGTATTCCTCGTGGGAAAGTACGTTCTGGTCCGGATGCAATTGCTTCGCGGAAAGGTAATCACGAAACGGCTCCAGGAATTCCCGAAGCCGTTGTGGTTTGATCGATAGCAAGAATGGCAAGTTGGTAAATCGTTGGTAGTTGAGGGTGTGCATCGATTGTCCAAAGCGGATCACGAACAGGTCATAAAGCGTCCATGGGGAAAAAGGTCAGTTCCATTCCGAATGGCTGATAAAGTGCGACGGGGCTAGGCGAAGGCGGGTTCCACCACCGATCCAATTGGGTCTCCGTTCCGCTCGTCCGTGGCCTGCTGTTCGAGCGATCCGTTTGGGCGTCCTGCCGATTCACCCAGCCCCGTCACTGGGAGTTGCTAGCATTGCGACAGGGGTGGACACGTTTGGTCACGCAGCGAAAAGAATACCGGCGAATTTTCGAATGGAGTTCGGAATGCAGGGACGAACGCCGGATCCGCAGGCGTGAATCGTTCGGGGAAAAGTTGTCGGAAGCCATCGAAGGCCAGGCGGTCCCACGGCGGTGAATCGAGAATGTCGTCCAGTTTCTCAATCAGGTTGTCATCGCCTTCCTCGAACTCACCGTGTTCCAACGAGGCCAGATGCTGCGGCGAAATCCAAAGTTGCTCGGCGAGCTGGGCCAGTTCGAGGTGTTTTTCAAGGCGGCGAATGCGAATTTGGGCACCAAACGTTTGTGGGGTCATCTGTCACTCCATCCTGGAAGCGGGAAACGATTTGCGGCCGGCAAGCGAGATTGCTGGCAATAGCGAAAGCAGTGATGCGGGCGATTATTGGGAGTCGGTGGACACGTTTGGTCCAAGCCGAGAAGACAGCTCCCGCCACATGTCTCGCTGGTGTTTCCAGTTCGCGGCAAGAGCGATCGGCTGCATGTCACGAACGGAAATTGGATCGCGGCCCTTGCGAATTTCCGGGGCGAACAGGATCGCTTCTTGGATGTCCGGTGCGAGCAATCGCAGGTTCATGATCTGTGTGACACGTGCTCGGGAAACGAGGCTCAGCCGTGCGAGTTCGGCGTAGTCCGTGACGACGCCGTCTGCGATCAGTTCCTCGAACCGAATCGCCAACGCCATCAGCTTGGTGACTTTCATCAGGCGTCCGGCCGGCAGATCATCTTCGTCCGGCTTCTCGCCCGATGCGACTCGTCGCGCTCCGGCCCCACGACGTTCAAAGGTCAGTTCAGCTTCGTAAACAATTGGCGAGTTCATTCGGCGGCCCCCGCGAGCAAGCGTTGTTCGATCACACCAATTCCTGAAGGATGAAACGCGATCGAGATTTTTCCGGCCTCGCCGTCGTATTCGATCGTTTGGATCAGCATCTGAATCAACTCGGTTTGTTCTCTGGGGACGAGCGATTGCCAGAGATCATCGAAATGAGCCAACGTTTCGGTCGCCGAATCCGGATCGACTTTGGATCTGGCGAGTTGATCCGATTCAATCCGAATCGTGGTCAAGCGTTTCTCGCCTTCAAGGATCCGGTCTTGCAGGTCGGCCAGGATTCCCAACATCAATGAGTCTTCGCCCATCGCCGGCAACTTGCGGAGAACTTCACCGAGTTGCGTTTGCCAGAGGCCGAGATTCTTAAGCAGCAAGTGTTGCTCATTGGCCAACGCTGCGATCTGGGTGCGAGATTGAACTTCGGCTTGCTCCATCACCTTTCTTGCAAGATCCGAATCACGGCCGATGCAACGAATCTGGTCGACGACGAAGCGTTCGATCTCGCCAGCCGGCACCGACTTGGTTGGACAGTTTGCCCAGCCACGCTTTTGTGCCATAGCGCAGACGTAGTAACGATATCGCTTGCCGTTTGGCTTCGTCGAATGCGATGGAATCATGGTGCAATCGCAGGGTTTGCAGCGAAGCAGTCCTCGCAACAAAGCACCGAACTTTTTTTTCACCTCGCCACCGCCGGATCGTCCGTTACGGTTCATCAGGGCTTGCACCTTCTTCCAGACTTCCTCGTCGACGATCGCTTCGTGTTCGCCCTCGTGGATTCCATCCTTGTACCTCAGCTTGCCGAGGTAGGTGACGTTCGTCAGTAGGCGATGTCCGCCATCATCTGTTTGAGCGCTGGTCGGTCCATGTTCCCGCCGGTAAAACCACCGTCGTCGTAATGTGTCGGCAGTGCGACCCAACCTTCACTTTCTTGACTAGCAATGAAATTCTCGGCCGATCCGCGTTGCGCATCGAGGGAATTGAACTCCTGGTCGAGTCCTTCTTCCGTCGACTTCCGCGTGTAGATCGCGCAGCGGATCGTTTTCTTGTTTTCGGTCTTTTTCATGAGTCCGCCTTTTGAATGTTGAAGAATGCGTAGCCGCTGCAGTGCTGGCCGGTGATCGCTTTCGCCACCGCGGTCAGTGACTTGTAAAATTCGCCGTCGTACTCAAAGCCGTCTTGGCGGACTTTGCAGATGTGGAGTTGTCCCTTGTATTTGCGGGTGATGAGATTTCCGGGTGGCGGAAGACGCTTGTCGATCGACGGCCGGAATTCCTCCGTCAACTTGCGGTCCGGTGGAGGCTTCGGCTTGGGTATCTCCGGCGGAGGTGACATCCGCACGTCGGAGTCGCATGCGATCTCCAACGCTCGCTGACGAGCCCGTTTGGAAATGTCGCCTTCTTTGTTCGATTGCATCCGCCAGGCGATTCGCTTGATCAGCCAATCTTTATTGGACGCATTGGTCGTTTCGCCGAAGACTTCGGCGTACTGTTTACGAAGGTCGCGGACGGAGCATTTCTCCATCTTCCGAACCTCCCTGGTCACGTTTAGTGCCATCGGCTGGGTCTCCTTCTCGAGAATCTCGGGTGCGTTAACCGTTGTGGACAGTCAGCCCGGAGTCGCGAGAGGACTCAAGCCGAGATGCGGCCGAGTCGCCAGAGGTTTCCGAAGGTTGGATTCCGTCTTGTTCGGGCGATTTGCTCAACCCGCCGCGGCCGTTCAATCGGGCCAGGGCGATCCCGAGAAGTTCAACAACGCGGCGTTGATGTTGGTCTGCTGTGCTTTGATCGCTCGGTTGTTTAGGCACTTCGTCTGCTCCATCGAGTTGTTGCCGCACTTGATGAACGGAATGTCGGTGGATGGCAGGATCGGGTTCGGTGTCTCGTTGCATCGGTAGTCTCGTTTGCGGAAATCTGAAACGGGTTAACGGTTGGGAACAGTCAGCCCAGAATCCGAAAGAGACTCAAGCCGAGATGCGGCGGAGTCGCCAGAGATTGGCAAAGAAGTGGAACCATCCCGCTCAGTTGGTTTGGACAGTCCGGCTCGACGATTCAGACGCGTCAGTCCGATCGCCAGGATTTCGACGACGCGTTGTTCGCGCTGCTCGGCGGAAAGATCGCCAGCAGATAGGTCTTCGGTGAGATAAAGCGATGACACAGAATGCTCCTCAATTGGAAACAATCCGCGCCAAGTGCCTGCGATGCTCGCCCAGCCAAAGCCAACGGAGAAGAAGTTAACAGCCAACGAGACTTACCTACCCGGTTCACGCCCGGGCCGACGAACGGGATTCGTCGAACTTGCGGCTATGGCTTCGTAGCTCTCGCGGCGCCGAGCAACCGGCAAAGAATCCCAGCGATGTTCCAGGCGTCGTCGTCTCCCCGGTGGTGGGTGCCTTCCATCGGAAAGTTCAGCATCTCGTACGCGCCGTCGAGACCGACCTCGTGTTTCAGACCGTGCGAAACCGCGAATAGCGATTTGACGTTGAGATGGGTGATTCCAAAGGGATAACCCACGCCTGCCGCCGAACAAAATCGCTCGAACTGGCGACGGTCGTAGTCGCCCCAGCTGGCCCACAGTCGGTCTTTCGAATCGAACTCCTGCTTCAATCGTTTAACCGCGTCGCGGAGTGAGCCGGCAGACTCAAACATGTCGGGCGTCAGTGTTGTGAGTTCTGTACAGAACGGACTGATCGTGGATCGCTCGGGACGGACGAGGAGGCTGTGCTTGCTCAGTCGCTCGAGTTTGCCAACATCGACCACGCACAAACCGATCTCAATGATCTCGCTCTCTTCGCCTTCCGGCGGCGGGCCATCCCAACACGTCGACTCAACGTCGACCACCAAAATCTGATCTAGTTTTCTTGCCATCTGTTCTTCCTTGTTGTGTGATTACTAGAGACCGAAGGTATCGCGAAACGCATCCAGGTTGGCTTTGCTCTGACGGCCTTTGCCAGGAATCGCGAATACGATTTCGTCGATTCCGCCTCCGTCCTTCTCGATCGCCGACTTCGCCGTCCTTGAAGCCATCACAGGATCACCTCCGAAAGCGCCGCATCCCCATGCACCTAGGAGCAAACGCTTTACACCCTGGTCTCGTGAGATGCGTAGCACATTCCGCCAGCGTCGCTCGAACGTTTGCTCGAGCTCTTCGGTAGCGTCGGGGTTGCCTCGCAGGAACGGTCCACTGTTCGGCGCCGGAGCGGTGATCACCGAGGCAAAGAACGGCTCGGCAAGCAAGTCGCCGGTGCCGCGTGTCTTGAAGAATGGAACCGACGGACTGAAGATCATGTGGTCGGTGTAGAGCAGCGATGATTGAGCACGATTGGACTCGTAGTAATCCATGCACTGGATCAAACACGGATACAAACCGCTGCAGCGACACAGATCCTCTTCCTGCGCCTTTGCACCATTCAAAAATCCGCCTCCAGGGTTGCGGGCCGATGCGAAGTTCAACAGCGTAACTTCGCCATGTTCGGCCAAGGTCTGGGAAACGACTTGAGTCGTCCCGTCCACCACGCGAATCGTTTGGTTTTGGTCGGCTGGCAACGGCGTTAGTGACGCGATTTCATCGGGTCTGTAAAGAAGTGTGCCACGGACGGCCGACTCTTGCTGCTCGGCAAACTTCACGGTCAGACCGTCCGCCTGGTATTCGCCCGCCTCGACCAGGTCGAGCGTTTCTTGTGCGAGTTGTTTCAGTGTCATGTTGAACTCTTCCTTGCGGGATCCTCCTTTAAATCATGACAGGACACGTGCTTTGGTGTTTCGGTTCGCTCCGGCAGAACCAATCCAGCTAAAATCTGTCTCTATAGTGTCGTCCAATCAATTTTGTTGGCAGAGACTTTATCGAAATCGATTTTAACGGAAGCACTTCGGTGACGGAACAATCACTTATCTACAGTGTCGGCACGCAGGTGGTCGCTCAAAAGGATGTCATGGCGGCCAACGATCGCATTGCGCACCCGGCGGGCGCTGTCGGTGTGATCGTCCGGTCGCCAGTCGATCGCACACACGCCTACCGCGTGAAGTTCAGTGACGGCTTCGAGGCTCCGATCCATCACGACCAACTCGTTCGGCTGGCGGAGTTCAAATCCAATAGCATCCGCGACAACGATGCGCCGCTGATGAGTTCGGGCTTGTACGATCGCGTCATCTACCGCTGCGTGATCGGCTCACGAGCTTACGGACTGGATGACGAAGCATCGGATACCGACCGCCGCGGGATCTACCTACCGAACGCCGACTTGCATTGGTCGCTATTCGGCGTTCCCGAGCAATTGGAGAACGACGAGACTCAAGAGGTTTACTGGGAACTACAAAAGTTCATTGTGCTCGCGTTAAAGGCGAACCCGAATGTGCTCGAGTGCCTCTATTCCCCAATCGTTGAGTCGGCGACTCCGCTTGGCGAAGAACTGCTCGAGATGCGAGCTGCGTTCCTCTCGAAGCTTATCTTCCAGACGTTCTCCGGATACGTGGCATCACAGTTCAAAAAGATGCAAGCCGACATCCGGAATCAGGGGCGAGTGAAGTGGAAGCACGTGATGCACTTGATTCGGTTGCTTCTGTCTGGAACCCATGTCTTGCGTTCAGGTGAGATGATGGTGGATGTCGGCAGCAAGCGTGACCGATTGTTGACGATCAAACGAGGTGAGATGCCGTTCGCCGAAGCAGACTCGTGGCGGAAGGAACTGCAAAGCGATTTTGAGTCTGCGTTCAAAACAACCAAGCTCCCGGACCGTCCCGACTATGAGCGTGCCAACGCATTCCTGGTCGATGCACGCCGGCGAGCGATGGAGGAGTCATTACCATGACCGATGCCAGCACAATTGACCATTCGAAGATGATGCAACACGTCAAGTCGCATCCGTACCCACTGCTGTTCGCGACCATCAGCGGTGCGCACCTCTACGGATTCCCTTCACCCGATTCCGACTTCGATCTTCGCGGCGTTCACATGCTGCCGCTGGAGACCGTCGTCGGACTCGATGAGGGCGATCAAACGGTAGAGAAAGAGGGTATCTACGACGGTCTGGAAATCGATCTCGTCACCCACGACGCAGAAAAGTTTTTTCGATTGATGCTGAAGCGGAACGGGTACGTGCTTGAGCAAATCTTCTCGCAGCTGGTGGTGTACAGCACTCCCGAGCACGAGGAACTTAAGTCGATCGCCAGAAACTGCATCACGCGTCACCACGCACATCACTATCTCGGATTTGCCGCGACCCAGTGGAAGCTCTTTGCCAAGGAGGCACCACCGCGGGTCAAGCCGCTGCTGTACGTCTATCGCGTGCTGCTGACGGGGATTCACCTGATTCGCACCGGCGAGGTGGAAGCCAACCTTATCACACTGAACGAGTCGGCGAAGCTCTCGTACATCGATGAACTCGTGGACCGCAAGCGTTCTGGATCCGAGAAAGGCACGCTTCAAGCCGCCGATCTGGATTTCCACACCCGCGAATACGAGCGACTCACCGCGGAACTCGTGTCGGCCTACGAAGCCTCCAAGCTTCCCGAGATGCCATCGGCTCGAAATGAACTGAACCATCTACTGGTTCGGCTGCGGTTGCGGTGAAATCGTAGTGGATGAGGCGACGAATCCCTTACGCTGGGACTCGTCGCCTCGTCCACTACGAAAAAAGGCGAACCAGTTTCACCCATAGGTGTCTCTGCTTCGGTCCGTCAATTTTGGAAACCCAATGACTACTTTCACCACAACATCAACATCATCAACGACCGACTCGTCATTCGACGGCGAGGCGGGGATGGTGCGTCGTGGTTGAAGTCTAAGTTCAAAACGATTCGCAAAGCCCGCCCGGTGATTCACTTGGCGGGCTTTTTTTGTGGATTGTCGGTTTGTGATTGACGGCGTTTTCCTGTTTCTTCGTTCCCGTTCATCTGGCGCTCACGCAGGGCAAAAAGGTTGCCGAGGCTGCTCACCTCGGCCGCTGGCGATCGGTGCGAAACGTTTCCTCTACCAAGGAGTTCGCGAGCTATGGTTCAAAATGAAATGACGCGAAATGGCAAGGTGTCGGTCAACGTCGGCACGATCGGTCACATCGACCACGGCAAAACGACATTGACTTCTGCCCTGTTGCGTGTGCAATCCGAGAAGGGACTGGCCAAGTACAAGTCGTACGAATCGATCGCCAAAGGCGGCATTGTTCGTGACAAGAACAAGACCGTGACCGTGATCGCTTCGCACGTGAAGTACGAGACCGCTGGCCGAAGCTACGCCCACATCGACTGTCCCGGTCACGCCGACTACATCAAGAACATGATCACCGGTGCGGCTCAAATGGACGGCGCTGTGTTGTTGGTGTCTGCGGCTGATGGTCCGATGCCGCAGACTCGTGAACACTTGTTGCTTGCCCGACAAGTCGGCGTGCCGCACTTGGTCGTGTTCATGAATAAGTGCGACTTGGTCGAAGACGCCGAATTGCTCGAGCTGGTCGAACTGGATTTGCGCGAGTTGCTCAGCGAGTACGGTTACGACGGCGAAAAGACTCCGGTCATTCGTGGTTCGGCCAAGCAAGCTCATGACGACCCCACGAATCCGAAGGCAATCGAGTGCATTGAGCAGTTGCTGGATGCTCTGGACCGATGGATTCCCGATCCCGTTCGTCTTTTCGACAAGCCGTTCTTGATGCCAATTGAGAACGTCTACTCGATTGCTGGCCGCGGCACCGTCGTGACTGGTAAGATCGAGCAGGGAATGGTTCGCGCCGGTGACAGCGTCGAGATCCTCGGACTGAAATCCGCGACCGCGACGGACGTGATCACGCAAGTGGAATCGTTCGGCGAAGTCTTGGAGGTCGGAAATGCTGGTGACAACGTTGGTGTGTTGCTTCGCAAGACGGCTCACAACGAGATCACCAAAGGTCAAGTTTTGGCGAAGGCGGGAACATTGACACCGCATCACGAATTCGAGGCCGAAGTGTACGTGTTGAAGAAAGAGGAAGGAGGACGGCACACGCCGTTCTTTGACGGCTATGCCCCTCAGTTCTTCTTCCGAACCACAAATGTGACCGGCAGCGCAAACGTGATGGGCGGAGTCGACATGGCGATGCCCGGCGACGGCGTGCAGTTGAAAGTCACGCTGAAGCAACCGATCGCGGTCGCTGACGGTGACCGCTTCGCCATCCGAGAAGGCGGTAGGACCGTCGGATCGGGCGTGGTGACACGCGTGGTCGGCTAGATCGGCGACAATTGGGTAGCATTGCACAACGCTCGCGGCGGAGAGATCCGTCGCGGGCGTTTTGGGTTCTTCTGAAGTATTCGTTCCGTGGCGAGACTAACTGTGACATCGATAGTCTGGATTCTTGAATCCGAAGTGTTCCCTATTTCCCACTCAAGGCTGCGGCGGGCGATCAATGATGCTGGGCATCGCATCGTTGAGTCACGGGATGATTGGTGGCTGGACGAACCACCCAAGTTCGATGCGCAGACACCGGTTGTTTTCCATGGGTCACTCGGCAATGCGGCTGTCATTGAGATGAAGGCGAATTGGTCTCCCGGCTCATTTTGTCCAGTGAACGACTTTTGCTGCACAGCTTGGTATCCGAGAGCACGCAAGTGGTTGCTGCATCGCGACTGGCGGTGTGTGCCGGCGAATGATTTAGTCGCCAATGCTGCCGACGTCGCAAGCTCGATTGGCTGCAATGATCGTGTTTTCGTTCGACCAGACAGCCCACTGAAACCATTCAGTGGTCGCGTGCTCGATATAGATTCGATTTCCCTCAAGGCACTCGACCATGGGTTTTACTACGAAGACGAAACGCTTCCCGTCATTGTCGCACCGGTCGCCAACGTTGGACGCGAGTGGCGTTTTGTTGTCGCTGATAGACAAGTGATTGCTGGCAGCGGCTATAACGCGGAAACACGAAGTCCATCGGCAGCAAGCGAGAACTCAAGGGCTCGCGAATTGGCCGCGGAGATCGCATGCTCCATGGAACCGCCATCGCCGGTCTACGTCCTGGACATTTGCGAGGTGGACGATAAATGCCGTCTACTCGAGCTGAATCCGTTTGGAGGTGCCGACTTTTACGGCTGTGATTCCCAAGCCATCGTGAAAGCTGTGTCTGATCATGCCATAAGGAGTGTGGAATTGTGAACAAGATCGAAGGTGACCTACTGGAACTTGCTGGAAAGGGCCATTTCGACGTGATCATTCACGGATGCAATTGTTTTTGCACGATGGGGGCAGGCATCGCAAAGGCAATCCGCGACCAATTCCCAGCCGCGTATGAAGCAGATTTGGCAACCGAGAAAGGGAACCGTGAGAAATTAGGCTCGTTTTCATCAGCCGAAGTATCGATCGACGATCATCAACTCACCGTCGTAAACGCATACACGCAGTTCAACTACCGTGGTGCCGGCGTAAAAGCCGACTACGACGCGATCCGAGAGGTGTTTGGCAAGATCAGATCCGACTTCAAGGGTAAACGAATCGGATACCCGATGCTCGGTGCCGGTTTGGCTGGTGGTGATTGGGATACAATCAGTTCGATCATCAATGATGAGCTTGATGGAGAAGACCACACGTTGGTTGTGTTCAAGCCTTCGTAGCTGCCGCTTCAATGAATGGCTCGGCAGAGAAACGGATCAATTCTACCAACTCAGGGTCCATGAACTGGTAGTCGTCGGGAATATGCAAGACTTGGATGGGCAGATACTTGGTATCGCCCGGGAAGTCTGCGAGCAAACGATGACGATGTTTGTCCTCCATCACCAAAACTAAATCCGCCCAAGCAAGATCGGCAGCGTGAATCGTCTGCCTCGCGGACTTTGCTGTACCTCGAGATCGAACCGACACTCGCGGATCGTCACGATAGACTGCTTCGGCCGTCGGACTTCGCCACTGATTCTTGCTGCAAACGAACAAGACGTTGATTCGATTGGCCATCAGACGCTGTCCGCTTGTTTCTCGATGATTGCGTTCATCGAAGCGTCCAAATCTTCATTTCTTAAGACACGCGTCGACCGCCAGGAGGGCTATTCATTCTTCGTTTCGAGTCCATTTTCAATGATTGCGACGATCCGATCAGCTAATTCGATTTCAGTGATCTCCAGGTCAATGCAATCGGCAAGGTCTTTGAGATAATGTTCACTCGGTCGATCCCCCACTTTCATTCTTGCGTCAGCAACGTTTTTTGACATGGGCTGCCGATTCAGCGAATAAAGTATGCTCGTCTCCACACGAACTTTTCTCGCCATCTTTCGTGCATTCTCGAGACTGTGTTCGACCATTTCTGGATGTTTGCTGCTCACTCGCTGGATCAGGAGTTCTAGAGCATCAAGGCGACTCTTTGCTCGCAAAATCGAAATATCCTGAATTGCGTAATCTATGGCAGAATCGCCATCGCTATCGACTAGTCCCGCTTCTGCTCCCGCGTCCAACAATGCGGCAACGATGGGTCGGCATCGCGCCCCGAGCATCAAGGCGGTGCAACCGTCGGGGCCACGAAGATTTACATCAGCACCTGCTGCAATCCAGTGAGCGACGCCATCCACCATGTGGCCAGCTGCCGCGAGCATGAGCCCCGTTAGCCCATCGGTGCGTTTCGCATTCACATCCGCACCGGCGGCGACCAGCTTTTCGAACTGCTCGACATGGAACGGTGGGAATGCAGACAGCATCAATGCAGTCTGCCCGGTTTCGTCACTCGTCGAAAGATCGAATCCGTCAGCACGCAGTTGATTTAGTTCATCCAGTGACAATCGCCTCAACTGATTCGCTGTGTACTCGCGACTGCTGCCCTGAAATTCAACCTCTTCTCCGTTGCTCATCTTATCAAGCAAGTCTTGCAGCAAATCATCCACTTTCGCCCGACTCTCCTCGTACGAGAGTTCTCCAGCTGACGGAGTCTCCTCTTCATTCTGCCTACGTATTGCGGCTCTCATTTCGGATTCTGCTTCCCACATATTTTCACCAGTGAGCAAGCGTTCGCGAAACAGAAACTTCGATGGCATCATCAGAGCAAGTGATTTGCTGATCGCGGGATTGAACGATTCGACCTCGTCAGCAGCGTGGATGGTCCAGGGAAGAAGATGAACGTGGTTTGAAGTTGTTTCTAAAACGATCTGCTCGTTCTCGAAACAGATTTCAACCCGCACTTGAGGATAGTCGTCAGTGGTGCAGCCGCCGAAGTGCCACTGGACCTCTTCGTCTGAGCGGCCAAGCATCTTTGCATCAGGTTCCTCACAGTCGACTAATAACGACTCTAGAAGATCCTGAACGATAGCACCGCTGATCGTGAAATACTCTTCATTGATTTCGTCCTGTGCGACGAAGCCCTTTTGTGAGTCCCTTGAAATCAGGAGCCGATTCGATGTCGTCGGTGGAGATGCAAACCCACGCCAGAGGGCGTGAATAGTGATAGTTCGAAGTTCATTTAGGCTTTCATTCATTCCGTTTTCCTGCCGACTCAGCCACTTCTCGCCGTTCGCACTCAGCCTGGCTTCGTATGTCAATCACCAATTCTAGCGACAAGCCAGACGATGGATCGACGCAATCCCCAGTTCCATTTTTTGGCGAGCAGAAATGTTGGCCGAATGAACCTTGATCTTGGGCGGTACGAAATGGTTCGTCGCAACTTGCTCTTCGATCCATTTGACCACGTCGTAGCCGGTGCCGCGGTTGTCGTCTCCCAGATCGTGGTCGAGGCTGATCTCGGTCACCTGACCTGTTCGCAATAGTTCGATTGCGTCATCCGGCCAATAAACCCGAGTCCAACCTTCCGGCGTTTCTCTTTCATCGTCAAGATAGACTTTCATGATGTTTTACTTGTGAGAATCACGACTCTTGCGTCGACGTTGAGCACTTGTGTGCCGTTCGAAAGAGTTGCGAGAGGTTCCTTCCAATGCGCGTGCCCGCGAACGATCAATGTTGGCTCTGAACTTTCAATCGATTCTCGCATTCTAGGCGAACCGCGGAAACCGAAGTCAGGTACATCCGGTCCATCATGCATTACCACAATCGCCGGCGAGTCGCAGAGCAGCTGTTTAAGTGCTTCGACAAAGTCATCTTCTGTGCGACGCCATGGGCGTCTTGGATTGCCAGGGATGCCGCTCAGCCCGGCGATCGGCAGTTCATCAACGGTGACGGTATCGTTGTCGAGAAAGTGAATTGGGTCGGTAAATCTCGGACGAGTTGCTGCGTCACCGAACAGATCGTGGTTGCCGGCGACGCCGACGATCCAACCGAACTCGTCGGCAAACGCTCGCCATACGGGAGTTACATCACCGGATCCGCCACGCTTGTCGAGTGCGGGAACCGTGTAGAAGTCGCCTGCCAGAAGCACGCCAATCCTCCCGTCGGCGAGGCCTAAATTTGGAAGAATCTCATCGCAAAGGATCGCCGGCAAAACTTCACCGAGAAGCCGAAGTTGTTTGCCGCCAGCCGATTCGAATGTCTCACGTCCTTGCAGATCAGCAGTGGCGATGATCGCTGACATTCCCTCCGGTAGCGCATCCACAAACCCACGGTGCACCGGCAGCGAATCTCGGTAGAAACCGCCCGGCCCTCGGCCAGCATTCAGGAATGAAATCTCCCGAATCAGTTCAGGTTGAATCGATGTAATTCTCATGCCGGCCAAGACACCGTGACGAACCAGGTGGTTCGACCCCAGAGAATCGCGATGCAGGCCAGAATCGCCTCTCTCAATGATCTCTCACTTGCCAAGGTTTATCTCCAAATGTCTTCACGACGGAGCGGTGATCGTGGAATCTCGTGGGGTCTCTCGCGAGTCTCTCGGCTGAGTTGGGGAGAGGTTTGCGTGAGCACCGGCGAACAGGTTGGCCCGGTGCATCGAAGAGAGATCGGGCGTTAACCTGGTTGGGCGTGTGATACAGAGAGAGTGAGATGTTTTGGCGGTCTCGGCGGGGATTCGAGCGCGATCTTCGGTTTCACGCTTGTCTAAGAGATGCATCATCGCGGACGCGCGAGAGGTGGGTGGCCGGAGAGAAGTGGCGTGACGCCGCGAAAATTGGGGTCGAAACGAGAAACGCCCGCGGGCCGATTCAGGCCGCAGGCGTTAACTGGACGGTACTTCGTTCCGTAGTTTTTCAAAAAGCTCCCCGAAACGACGCCCAACGCAACTTTTTTTGTGTCCGTCCGCCACCGTTTTTATCGAAAAACCCGGGGCGAACGCATTCTAGTCAGGGATCAGTCTTGCGGTTTCGCTCACGACGGAGCTGTTCGAGTTCTCGCTTGAGTGGATTCCAGTAAGCCTGATCTGCTTCTTTTTCGCGAGCCTGCTCTTTCTCAAGTTCTTGTCGTATTGCAGTTTTACTCGCAGCCATTGCTTCTGCCAGAAGTGGGCGTTGTTTTGCTTCTTGCTGAATGATTTCAAAGTTCTCTGCACCCACGCGAATAAGAACTTCCGGTGTTCGAGACTCTCGCAACCAAAACCGAACGCGATCCTCGTTGGGCGCCTCGCGAAATTCTTCATAGTGAGCGTCGACGAGGCGCTGAATCATCGGCCAGTCTTTGTCTCGCTGTGTCTTCTTGGCTCGAATCAAATCTTCGATCCCGAGCAGCTGAAACACGGTTCCGTCCGCATCTTCCAGGGTCGTTCGCCGATCCCACAATTCAGCGAACGCATCACAACCTCGCATTTTGGTCATCACGTCCAAGCGAATGTCTAAAGCATCAGGGTGCTTGCAACGAAAGTGGATGGCGTGGCCTCGATCAAGATACTTCCAGTCCTTTGGCGGGACCGCAATGCAGTCTGCCAGCAGCTCATCGAGAGCCGCAGAGAGGCGATCAAAATTGGAGGGTTCCGCCAAAACGACGATATCGCAATCGCGGCTAAACTCGGCTGCGCCGTAGAACACGCATGCTTGACCGCCCATAAGCAGGTGCTTTACCTCGTGGGAGGAAAGCGTCGAAAGGACTTTGTGGATCGGGTTCGGGATCAAGCGAGCCACCTACCTGCAAGTAAAACTGCCATAGTTTCGTCGACTCGCGCCAGCGTTCCAGCGGTGTCAACCGGTACCATTCCCGCCACGAATCTTCGTCGTCGCGTGGGTCGGTGATTCGATTGCTCGTGTCTGTAGTGGGCATGCCCTGAATTGTAACCGAAGTTGGAAGTCAGAGAACGTCAGCTTGCCAAACCGCCAGGTAGGGCAGCCGCTAGCCGGACATCACGACAATTCTGTGGCGTCAAGATGGCCCTCAACGCAACTCATAAAAAGTGCGGAATGCCTTCAAAAAATCAGGTCAGACGCAAGGAAAAGTTGCGTCTGAACTAAAAAGCTCCCCCGGCAGGGGCTGAACAACTGCGGGATACGCCGGGAAAAACTGCATGTCAAACGCTCGGTGGTAACGCGGGTGGTAACAAGGAGTCGATTTTAGCCGAGTTGGTGGCCACGTGCATGGAGCTTGACGAGTCGGCGCTCCGTGATGTGCTGGACTTCGCAAAGGGCGTTGTGGACTGCGAGGCGACGACGTAACGGTCCCCGGCCCGGGGACGCGAAGTCCGCGATCCACGTCGTGCAATCGAGCTGAGCCCAAGACCGCTGCGGCCTCCCCGAACGGCGGGAGGATCAGCGGGGCCAATGTCGCAAGGAGAACGAATGTGGCTCCCAAGGGGCGGTGCAGGCGTGAACCAGTCGATTGCCTACCCAAAGGGGGCACTTCACTATGGAAGGCGTGCAAATAACGCGGATCGTTGTGCTCGGACGGGATCAAGCCGATCAAATCGACACAGGCGACTGCCAAACTGGCAGTGCGGTATGTCGTTCCTGCATCAAGTGAAGTGCCGCTTGGCCTTGCCCGGGGATTCACGGGGCAATCTCCATCTGCGGCCGCAATCACCAGCGTAGGAAGTTTGCGCGAGCGGAGGATCAACAAGCAAGATCTCGCCCGTTGCGCGCTTGAATGACTAAGTCTTTCGTCGCCCGTCGTCCGGCGGCTTGCTTCGGGATCCTGTAGCGTCGGAACGATCGTCGATCGGATTCGGGTCAGGGGCCCCAGCCGGAGTTCGGGTTTCTTTACCGCCGAGGGAAGGGAGGCTCCATCGGGACTCAGGTTGACCCGCGTGGAAGGTAGATGCAGTTTCCTGGTACCGTCCCTTTCGTCCCTTTTGAGGGAGAGTTGCCGGACGCGATCGACGCGCTGCATTGTCAGCGGCGCCAGCGTCCACAATCCTAAAACCGCGTTGGATGACGGTCCACGGTGAAAAGCGCCGCACCGTGAGGCGCTTTTCACGGTCACAGGCCGCTTCAGAAGGGACCACCGAGGGGTACTTCTGGTCCGAGCGTTTGGACGGGGTGTCGCGCATTCGGGTGACTAGTGCCATCGTCACCCCAGCTATCGGCGAATGGATCGGGTTTGGGCCCCAGCGTCTTTCGGGTTTTTTGACCCAAAAACTGAAATGAGGCTCCAACTGGTAACCAGTTGACCAACGCGGAAGGGATAGGCCTATTCTGAAGGGCGACCCGACCGTCCCTTTCGTGAGTTTTGCTCGAGAGTTGTGTTCTTGAAGTGACGCAACGGAACTCGCAATCTGGCGAAATTGCTTGCGGTGTGGGATGGGCTTTGCCAAGAGGAACGCTGTGCGATCGCCCAACGCGCGAGAAAGATGCCCTAGCGGACAGACCTGTTTCCGGATCGCTCAGTCCACGCCGCACCTAGAAAAGTCCACGCCGCACCGACCAAAACGCATTCCGGTAAAGCTCCAAGCCCGGTTTCGGGCCGATATGCATCGCATCCAGATATGGACAGCCCGCTGCTGATTCTTGCTGACTGAAAATTCTAGATAGCCTGGGGGCGTGGATCGTGAAGAGCACACGGGACGAACAAACGTTTGTTTTTCATGATGGTCGATACACCTACCACCACACCCCAACTCCTTCGCCACTCCCTCTCATGCCATCTCCTCATCCAAACCCATCTCCGATACCGATTCGTCCACCAAACGACGAAACTCAAAGTACCAACCCTCCATCAACAATCGACACTCAAACAACTCCCGACCGTCCAATCCCTCCGATTGCAATCGATATGCCTCACTCACCACCGCGATCCGACGCTCGTCACTCATCTTCTCAACCCTTGTAGGTAACAAACCACCTGTCCGGTCACCGGACAACTCTGATCCCACCGAAGAACTCAAACTGTTCGGTCACCGAAGAACTCAAACTGTTCGGTCACCGAACAACTCAATCGGTTCGGTCTACCGAACCACTTTGCCCACCCTCTGTCGGAAAAATCGGTTCGGTCCACCGAACCACTTTGACCATCGGCTTGGGTGCCCATTCGACGTGAATGCAGCTTAAACATGGCGTTAAACGCCGAACACGAGACCAACGCTTCGGCTTCAGTCAATCCGTTGTTCATCGCTTCGGAAATCCAATTGTCCGCGGTGTCTTCCTCGTCGCCGCTGGATTGGCTTGGTATTACACGCAATACGCTCTAGACGATACCGAATTAGCCAACGCAGAATGCAAAGCCAGGGAAGCCGAACGCGGTTTGTGGGCTGATCCGCGTCACGTCGCCCCGTGGGATTGGCGAAAGTTGTCGAAAGAGGAGCGAGATCAGTTGCGTTGACGCGTGACCCGCGATTCTGCCAGCCACGTTTCGGGCAACAGCCGCTTGTCGCCGCCCTGCTTCGCTTCTGACGCCGGTTCGCTCAAAACGTCCCCAAGTTCAGACGCACACCGCCTCACCAGCATGGCTAAAATGGCAGCCGATTCGGTGCATGCGATGTTGCGAAAGGCTATCGCTACACGGCCCAGTCGATTCGTAGAGAGATTTCGCGTCAATTTACGGTGTTGCGAATTTAATGCGTTATCACAAGTCAAGGCGTCGGCCCACCTACCAGCGAAAGGGGCCAAAACCACCAAACCTTCCGGAACTCTCGGAACTTACAAAGCTCCCGCCGTCCAAAATCCAGAAGCAGATTGAAAAGGTCGAACGTGAACTTGCGAAGCATTTGGAAGCAGCGAAAATTAACTCTTTTCGAAAATGGACCTATGAAAAGAAACTAAATATTTGGCGAGAGTGGTCTGAGCAATGCCGCCGCCATAATTCTCCAATCTCGCAGGAAATAGAGGCTATTCGAAAAGCGGATTTATCCAGTAACGAGAAATTCTGGAGTTCAAATAGTATCGACGCGTACCGGAGGCGGAATCGCTCCAGATTTTACGGAAACGAACCTTCTTCTCAAATTGGAGTGCTAAGCCAGGTATTTGCGCGATACCGACCGCCACGGGTGTATTTTCTGAGTTTGAAACTTGGAAATATCGTTGCGAGAGCTTTTGTCGATCGTGAAGTTTCTCTGGCGACTGCCGCATGGTGGGCCGACTTAGAGGGAGCGAAGTTCGTGCCATTTGGAACTGAACTAACTCCGGAAGCAAATGAACGGATACTTCACCTCTCGGCGAGCTTACAGCATCCACCAGATTCGCCCACCAAAGACGAAGAAAAGATTCTAGGTCTTCTTGGTTGGGTAGCGTTAGGCAACCGCCAGGCGAAGCTTGCACGCCTGCAAGAAGGACTTGCACTCTCTGAAAAAATCTGGCTTGAGTCGGCCAATAAGGGAGAGGCGATTCAGCGAATTGACAAGATTCTTGCCAGGAATCGTCGCAAGCAGGCGTTACGGATGAAAAGTCTATTGGAAGGCCAATTCCAATTTACATTTGATTGTCCGTATTGCGGTGAAGGACTGGGCGATGACGCAGAGATTGATCATATCTATCCAATTAGTCGCGGAGGCCTCTCCACGGACGACAATATGGTGATTGTCTGTTGGTCCTGCAACAATTCAAAATCCGACATGACCCTTCGCCAGTTCATCGCAAAGACGAAGCTCGATCGCGACAAGGTTGAAAAACTGCTTGAGAAGCTTGGAAAAACGGTTTAGCCACAAATAGGTCGGCTTAGCAAATTACCGACCACGAACTAAGCGGCGTAGCTAGGACCTCTTCGACGACAAAACCGCGTTGTTTATCAATGCAAGCAATGTTCTCCACTGGCGGTCATCAGAGAACAACCCACTTGAGAGCGTACGGTGAACTGCATCTTGCGACTACCTTTCTGATCGGTTGACGGTTCGGGCGTCGTTTGGGCCGCTTAGCTGCTTGACGGCGTTCCTTGCGGCGAACCTCGTCAATGGTCCATTTGTTGTCCGGATGCGACCGGAGCCAGGAATCCACGGGACGCCGCAATCACCGGCCCCGTCACTTCGTCGGTGTAAACATGGCTCCGGCCGTATTCCCGTGATTCCGCCAGCCACGTTTATGGCAACAACCACTTGTCGCCGCCCTGCTTCGCTTCTGGCGCCAGTTTGCTTCTAACGTCTCCAAGTTCAGCCACATGCCGCCGAACGTCACCGGCGCTCGCACGGTTGCCCAATAGACGATCCCACGCCACGTGGAGGTTTCCGCCGCCCGCAAGTCGAATCCCGTTTGCACCGTGGTCACCTTCGTCGACGCATGGAGCGTAAAGCGAGCCGGCGAGACAGGGCTGGTGGAGTGTCGGGCGGATATTGGCGCCGCAGGGCAGGCAAACTGATCAGGCACTCGTTGCGTATTACTGGAACTGAGCCTGCCGTATCCGGCCTTTCTGTCTTTAGGTAGAATGAGATGCGATCGATTCAACAAGAAACACGAGCCCTAATTCCACTCCTCCTTCTCAACCGATGACAGAAATCGTTGACTTCCTGAGCCCAAGACTGGTCGGTGACCGTTTCGATGGTCACGCGATACCGCTTGAGGTGTTGAAGGACTTGTCGGTGCTGGAGGAGTTGATCGTTGAAGTTGCGAAATGGCACTACAAGCGGGACAACCCACAACGCAAACGTATCCCAAAGGGCTTTGCGGACGAAGTTTCGTTGAAAGTCACTGAGATTGAAGATGGCAGCGCCATACCGAAGGTTGTGCTAGCAATTGCCACCACTGCTACTTCGCTGTTCCCGGTGGATCATCGCGAGTATTTCGAGAAGGCAAGAGCCTCGATTGTCGAGGCAGTTGATCGCGCTGAGAAGCAACAATCAGTTGCGGGATTGTTGAATGACAATCATCTCGCCTACTTTGATCGGATCGGTCGAAGTCTTCGCGATAGCGAATCGCTTGAACTCAATTTCCCGGATACGAGTCGTCCAGCACGGTTAAACAAAACGACGCGACGTTACTTGACGCTTGCAACTTCATCCACGCAAGGCTACACCGAGGAGGTCCGTATCCGAGGACGCATTTACGAAGCTGATCAAGAGAAAGAACGATTCCATCTTCGGCTAATGGACGGAACTCGAATCCCCGCGCCCATTCAGCCAGAGCATCTGGATACCGTCTTGGACGCGTTCAATACTTTCAAACGGGGATCGCGAGTCGTCATTGAAGGTGTCGGTAGGCACGACCGGCGTAGTGGCCGATTGGTAAAGTTGGAGTCAGTCGAACACATTAGCGTGCTCGATCGAATGGACGTTGGGGCGAGACTTGAGGAGTTCAAGCTGCTCAAGAACGGATGGCTTGAAGGAAAAGGGCGAGCCCCCAAGAGCGAACATCTCGATTGGCTTGCGGAAGTCTTCGACAGTTTCTATCCGGACGAGTTACCGGCGCCGTACCTCTACCCCACTCCCGAAGGCGGCGTCCAAGCGGAATGGACAAGCGGTGACTTTGAAGCGTCGCTTGACATCGACTTAGGCAAGCAAAGATCAAACTGGCATTTGTTAAACATTGACACCGATGAAGAATCGGAAGCTGAGTTCGATCTCACAAAACCGGAAGATTGGGTGAAGCTTGCCAAGCTGCTGAAGGAAGTCCTCGGAGGTGATGAGGAATGAACTCCGAGACAATTTTGATTCGACAGATTCACCCGAGCTTTATCCAAGATGGACGCGTCGGTTCAAACGCTTTTTGTCCGACATCAAAAGACGAGGGTAAGCTTTCTACTTACGACGGCGACAAGATTGAAGTTGAGGATGCTTGGCAACACTACACCATCGATCTTCGCCATGAATCCGCTGGTGCGTACGGAATTAGTGTTGGCGAGTGTGAGTCGCTGGATTTGTCCGTAAGCGAAGATCCTGAACCATTCCCCGAA
Organism: Stieleria sedimenti; assembly: GCF_025060895.1. Classification (GTDB taxonomy): domain Bacteria; phylum Planctomycetota; class Planctomycetia; order Pirellulales; family Pirellulaceae; genus Stieleria; species Stieleria sedimenti. The sequence continues at coordinate 180,258 of NZ_JANZKV010000042.1, read as the reverse complement.
CATGTTCTCGTCGACTTCAATCCGCACGGGAGCAGTGCAGTCAAGAAAAAGGGTAAGAAGCTTCGGAAATTCGCCGTGGATAGGGGATGGCTCTACCAAGCATAGGCGGCATTAGTTGAGCCGGTCACGCCGCCACGGCCGTCGCTCGGATGTCGTCCAGCAACTGCATGATCCGGTCGACTTGTTCGCTGGTGAAGATCGCGTCGGGGCCTTGGGGGGCGATGTCGGTGAACGGGGATTCGTAGAGGAGGGAGACGTCGACGATGCCGTGGTCGACGAGTTGGTTGATGATCATGTTGATGAACTCGATCTGGTTGGCGTTGAAGTTCGTTCCTTCAAGGAAATCGCCGAACAGCTTTTTGGCGACCTCGCGGTCCAGGCCGACCAGGGAGCGGACGAAGACGCCGAAGCCCTCGCTCTCTTGCTTGGCTTGGTCGATGTATTCAGGGTTGCCGATCTCGTTGTCGGTCAGGATCCGCTCCAGGGCGTCCAGATCGCTCTGTGTGAGCGGTTCGTTGGTTCGGAGCTTACGGACCGCTTCGATGTCGTAGTGCTCGCGGAGGAACGCCTGGGCCTTGCTGCGGAAACGCTCAAAGGTGTCGCCGCCGGAGAAGGTGGCCAACTCGATTTCATCGCCCTCGCCGATCTCGTCCACGAAGTCCGAGTAGACCGGCTTGCGATTTTGCTTCTCGATGAACTGCACCAGATCCCGCAGCCGGCGGCGGATGACTTCCAGCATGGGAACCGTGACGTCGGTCCACCACTCTTCTTTTTGCACGTCCTGGATGTAGGTCATTTGCTTGTCGACCATCGGGATCGATGATTTCTCCTCCAACAGGCCCGCAATGGCGATCACTTTGTCCCGGAGACGCTCAAACGCCGGTTCGGACTTCAGGAGTGCCAATTGCAGATTGAGCAGCAGAAGGTCGAATCGTTTGGCTTCTTCCGATTCTCGCTCCATCTGGGTTGGTAGGCCGGCGACCTCTTCGGCAAGCTCTTGGTAATCGTCCTCCGCCAGCTTGTCCCAGGTTTCGGGCTTGGAGAACTTCTCGACGCTGCGTCGGTGGGCGCGAACGAGGAAGTTGTCCAGGTTCATCGACGCCACGTGCTTGTAGAGCAATCGCTTCGTCACGCGCGAGACTTGGACTTCCGACTTGGGGTCAACCTCCACGTCGAAGGGGGCGGCCGACTCGATGACCTTGACGGCTTCTTCGCCGTCCGCGGGTGGGTTGCGTTTTTCCAGCGTGCCCACCATCTCCAGTCGGCGTTTGAACAGCTTGGCTGACAGGGACTCGCTGAGCGAACCTTCCGACTTGTCGGGGTTCTGGCTGAAGTATTCGAGGTTCTGGCAGTAGTCGAAGATGTAGAAAAACTCTTTGTGCTGGTCGGGGCCGAACAGATCTGGGCACAACCGGGTGCCGCGGCCGACCATTTGCCAGAACTTCGTCTTGGACCGGACGAGCTTGAAGAACACCAGATTGACAACCTCGGGCACGTCGATCCCGGTGTCCAGCATGTCGACCGAGATAGCGATCTGGGGCAGCTTGGCCTTGTTCGAAAAACTGTCGATCAGGGACTGGGCGTATTCGGTCTTGAACGTGATCGTCCGCGCGAACTCGCCCTTGAAGTTCGGGTAGTTCGCGTCGAAGCGTTTTTGGATGAAGTCGGCGTGGTCCTGGTTCTTGGCGAAGATGATCGTTTTTCCCAGCGTGTCGCCCCCTTCGACGTACTGGCCCCGCTCCATCAGGTGTTTCAGAACCTTGTCGACCGTGTCGATGTTAAACAGCCATTTGTTGACCGCGGCGGATTCGACCTTTTCCGGGATGTTGCCCTCGTCGTCCCACTCTTTGGCATCCCATTCGTCTTTCTCATCTTCGGACAGATCTTCGTACTTGATGCCCTCGCGTTCAAACTTCAGCGGCACCGACACCGCCCTGGGCGGCACCAGGAACTTGTCCGCGACCGCTTCGTCCAGGTCGTAGGCGTCGGTCGGAACGCCGTTTTCCAAGTCGAACAAGGTGTACGTGTTCTTGTCGATCTCGTCCTTCGGCGTGGCGGTCAATCCGACCAGCAGCGAATCGAAGTAGTCGAAGATCGCGCCGTACTTCTGGTAGACGCTGCGGTGGGCCTCGTCGATGACCACCAGGTCGAAATGTCCGACGCCGAACCGTCGCTGGCCGTCTTTGGCTTCGTCGATCAAGCCCATCATCGTCGGGTAGGTCGAAACGAAGACGCGCCCCTCGGCTTCCTTCTCCGTGACCAGATTCACCGGCGAGGAGTCGGGAAGAAACTTTTTGAAGGCGTTGGTGGCTTGATTCACCAGGGCAACGCGATCGGCCAGGAACAGGACTCTCTTGGCCCAGTTGCAGCGGATCAGCAAGTCACACAGGGCGATCACTGTGCGCGTTTTTCCCGATCCTGTCGCCATGACCAGCAGCGATTTCCGCTCGTTGTCCGTTTCGAAGGATTCCCCGATGCGGCGGATGGCTCGCGTTTGATAGTAGCGTTCGACGATGGTGTCGTTGATCGTGGCGTCGGCCAGCGGGCGACGAGTCTGCCGGCGTTGGATCAGCAGTTCCAGTTCCGGCTTCTTGTAGAAACCCTGAACGCGGCGGGGCGCGTACATCGCGTCGTCCCAAATCCAGTGTTCGTAGCCGTTGGACATGAAGATGATCGGCCGCTGGTCGTACATCGCCTCCAGGGCATCGGCGTAGAGTTTCGCTTGTTGCTCACCGACCTTCGGGTCGCGGCGTGTCCTTTTGGCTTCGACCAGACCGAGTGGCTTGCCGTCGTCACCCCACAGGACGTAATCGACGACGCCGTCGCCCGACTCATTCGGCATTCCGGTGATGGGGAACTCGCGGTCGCGTTTCTGGTCCAGGGGCCAACCGGCATGATCTTTCAGCAGCAGGTCGATGTAAAAGTCGCGGGTTTCGGCTTCCGAGTAATCGTGATCGTCGGGAACCTTGGCAGCCGCCTTCTTGGCCTCGGTGACTTCTTTGCGAAGCCGCTTGAGTTCCTCGCTCAGCTTGTCCTTGTCAGCGAGCACGACCGACAGCTTTTCGTCCTTCTCGGCAAGCTGAGATTCGAGTCGTTTGAGTTGATCGAGGGTCTGCTTGGGGATCGGGGTCGTTGCTGGAAGCGACTGGTCGTCAAAGGTCAGGCTGGTGTCGGGGCGATGTCGGCGGGCGTAGAGGCGAGCGAACCAGTAGCAGAAATGGAACAGTTCCTTGACCGCTTGCCGGGAATCCGCTTCGGGGATCGCCCGGTGGCTGTGAACGGCTCGGTTGCCGAGGGTGATGATCACCTTGGCCTTGGCAAAGACCGCTTCGCCGGCGGTTTGCTTGAAGGTCGGCTCGTGGATCAGCGCCGAGATGTTGTCCTGGTAGGGCAGTTTGAGTGCGCGGTCAAATTTGTAGGCCCAGGCGACCGCCAATTCGAGAGCGCGGCGAGCGTAGAAGCAGGACGTGCGGGGATCGGGGATCGCCGTCTGCTCGGCTTTCGCCGCCGCTTCATGCAGGTCTTTCCACTCGGCAGATAGAAATTCAAAGTTGCTCATCCTATACCCTCAACCATCACAGTTCGCCTCGGAACGCGCGTTGTTGAAGAGACGAGAGCAATGAACCAATCGTATCCAGGGACTCTTGGAGACATTGTTTCAATTCAGTGAGTCCGGTGAGGCGTTTTTGAAATTTCAGTTGTTGCTCGATTGGCGGCACTGGAATCGATAATTTTGCAATCTCTTTTGTGTTGATGTTGAACTGGACTGCAGATCTCCTTGTAACTCGCAGAAAAAGTGATCGGCCGCCATTGGTCATTAACGTATGCCGTACAAATGACGGCAAAACCTTTTCTTGATCAAATCGAAGTCGCATTAAATGCGAGTCGAATGCCCAGTCTTGAGTACCATTCGGAACGACGATTGCCTTTCCAAGCTGTTCACGCGTCGCGATCGCTCGCGCAAGCAGAATATCTCCGGGCTCGACACAGTGGCGGGAAATCATGTTGCTCGGCAAGTCAACAAACTTTTGATCTGAAAGGTCAATATGCCAGTTTTGAATGTTGGCAACTCTCATACAAAGCCATCTCTTTCGCTCTCCTACGCCAGGAATCATAGTGCCATAATTGGGCTTCTCTCGAAACAGTTCGGAGAACGGAAGGCACCTCCAGCCACGTGGGTTCACCTTCGGATCGCCGAACATGTCGAGGAAGATGGATTGGGTGAGTTCGTCGAGGAGGGCGAGGGCGGCGCGACGTTGAGAGCGCAACGCCTCCGCCCGATCCAAGATCTCCGCAATCCGCTTCTGCTCGGAAAGGGGCGGGAGCGATATTTTCAAACTCTTGAGGTGAGTTGGACCGAAGTTTTGTTGTGCAGACCCAGTCACGCGCTGCGTTATTTGTTGTCGAAACTCGTAGCCGTTGATCCAGTGGCGAAGAAATGACAAATCCGACACATCTTCTTTGGCCTTGAAACGAATTGTGCTTGTATTCAAACAGAGCGGTAAATGCTCCGCCGATACAAAGGCGCCGCGCGTACGGAGTAATCCATCAGCGTCGAACGATATTCCGGAACTCGCAATCACGAGATCGCCGTCATCGAGGAGAAAGTGCTTGTAACGGTTCTCAACTTCCTCAGTCGCCAAGTGACGGTCGGTCTTGTTGAGGTTTAGGTGCCCGCTTTTCTCAATATTCGCGACATTCAAGAGCTTGATGCCATCACTCGTAAACTGCCATTTCCTGACGCCGGGGCCTTCCTGAAAGACGTATGCGTCAGGCAAAGGAACGCGATTCCATTTTGCGGCTATCACGAAAGCATCCCTCGCAGTTTATCCATGCCCTGCATGATCTCCTTCTCGATGCCTTCCAACTCATCCAGAATCTTTTGCGGCGGGCGATGCTCGACTTCTTCGTAGACGACTTCCTTGTAGCGGTTGATCGAGAGGTCGTAACCTTGCTCCGCGATGTCGGCCTTCGGCACGCAAAAGCTCTGGGCCGTCCGCTCGTTCTTTCGCTCCTTGCCGTCCCGCTGCTGCCAACGCTTCAAAATGTCTGGAAGGTTGTTCTTGGCGTGCTCGTCGGTGGTCAGCTTGGCCTTCGGCGTGGGGCCCTGTTTCTCCGGCGGTAACAACTCGGTTCGCTTGTCGTCCAGCGACTTTCCGTCGGCTTGCATGTCGTAAAACCAAACGTGCTCGGTGCCGCCCGAATTGGTCTTGGTGAACAACAGGATGGCCGTTGAGACTCCGGCGTAGGGCTTGAACACGCCGCCCGGCATCGAGATGATCCCGTCGAGCTTTTGATCCTCGACCAGGATCTTCCGTAGCGTCTTGTGGGCGTTGGACGAACCGAACAGCACGCCGTCAGGCACGATGATCGCCGCGCGGCCACCCGGCTTCATCAGCCGCAGGAACAACGCCAGGAACAGCAGCTCGGTCTTCTTCGTCTTGACGATCTGCAGCAGGTCCTTGGCGCAGGATTCGTAATCCAACGATCCGGCGAACGGAGGGTTGGCCAGCACCAGCGAATACTTTTCTTCCTCCGCGCCGTGTTCCTGGGCCAGTGAATCGCGGTAGACGATGCTGGGGTTTTCGACGCCGTGCAACAGCATGTTCATGCTGCCGATCCGCAGCATCGTGCTGTCGAAGTCGAACCCGTGGAACATCTCGCCGTGGAAGTGTTTCTTCAGCTTCGCATCCCGCAACACTTCGGGATGTTTTAGGCGCATGTACTCGCCCGCGGCGACCAAGAATCCGCCCGTGCCGCAGGCAGGGTCGCAGATCACGTCCTTGGGCTTCGGCGCGGTCAATTCGACCATCAACTGAATAATGTGCCTGGGCGTCCGGAATTGGCCGTTCTGGCCCGCTGTGGCGATCTTGCTGAGCATGTGCTCATAAAGGTCGCCCTTGGTGTCCCGATCCGCCATCGGCACCTGATCGATCATGTCGACGACCTTGGTCAACAGCGCCGGCGTCGGGATCGTGAATCGGGCGTCGCGCATATGGTGCGCGTAGGTCGATCCGTCGCCGCCCAGCGTCCGCAGGAACGGAAAAACGTGTTCGCCCAGAACGGTGAACATCTCGGCCGACTCGAAGTGCTTGAACCGCGACCAGCGGAGATCCTCGTAGGGCCGTTTCTTTTCGTCCTTGCCTTCGGGGAAGATCCGCCGCGCCATCGGCTTCTTGGTCCGGTTGGCCTTGTTTTCCTCCAGCGTGTGCAGGTCGTCGAGTCGCTTGATGAACAGCAAATACGTGATCTGCTCAATCACTTCCAACGGATTGGCAATCCCGCCCGCCCAAAACGCATCCCAGATTTTGTCGATCTGGCTCTTAACTTCACCGGTGATCAATTCGCTTCTCCTTGCGTCTTTTCGCGTTTTACTTGGCTCTACTTCTTGGATTGGCGGACTGGCTTGGCGACTTCATTCAAGAACGCATCCAAGTCATCGCGTCGAAACAGTCGGTATCCATTGGCAGGATTCCGACGCATTGGAATGCGTCCATCTTGAGCCCATTTGCGAAGCGTATTTTGGCTGACACCCAAAATTTCGGCTGCTTCCGCGGTTTTGAAGTAATCGCACAGTTTTGGCATTGGTCATTCGAATGTAGGTGGTGTCGATTGCGGCCCAGAGTCTATCAAAGTCTGCAGGCTGCCGGTATTCTGCCGTCTAAGCGATTCGACGAAATTGGAGTGTTATTGTTGGGAGGCAGCCTGATGATCCGAGAACTATTAACGGAAACCCTACACGACCGATGCGTTCAATTGTTCCTACAGGCCGATGCCCGGCAGCACATTTGGCGTCTTAGCAGAGAAGCATTTAATAACTGTTTTCGGGCAGAGGACCCAATTCAGAATGAATGTCAAGTCGCGGCGTGGGCCTGCGTGCTTGTCGGCGAACGCGGCAATTCATTCAGATTTGCCGATGACGATATACACTTCGGAAAGATTTCCAGGTTAGTCGCGGTCTACGAGTTAAACGAAGAAGACTCCATACTTTCAGAAACAGACCGAATGATAATTTCGGACTATTTGGGGCAATGGGAAAAGAAATGGCTTCCGGACGGCCCTGCTTCTACGCTTCATGCCCCGGCAAACGATGGTGGAAGCAATCCCGAGAATCTTGAGCCAGGGCCAAAAAATGCGAAGTCGAAACGCATGAATCCAGAGGCAATCAAACGTGACGCGTTTGGATATCTTGCGCAGCGGCAAAGGTCAGACTCTCCCATCAAGTCAAAGAATGAACTTGCGAGATTGGTTGGTTGCTCCCCCAATGCCCGAAGCCTGTGCGAAGCCTGGACTGACTACATGACAACCTGTGGCAAGGGGAGCGATACGCAGCAGGCCCACGTTTTGCATGACGGGCTGGGAGAGCTAGATGACGCTCTCGAAAAACTAAAGGCGGGCGAATTGGAAACGCTAATTCGGGAACAGGAGACTGATCAGCGTTCGGAGGGATTCTCTCGTAGGAAGGTGCTCTGACCCGGCGCGTGCGCACGCGCTAGCGCACGGAAACACAGCGATTCACCATGGTTTTTGCGGTATTCGCTCTTTTGTTAGCGCACGTTTCGCTTACTGACGGACACCTTCGTTCCGCCGGCCTAAATGAGTGAAATGACAAACCACAGTCCTCAGTTGCTGACATCCGGGCGAATGGCTCGGTTACTGGGAGCGTCTTCCCAGCGAGTACGGCATGTGCTCGCTACCAGACCCGACATTCATCCAACCGCATATGCCGGGCACGTGCGTTTGTATGACCGGCAGGCAATGGCCCGCGTTCGGCATGAACTCGCAGCGATCGACGCCCGGGCAAAACATCGGGAGCGGACCGATGGGTAGTACGCCGACACCCGCGTTCCTAGTCTCTCAAGAAGACCTGGACGCTCACGCCGCAAAGACGGCCGCAATTGTGATCGAGCAATTGCTCCCGCTGCTGGAGCGAGCCAATGAACCACGATTGGTCGATCGACAACGAATGGCGGAATTGCTCAGCATTTCGGTTCCAACGCTGGACCGGCTCGTCGCGAACGGATCAGTCCGAAGCCTGCTTCTCAATAATCGAAGGTTGTTCGACCCAGATGAAGCGATAGCTGATCTGCGTCAGCGCCGCGACGAGGAGGTGCAGCGTCATGAATAAGCCTGTCAACGGATTCGCAATCGCGAATATTGAACTACGCGAAACCATGTTCGATTTCGTGAGGGCGGGGATCTCGGTCATTCCCTTGGCCTTGGGCGGGTCCAAAGCACCTGCTGCGAACTTGCTTCTAGGGCCACCGGGCAAGTCGGGAACCTGGAAACCATATCAATACCGACTGGCTACAGCGGCCGAAATGTGGCACTGGACGCAGCATCCGGTCGGCATCGGGCTGGTGTGTGGTGTCGTCAGCGGGGGCGTCGAGGTGTTCGATTTCGATCTGAATGCGGACGAATCCATTGCCTACTGGCTGGACCAAATCCCGCCTTCAGTTCGCGGACGGCTGACGGTTGTCGCAACCGGTGGTGGCGGGTTTCACGTTCCCTACCGCTGTGAGGTCATCGGACACAGCCAGAAAATCGCCAAGACCGCCGACGGCTCCGGGACGGTCGTTGAAACGAAAGGGGAAGGCGGCTATGTGGTTGCCGTCGGATCACCGCGGGAGGTTCACAGCAGCGGCAAGCCCTACGTCCAGGTCATGGGCGAGCCGTTGCCTTCGCTGCCTCGATTCACCCCTGACGAACGTCGCGCGATGTTTGCGGCGGCACGAGAACTCGACCAACGAACGCGAAGGGACGTTATTGCCCAGTACGCCCGACGGTGTTCGCCGGTGATTCGCTCCGCCGACGTAGACGCTTCAACGCCCTGGGGTGACTTTGACATCCGGGGTGACTGGACTGCGATTTTGGAGCCGCACGGTTGGCGTACCGGCGATGGCGCTTCGTGGACAAGGGCTGGGAAACGATTTGGCACTTCGGCGAAAGTTGTGGTGGCTGGAAGCGGATGCGAAGTGCTGACCGTTTTCTCGGTTTCCGCGGGGCCACTCGCGCCAGATGTTGGTGGGCATCGGATTTGGGGGAAGTTCGCGGCATACGCCGCACTGAATCACGGTGGCGACCGACGTGAAGCCGCTAAGGCTGTGCGGGCGATGGGGTACGGGAGGACGGTGGCGTGAGTGTGACTGTAGAAAAAACACCGCCGGACCTGGAAGCAGAAGTCGAAAGGCAAATCGCTCCGCTACGTTTTCAATCGGCACTCGACTTCATTGAAACACACCCCACGCTCGCCGAGCCGATTGTTGACGGCTTGTTCCGGCGCGGAGAGACAGTCAACGTCATCGGTAGCACGAAGCAGGGCAAAAGCTGGATGATACTTGGCCTGGCACTATCAATTGCCGATGGTCGTGACTGGCTGGGACGTGCGACGGCTCAGGGGCGTGTCGCATTGATCGACAACGAGCTACAACCGGGGACGCTCAGCAGTCGCATCAAGTCTGTCGCAAACGCGATGATGGTCAAGGATGACATCTTACGCGACAACGTGGTTGTGCTGCCGTTACGGGGGAATCTCGCGGGCCTAAATGAGCTTTACGATCCGTTGGAGGGATTGGCCGATCAAGGCGTCGTGATGGTCGCATTGGATGCGTTTTATCGGTTCATTCCAACGGGGTTGAGTGAGAACGACAACGCGGCGATGACCGGGCTGTACAACACGATCGACGATCTGGCGAGAAAGACGGGAGCAGCGTTTGTGCTGAACCATCACAGCAGCAAGGGAAGCCAAGCCGACAAGCGGGTCACGGATGTGGGCAGTGGTGCCGGGTCAATCAGCCGAGCGGCCGACACCCACATGATTATCCGTGAGCACCAAGACGACGAGTTGGCCGTGTTGGATGCTGCGTGCCGATCGTTCCCACCGATTGACCCAACGTCCCTTCGTTTTGAGTTTCCGCTTTGGAGCGAAAGCAGCACTGAGCCGGAGCTGAAACGAGCGAAAGGACGCCAAAATGAGAAGCAAGAGCAGGCCGACAAGGAAGCGGACAACGTGGTGCGAAACATCCTCCGCGATTCTGGCGACTGGATGTGCCGCGCGACGATCACTCGCAAGTCACCATTCGGCCCAACTCGAGTCAATCGCGCACTTTTTCGGCTTGCCGGAGAACTGGACGTCATGCAGCAGCCGAATCCAAAGAACAAGTCCCAGAAGGTCGACTGTTTTAGATACGACTGTGGCAATGATCCGGCCCCGTAGCTCCGCTAAGTGATTGATACACACGCCCCTATTTATAGGGCGTGTGTGTATCAAAAACGAAGCAATGGCACGGATGAAAGACACGGGATTGATACGGTGTAGCGAATCACCGTGGCAATGAAATGATGTTCAACTATTGGTGAACGCGGTAAACGTACAACCGCCCTCACCCCCGAATCCAGTCGGACTAAGCTCGACTAGCTCAATGTGGATGAATACACTTACCAACGCCGCGGCTAGGACCGTACATCCGAAAACCAGTCCCCCATAACTGGCCCGCCGCGGTACTTCTTTCAATATGGGATCAACGAATGGGAGTTGAATACGATGGCTTCATTGCACCAACAGAAAGGTGAGCGGCGCGGCTTCAAAATTCGGTGGCGTGACGCTAACCAGTCGCAGCGTGTCCTTTGGCTCGGCGACGTTTCCAAAACATTGGCGAAAACGGTTTGCCATCACGTCACTGAATTGGTTCGCGCTCAAAAGGCGAACGGGCGTCCTGATCCGGCAACTGAGAAGTGGGTCAACTCGCTGCGAGGACGATTGCGGAAGCGCCTTGCTGAACTTGGCTTGGCAGCGCCGGAACGGGAATTGTTGAACGAGGACGCCGGGCGTCTGCTGGGGCCATTCTTGGAGAGCTACATCGAATCCAAGAAGGGCAAACCGTCAACGATCACCAACTACAGCAATGCGAAGGACTGGCTGCTGAAGCGTTTCGGTCGGAACAAGCTGCTCACCGAGATCACGCCGGCCGATTGCGACCGGTTCCACCAGTTCCTTCTCGAAAACCTCGCCGTGTCGACGGCGGAGAAGATCCTCAAGCGTTGCAAGACGATGATGACGTTCGCGGTGAGGGATCGGTTGATCGAGTCGAGCCCCTTCGATGGGCTGAAGCTGAGCGGGCACGTCAACCGGGATCGGGACCACTTCGTTTCGCGGCCCGTGATCGATGCGATCATCGATTACACGCCCGATCACGACTGGAAGCTGATTTTTGGACTGGCGCGGTACGGTGGGATGCGGCGGTGTGAATTGACTTCGTTGACCTGGACCGACGTGCTGTGGGAGCAGGGGAAGCTGCGGATCGATTCTGAAAAGACCGGACTGCGGTTCTGTCCGCTGTTCCCAGAATTGGAGTCGTTGCTGCTCGGCGCCCAGGAATCGGCGGCCGACGGTTCGGTGTTCGTGATCCGCCGGTACCGCCGGACATCGAACCTGGGCACGCAGGCCAACCGGATCATCGAGGCCGCGGGCTATGAGTCATGGCCCAAGACGTTCGTCAACTTGCGGGCCAGCCGCCGTACGGAGCTTCAGGAGCAGTTTCCCGATCACGTGATCAACGCCTGGATGGGGCACTCGGGCAAGGTCGCCGAGAAGCACTACCTGCAAGTCACCGATGACCACTGGAGTCGGGCGACCGATGGCGGTGGTAACACCGGTGGTAACATCATCGAAAATCAATCGGAATCCGCCGCCTCAGATGCAGCCGACACCAACGAAAAAACGCCCGCTGAGGGCGGGCGAGTCTCGAAGATTTTCGTTCTAGCTCCCCCGGCAGGACTCGAACCTGCATTCGCTCTGTTGGCTAGGCGTTGTGTCGGCGTCGGATTTGTGTTGTAAGTCATCTTGAGGGTGGGGGTTACTGAGACAGCACGTTGGATTGAGATTGTAACGAAGTTGGCCCGACGTTGCCAACATTGTCACTGATTTGTCACCGATTTTGGATACAAATTCCTCAGCGACCGCAGGCAACGCAAGACCGTGAAAACGGTTGTAGGTTCCAATCACAGTCGCCGTGCGAAGCGGCGGATAGGCAGTGATTGGTCAACGTGTCAGCACAGGTCGTCTGACGCTCTTGGCAGCTTTCGATGCATTCTTCCATGGATGCGGTTGCAGAACTCATTCGTTTCTCCTTTTGAAATCCTAGATGCGGCCCCGTTTCCGCTGAATAAGCGGTACGCAACTTGCATACCACTGCGGGGTATATTGGAGAATGACTTTTTGACAGCTTGGAGAAATCGATGGACCACGCCAAAAATCATGAAACGTCATTGCCGGTCGCCGATCCGTCAATGCAAATTGATCCGGTTTGCGGCATGAAGGTGCCTAAAGACAGTCCCCGTTCGGCGGATTTCCAGGGCAAACACTACGTATTCTGTAGTGATGGATGTTTGAGTAAGTTCCAGGATGATCCCGCTGGGGTGCTGGCAAAACGAGCGCAAAAGGAGGCGGCAAGCGGTTCGATTTGTTGCGGTGGAGAAGCCACGATTCAGATCGGAGAATCCTCGACCACTTCGTCGTGCTGCGGTGGTCAACCATCGACCAAGGCGAGCGATTCTCCGGCAGACCCAACTGCCATTTACACCTGTCCCATGCATCCGGAGATCGAGCAGGTTGGGCCTGGCGATTGCCCAATTTGCGGGATGGATTTAGAGCCGAAGGTGGTTTCGTTGGCTGACGAGGGTGATGACCAACAGTACGCTGACATGAAACGTCGCTTTTGGGTTGGCGTCGCACTGTCGGTGCCACTGCTCATAATCGCGATGGGGCCGATGGTGGGATTGCGGATCGCGGATTGGATTAGCCAGACGATGTTTGGTTGGTTGCAATTGGCCCTCGCGACGCCAGTAGTTTTCTGGTGCGGATGGCCATTGTTGGTTCGCGGAGCCAAGTCGTTTCGCACAATGAACTTGAACATGTTCTCGCTGATCGCGGTGGGAACCTTGGCTGCGTACATGTTTAGCTTGGTCGTGGTGCTGCTTCCGGGGGTGATCCCGGAAGCCTTCTTCGAGAACGGTGTTCCACCTCTGTATTTTGAAGCGGCGGCGGTGATCATCACCTTGGTGTTGCTCGGACAAGTGTTGGAACTGCGAGCACGTCAGCAGACTGGCGGAGCAATTCGCGAACTCATGAAGCTTGCTCCCGATACGGCACACCGAATTACAGACGATGGCGAGGAAGACGTCTCGCTCGATTCAGTACACAAGGGTGATCGGTTGCGAGTTCGTCCCGGTGAGAAGGTTCCGGTCGATGGGAAAGTGCTTAGCGGGTCGAGCAACGTCGATGAGTCGATGTTGACGGGCGAGCCAATACCTGTGAAGAAGGTCGAGGGCGACGAAATCACCGGCGGAACGTTGAATCAGACCGGTGCGCTCGTGATGGAAGCCGTCGGCGTCGGCGGGGACACGGTTCTCAGCCGCATCGTTCAGATGGTTGCAGACGCTCAACGAAGTCGTGCGCCGATTCAGAAACTGGTCGATGTGGTCGCTCGGTACTTTGTGCCAGCGGTGATCGTATGCTCGATTCTCGCGTTCATCGGATGGGCGGTGCTTGGTCCGCAGCCGCAACTGGCTCATGCGTTCGTAGCAGCCGTTGCAGTATTGATCATCGCATGCCCTTGTGCGTTGGGGCTGGCAACGCCGATGTCGGTGATGGTGGGCGTTGGCCGCGGTGCCAAGGAAGGCGTGCTGATCAAGAACGCAGAAGTCCTTGAGGTCATGGAGAAGGTCGACACGATCGTCGTCGACAAGACAGGTACACTCACGCAGGGCCGGCCGGAAGTGACCGGCGTCGAGACGTTTGGCAATTGGAATCAAGACGATGTGTTGACGTTGGCTGCGGCGGTCGAAGCGCAGAGCGAACATCCGCTAGCTCAGGCAGTCGTTCGTCGTGCCAAGGCGGGCGAGCTGCAGGCTGTGGAGGCACGTGAATTCAACAGTATTACCGGTGGCGGAGTTCAGGCGCGCGTCGATGATCATGATGTGTTGATCGGCAAGGCTGACTTGTTGGACGAACAGGGCATCGAGGGAGTCGATGCGGGAAGGGAAAAAGCGGGTTCGCATCAGGCCGAAGGCGCAACGGTTGTGTTTGTGGCGATCGATAACCAGTTGGCCGCTATCCTGGCAATCACGGACCCGATCAAGCAAAGCACGCCGGCAGCACTAAAGACGTTGCACGAACTGGGATTGAAGGTGGTGATGTTGACCGGCGACGCCGAACCGACCGCGAAAGCAGTCGCATCAAGGCTGGGTATCGACGAGTTTCATGCTGGGGTTTCTCCCGAGGAGAAGCATGATTTCGTTCGCAAGTTGAAGAAGGAAGGCAAGACGGTTGCGATGTGTGGGGATGGGATCAATGACGCTCCAGCTCTTGCCGAAGCGAATGTCGGCATCGCCATGGGCACGGGAACAGGCGTTGCGATTGAATCTGCGGGCGTCACGCTCGTCGGCGGCGATCTCCGCGGCGTTGCGGCGGCGGCGAACTTGAGCCGAAAAACGATGAGTAACATTCGCCAGAACTTGTTCTTCGCCTTCATCTACAACGCGCTGGGAATCCCAGTCGCAGCCGGATTGCTCTACCCATTCTTCGGCATATTGCTCAGCCCCATGATCGCAGCCGCAGCAATGAGTTTTAGTAGCGTATCGGTGATTGCAAATGCGTTAAGACTGCGGGCCGCAAAGCTCACCTGATCCTCGGCAGGAATCCATTTCCCATCACTAAGAGTTTTGGGCCATTGACGAAGCGATCGTGACGCCGCTGTAAAAGCGGGCGCAATTCCGTCAATCGTAAGCTTCGCAATTTGGCATACTTCGGCGCTTTCCTGCGTCTTTCTCTCTTCTCGCTCATCTAGGAGATCAACGACAGCTTTGGCGACATCTTCACTGGATCCATCGACTACCTTTCGGAGCGTGAAGAACTCGTCGATCAGGTCAGGAAACGCTTTGATCCGTAGAGTTAGCGAGATCGCTTTTTCTGATGTGATCTCAGGCCACCATTGCTTCGCAAAACTCACCAATTCACCTGATGGCGTTTTCTTGAGGAAGCTCTTCAGCGACTCTTCGGCTGCGGCTTGCCACTTTGCTTGATCGTCGATCAGACCCTGTGCGCCGCTGGTCAAGTCAGGAACCACATAGAACGTTACGCGATCAAATGGGCCGTCGAGACGCTTGTAAAATAGGTTGCTCACCAGCTTGGCAAGTTCAGCCTTGACTTGACTCGCGTCAACATTCTTCGAGAAACGCTTGCATTGAATGAGTTCAACATCGCCGTTGGCATGCCAACGAACAATGTCGCGTCCTTGATCTTTGGTCTTCCCGTAGTAAACGATCTTTTGGCCAGGATTCTCTGCTTTGAGAAGCAAGAAGCAGAGTATCTCGAACACATCACCGGAAAACTTCGAGAACGGTAGTTGCGTCTCGCCTTCGAGCCAGGGTGGCAACCCGAATGGTTCAAGTGATTTCAGTTCCAAACGAGCTTGCTCAATCGTTTGGCGTCTCGGTCTAGTCGGTTCTTGGTCTCCTTCGCTCGAATCATCGCTCACGTTTGGTGACACGGAAACGGCCAACTGTAGTAGTGCCGCGACTTTCTAGCCGCACTTGATATTAACAGTGCACTTCCCACCTCCCAAGGTCCGGGTTCGTTGCACGGGTTCCAGACGCTAAACGTGCTCACGATTTTACTGAGCTCTGGGGGCAGATCTGAAATTGGATTTGGTACAAACGGTTCAACCGCGCCTCTGAACGTCGTTGCTGCAGATGCAAGGTAATCGCAATTAGGCGTTCCACCTTCTGCAAACTCCAGGACGATCGTCGTGTTGGCTTCTTGGGGGATTTCTTCCGAAACACTAAACTGATGAAGCCGGTGCCTTTCATAGAACCACGCAAATCAGGCGAGGCTTGCATTTCCTTGCGCCACCGATAGGTGATTTCATGCGACGCTACGATGAATCGAGAAAAGACGATTTCGATCAGAGCCTTGAATTGGGTCGGGACAACCAAGAATGTCTCGACGGAATGAATGCTTGGTGTACCAACGTAGAAATCGCCCGGGAGAGCCAAGGGCTTTATGCCGAGATGAGCGGCCTTCCAATCGCGTCGCACTCGATAGGGTGTCCGCACGTTGAGCATAAATCGAGCTCGATGAATTTACGTTGGATCTTTAGCGAGTTCCTCAGCCAACATTGCCAGGGCTGCCCACACCACTCTCCCGCTGGTGACCCAAGTTGGGGAAATGAAATTATCGCTAGCCAGCGAAAGGCAGTTGAAGCTCGCGAGGGAAAGGAGGCGGATGAGACGGCTCGCATATCTGAGCTACGCGCCAATCTCGCTGACCAGAGCACACAGATAGGCGAAATGGCGTCGCCGGAAACGCGTGAGCTTATTCAGTTCTTGGAGCAGTTATTCTCCGAGGATGCATCGAAACGTGCTGCTGCGTCACAGCGACTGGTGGAATCTGCCAGCCTCGCGCCGGAACTGTTTCCCGACGCCAGCGTCACTCTGTTGATCACATTGGCTTCCACCGACGATCATGCCGAATTGACGCTACCAACCTGCATCGCGCTAGCACGGGCATCGCAAAGCGTTCGTGCCGCGATGCTTCCCATGGCAACCGCGAACATCGAGAGAGGATTCTATACCGAGCTGACAGCCGAGTTGGTGGACGCACTCGGAGACACGGTTCAGTACCCACTTAGCGATACGCTTATCGACAGTCTGATCCGCACCCAGCATGATGACATGGCATTCCTTCTGTGGCATCGGTCGTCTCCGAGCTACCAATGGCACCTCAACGCCCTCCAAAGAAGCTACGACGCAGACCAGGAAAGTGTCAGGCAAGCGTTTCGGCTTGGTTTGCAGAACTTGGACGACCGTACCCGCATTCGATACTGCGGTGCCTTAAAGAGACTTCAGCGAAGCAGACCCAGCATCGCTGTGGATCTGATCGAATCGATTGCCCAATCTCTCTGTCTCTTTGAAACGAATGATCGTGGTTCCAATACGCCATCCGCAGAGATCGTCGGCGTCCTGCAACACGCATTCAAATTCGCTCCAGACCAAGTCGACGAAGAGCTGGCGAGTACTTTTGCCGGATCACGTCCCGCGGTCAAGGAAGACATCATCCGCGTATATTCTGATCTGCTTGATTGGGACGATGATAAAACGAAAGAAGTCGATGATATCGCTCGTTCGCAACAGATTGCTTTTGGTCGACTTTTCGATTGGGTGAAAGACGACATGCTTGAACTTGATCTGAGAGGCGAAGCGGCCGAGGCTTTGGAAAACGCAGCGTCACATCGGCCGGTGGTAATCTCTGAGAAGTTCGACGCTATCTTGGGATACTTGGCCCTGATTGTTGCGATCAAAGAACCTCCTGAGCCCCCGCCAAAAATCATCATTCCTGGCGAGAGCGAAGATCCACGCCTCGCTGGTCTACAGGCCCATGGGCGAAAGCGTGAATGGTTGATGCTGAAAGACCGATTGATTCGCTGCTTGAAACACCTGACTGAGCAACAGAGTTCGGTTCACTTTGACACGGTTGCCGGGTGCCTTCAAAATCGTGATGCCAATGTGGGCGCGGAGCTGAAAGCGGTCTGCATGACACTCCTTGGGACGATTGGCGAGAACTACCAACTACGATCCAAGGCTCTACCGTTGCTGATGAAAGGACTCATGGATTATGAATCCGTTTGGGTTCGCGGACACGCTATCGACGCCACCTGTGAGATGTTTCGATATAGCAAGTCGCCGCCACCATCGAACATCATCGACATCATGAATGTTCACCTGCGAGACACCTACACGATGGTCCATAAGGCCGCTGTTGAGGTTGTCTCAAGAGGACCGCGATGGTTTGATGAGGATCAGGCACTGGACGCAATGACTGCACTGGCCACCCATTTGAAGGTCTACAAAGACGACCCAATTCAATTAGAGAGCATTTGCGAAGCCATCCTCGGTTTGGCACGTCAACACGATGGGCTCATGCACATCGCCATTGGATTGGTCAAGTCCACACTCCCAACCGGTGAAAGTCGCCCCGACCAAAAGATCATCGCGAATCTTGTGCGAACCTGCCCGCCAAATTCGCCGATCGCTGGAGTAGTATCTATTCTGATTGCGGAATTCCTGGCAAGAGTCCGTAGTCGGCGACTGAACGGATACGAGCACGACCGAAAGCGAATGTTTCAATGGCTTCATTCACTGCCCCCTAGGACGTACCAGCACATATCAAATCAACTGTTGAACGCCGCACGCGAAATGGCAGTTCACGACCCTTGGGAAACAACTCATTTCGCGAGTCTTTTTTCGCACTTCGGTGATTTCGCGAAAGAGAACTCGATACTAGATACAGTGAGGAACGCCATCCGCGATGAACCGAGGCACCAAGAGTTCCGAGACGACTTGTTGAAGCTCGCGACAGTCGCAAAAGGTAACGCGTGCTTGCGCACGGGCGACGTTGACTTGGCCATGGCGACCTTTGCGTCTCAGGGTGATCCGCAGTCATGAAAAAGTTTCTTAATGTTGACCTCCGTCAGGCCATCGACTCTTCCCAGGCAATCCTCGAAATCCGAGCGACTCTCTTCGCACTATCGTTGGACGACGACGATGCGTCAGATTGCGTCGCGAGCATGATCGAACGAGCGTCGAAAACAATTACCAAAGCGGCTGATCCTCGAATTCCCAATGGCTGGAAAGCGTTCATCGCAGGACTGAGACTGCTTGAGAATTCAATTCGTTGCCAAGCGATGGCGCGGTCTGGTGTTGGTGACTTGATCGCTGAAACAGCTCGAACGAAATTCTTGGTCGATGAGTTTAGTTCCAAGTTGTCGGAACTAGATCCGGGACCAGTCGCGAAATCAGATCACTCAGGTGCTAGCAGGTTGGAAGATCCATCCTTCTTACGCGAACTCTTGCTCGGAATCTCACTACCAAGTCTGTACTTGGCGGACGAGAAAGACCGCGAGAGAAGGGATCAATCGCATGAGATTGGTCCGGAACCGAAGCGACCGCTGGTGCGCGTGATCGCATTCCTGGACGATATTCCGATCGCGACGCCTCAGCTGCTCCGATCGGATCTGCTGTACTCGATTCGCTTCAAAATCAAGGGGTTAGAATGGCCGGTTGACTCGAAACGAGTTCGCCTGGATTTGTTGACCACTTGCCCGCAAGGAGAATACTCGATTTCGGAATTCATTTCGGACCAACCGCCTGTCGACAAGAACGGCGGATTTGAAGTCGAACTGAGCGGTCAAATCAAGTTCCAGTCTGGTCAAAGCAGTCTGCTGGATGATCTTGTGTTCGCGGTTCAGGTTGCGTTTGAATCAGATGACAACCATTGGACCGAAGTTCCAGCAATTGGACACACTGAGCTTCGGTTGAAAGTAACTGATGAGAGTCGGCAGCCCCTGCTTGTCGGAAACCGAAGCCTTGACCGTCATGTCAATGATTTGGCTACGAGTCTGATTTCGCAATGCCCCGCTGCAAAGGATGAGTTGCCAGAACTGCTCCCCATGCTTGGGGCGTTGACAAGGTTGCTCGCGACTTATGCTCAGGACGCCGTTTTCAAAGGGAAAGCAAGTGTTCTCGAGGCCGACTTCCAAAGACTTGTGAAGAGAGACTTGACGAATATTTTGGGGCAGGATGTCCAACAACACGTTGGTCAAGCGGGAGGTTTTACTGATATCCGATATCGCGGGGTGATTGTCGAGCTCAAGGTCGAATCCTCGAACGGAGACCGTGACCATTTAGTGGACACCTACGCTTCGCAAGCCACTCAATACACCGGAGCTGAGGCTAGGCAGGTGAGCATTCTGCTCGTGTTGGACTTAACGGAGAAAGTTCAGCCTCCTGGAGATATCCGCAACGACATCCGACTATTCGACGTGAAGACACACGGGCAAAACCAAGGCGGATTCCCGGCCAAGGCGTTCCTCTTCGTCGTCAACGGAAACACTCGGTCGCCGTCGAGTTACTCCAAATAGGACCTTCGCATGTCGTTATTGTAGCTGGATGATTCGATTTCGAAACGAATCACGGGATTGATCGACTTCGGTCATCTGCTGCGGTGGCCGACTTCGGTGCCACTATTTTCGCTACACGGGTCGACGAGTTCGAAGCCAGATGGGAGGCGTCCTACATTTGCGTCTCGGTAACGCTATTAAATTTGTCCTGCATCGACTGCTCGCGATCCGTGCGTGTTCCGACTTTGATGCTGGTGGTGATTCGCGGCGCGCCCATCGCGTGAACACGCTCGTGGCAACACTTTATTGCGGCGAACACTTCGTCCCAGTCACCCTCGATGTTGGTGCCGTACGCATGAAGCTGGTGCTTCAGCCCTGCTTCCTGCAAGACCTTTTGGCACTCAGCGACGTACTTGCCCACGGAGACACCCACGCCCATCGGCACGACGCACAAATCTATGATCACTTTCATCTCAACAGCCTCTCTCACGTTTCGGTCAAGTTTGATTCGCCTCGCCAAAGCCTACAATACCACGACGTAGCAACAGAATTTAGCCTGTGGTAAGTGGAACGCCACCTCCGGCTTCAGGAGCGAAAGGCGGGCGGATTGGAATTGACGAGGGGGAGCTAACAAAGCCTTCATTGGTTGTGGTAGAAACAAGAATCGAACTTTTTTTGAAATGCTGGTGGAAAATCATGACGACAATCTTTCACAATCCGAGGTGCTCGAAATCTCGTGCTGCTGTGGAGCTTTTGCGTTCACGTGAGATTGATTTCGAGTTGGTGAAGTATCTGGAAGCCCCGCCAAGCGAAAAACAGATTCGCGACATCGTGAAGATGCTGGGTATCAAGCCGGCGGAGTTGGTGCGGAAAGGAGAGAAACTGTTTAAGGAGCTGAAGCTTGGCGAGCAAGAGCTATCGGACAAAGAATGGATCGCCATTCTCGCCTCCCATCCTTCACTGATCGAGCGTCCGATCGTCTTGCATGAGGGGCGAGCCGCGATCGGACGACCTCTCGAAAATGTGGTTGAGATCCTTGATCAATAACGGAGAGCCCCAGTCGCAGCCGCGTTGCTGTATCCGTTCTTCGGCGTTTTGTTCAGCCCCATGATTGCAGCGGCAGCGATGAGTTGTAGCAGTGTGTCCGTGATTGCGAATCCGTTGAGTTTGCGAGCCGCGACGCTTGGTTGATTCTTAGAGAATGTTTTAGAACTCCTTCTAAAGGAGGGGCGAGCCTTAGCGAGGGGAAGATCCAGCGTAAACCCTCTCCTCGCTTCGGCTCGACTCTCCCAGAGGGAGAGTGAAATTGAGTCATCCTGTTTTAAAAACAGTCTCTGAAACATCTTTTGGCACCGGGCAAAGCTTACCCAATCGTTGCAAGTGGAATGAAAACCGATTCCACGACGAGTGCGATCAGCCGGGGCTATACCCAGCATGGGTATGTTGCCGAAGGTTGGAATACGACTCGGCATCATTCCAGGGATTCGGAATTAATGAAACGGAAACTACTTCAGTTGTTGATCGCGGTGACGGCGACGACGACTTTCCAAACGGCTGTTGCTCAGGAAGCCTCGATGGGGCAAATGATGAGCATGGATCAAACAATGGCGCAGTCACTCGGTGGTGCCGATGACCAAGTTCTACCCGAGAGCGACTTGCCGCCATTGCCGGACATGCCGAGTGGGTTTGCTGATTTCGATACCACGTATGACTACGCGGACAACGCAACGGTCGAAACTCATACGCTCGAAACTGTCTTGGCCCTGGCGGCCGGCAACAATCCAACCATCCAGCAAGCGAGATTGCACGTCTCGGCGGAAACTTCCAAGGCGTTGCAGGCAGGTTTATATCCCAACCCTGTCCTGATGTACGTCGGCGAAAAGATTGGTAGCGACGGAAGTGCCGGGGAGTTTCAGGGATTCGAGGTTTCTCAGCGTTTCGTAACGGCTGGCAAACTGCAACTGAGTCGATTGAAATACCGCCAACGCGCGCATGTTGCCGAACACCTCGCAATTGCCCAGACGTACCGCGTGACGAATGCCGTCGAAGTTCAGTTCATTGAGGCACTGGCAGCTTCGATGCGACTTGAACTCCAGCGAGAGATTGAGAAGACGGCCGAGGACGGTGCGGTAACAACTCGTGAACAGTATAACCAAGGCCAAGCCAACTTGACGGCGGTTCGACGCGCCAACGTCATGCTGCAAAAGCAGCGTTTGGAACGCATGGCGACTGAGAACGAGTATCGCGATGCGTTGCGGCGATTGTCCGCCATCGTCGGCGTTCCGCTTTCCATTGGCCCGACCGAGGGTGAGTTGCGCCCGAGCAATGCGTTGGAGTCATTCGACACAATTCTCGCTCGGTTGATTACGGAGAGTCCTGAAGTGTTGGCCGCACGAGCAAAATTGCGAGTGGACCAAACGACCGTCCGTCGAGAGCAAGTGGAGTGGATTCCTGACGTCACCGTCCAGGGTGGGCCGGGCTACAACTTCAGCAATGGCGACGACGTTTACAACGCGGGCGTCCAAATTGAGCTGCCGATTTACGATCGAAACCAGGGAACGATTCGTCAAGCCTGCCAGGACTTGCGACGTCAGCAATTCGAGATTCAGAGAATGGAATTGCATCTGAAAGAACGTCTGGCATCAGCCTATCGAACCTATGCTACTGCTTTGCAGCACGCGACGGAGTACGATCGAGTGGTGATTCCCGAACTGAGGGCGGCTTATCGACAATTGCTTGTCAGCTACAAAGACAACCGGATCGCTTGGCCGGATGTGTTGGAAGGTCAACGCGACTACTTTCAAGCCAGAATGCAACAGATTGATCAGTTCAAGCACGTTCGGCAACAGGAAACGATGATCAACGGATTTCTACTTGACGGCGGGTTGATGGCTGCTGAAGGCCCAGTTCCACCGGGACACATCGATGCGGTACCGAAGCCGCGGTAGTAAGAGAGGGAGACACAGAGACAAGGAGAGTGTGAGAAAACCGTTGCCTGCACAAGAGCTCCGTGTCTCCTTGTCTCCCACTCTCCTTGTCTTGAATTGTTTTCATTGATGTTCAGAAACTGAAACGAAGAAGAAAAATGTCAAACACCGAAGACCGCCGAAGTTTCTTGACCGCCGGATCGCTGGCCGCCGCGACGGGAGTGGTTGGGAATTTGCTTGGTAGGAACGTACAGGCCCAAGAACCGATGCCAATGGACATGAAAGGAATGTCCTCGCACCAGCATGGCGAGCACACACCGCCCCAGATGCCAGCCGGCTCGGACGTTCAGGCTGAATACGATGGGTATTCCCGATTCAAGCCGTCACGCGGAAACGATCCCAACAGCGACTACTACCTTGGCAAGATGATGCCGGGTTTCCGGCCGGCGTCTGATGGTCCGGCTACTTTTGAAGCTCCTGACTTGGACAAGCTTCCCTACAAGATGGTAGGTGGAGTGAAGGAGTTTCAACTTGTCCCGATGGCGGTCAAGCGAGAGTTTCTACCCGGCTATGAGATGAATGTGTATGGCTACAACGGCAGCATGCCGGGGCCGACAATCGAAGTCACGCAAGGAGATCGAGTTCGGTTTGTTGTAACCAACGAGCTACCCGAAGATACGTATGTGCATTGGCACGGTTTTGAACTTCCGATTCAGTGGGATGGTGCGTCGGAGTTGACTCAAGAACCGATTAAGCCTGGTGAGACTTTTGTGTACGAGTTCGACGTTCACGAGGAAGGCACGTTTTTCTACCACTCGCATGTGCCGATGCAGGAAGCGTTTGGAATGGTGGGCTGGTTCATCGTCCATCCGAAAAAAGTCTTCGACCCACCGGTCGACCGTGATTTCGGATTGATCTTCCAGAATTTCTTTATCGACAGTTCGCAAACCATCGCGGACAGTTGGAAGATGGATTGGAACTGGCACACCATTAATGGTCGGAGCGGTCCTTACACGACACCGCTGGTTGTCAAGCATGGCGAGCGTGTGCGAGTTCGCATCATGAATTTCGCGCCGATGCAGCACCATCCGATCCACCTTCATGGTCACACATTTTGGCTAACCGGTCGCGAAGGTGCCCGCACTCCGTACTCTGCTTGGATTCCGCGAAACACAGAACTGATCGGAATTGCTCAAGCAACCGACTTTGAATTCATCGCCAATAACCCCGGCGACTGGATGTTCCATTGCCACATGGTCCATCACATGATGAACCATATGACCGAGCAAGTCGGCCCGAGAATGCGGCAGGGAGTGTCGGTTGACCAGTACCTTGCAAACCTCGATTCTCGCCCACGAGTTGATGCGACGCGGCAAGACCCCGGATTCGACACGCCGGGATATCCTCAAGAAATGAAAGGCATGAATATGTCGCCGTCGATGATGAAAGCGATCGGTTCGCGGCGTGCAATGATGGGGATGCGTCCGATGGCCGAAATGGCGGTCATGGGGTTGATGACTACGTTGAGAGTTATGCCGAAAGACTTGTATCACAAGGTAATGGAAACGGACCAGGAGGTCGAACCCGGCGAAGTATTCAACGAGATCGTTCGGCGTTTTGGCGATCCAGCGAAATACAACCCTGGCATGAAGGGCATGAAGATGTAGTTCTCGGTACTGCGTCGTTCCCGGAAATTTCCGGTGTCGTGGGACTGCCGATCGGGGCTAAGTTCGCTACACTAATTCGGTCCAGACGCACGCTCAACTCCCAATCCCCAGTTTTTGTCACTGTTGCTCCGTAATGCTTTCCGAGGATGATAAAAAGAAGTTGACCAATCGTCTTCGACGCGTCATTGGACAGGTCGAGGCCGTTGGCCGGATGATCGAAGACGACCAATACTGTGTCGATATCCTGATGCAGTTGTCTGCCGCGACTGGAGCCCTTGGAAAAGTTGGTCAAATCGTCCTTGAAAACCATCTAAAAACCTGTGTCGCGGAAGCTCTCGAAGGTGGTGAAGCTGCTGAACGAGAAAAAAAGCTCGAAGAGTTGATCAGTCTGTTCAGAAAATACGCAAGTGTGATTGATTGAGCTTCGCGGCTCGTCTTTCCGTGGCCTGCCCTGGCGAAACAGTTATCTGTGCTCAAAACCTGGGCATCGTGAAGTGGAAAGTTCGCAATTCGTCTCGTCGTGTGAAGTTTGAAGGAAGTTGGACCATCTAACCAGTGTTGCTCTGTCGCTATTGCGAACACACCTTCCAACTCCATAAGAATCGATGAAGTCACCGAAGATTTGGCGGCAACTTCCGCTATCGCGACAGCTTCTCATCGCGGTCAACTCCGTGCTGCTTGTCGTCGTGACGCTGTTCGTAGTGATCGACCACCGATTACGAATCGTTCGACACGTCGATCAGGCGCGGGTCGCATTGTCTGAAGAAGCGAAGACACTCTATGAAGCCGCAGTTGCGCTTGATGGCAGTGAAACACGTGCGGTGCAGAAGCTTGTGGATGATGTCTGCGCCCGAATGAACACCATGGATTCACCCGGTCACCACATCGCATTGCAGTGGCAGGGCGAGTTGCTGCAAGCGAATTTACATGGTCGAGCTTCACCGGAAATGATAGACGCGATGATCGCGTCAGCCAAAGATGTCGCCATGCGTCAGCCAATGAAGCAATCGATTGTTGTTGGTAGTTTTGCTGGTCCGGCAGGGGCAGTTTACGTTTCGGAGAAGCGTTCTAACTTGATCTCCTCGGCTCGTGAAGAATTGTTGCGTCAACTCAGCGCAGTAGTTATTGCTGGTGCCGTCGCAACAGCAGTCGTGAATCTGATGCTCTATTTGGTGGTGACCAAGCCGATGAGAAAGCTGGTAGCATCACTAAAAAGTGTCGGGGAAGGAAACCTAGATTCGCGAACGCAAAACCTTAGTTGTCGCGAATTGCGATATCTCGGCGACCAAATCAACGTCATGGCGGAACGCCTCGAATCATCCGATCGTGATCGACGATTGCATATGGCGAAGGCGCGCGAGATTCAGCAGAATTTGCGGCCCGATGTCATTCAAATTCCACAATTGAGGATCGACTCTTCGTTTGAACCCGCCGATGACGTGGGTGGTGATTACTACGACGTGATTGCGTTAAACGATTCACAGGTGTTGATTTGCCTCGCCGATGTCGCGGGCCACGGAGTCCCTGCTGCAATGGCGGCAACTTTGCTGAAGGCATTCGTTTGCGAAGCAGCCAAAGTGACCATCGAGCCGTCCGAGATTCTCTGCCGCGTAAATCGTCAGTATTGCGAGTACGTAGTGAGTGGTCACTTTGCAACAATGGTCCTGGTGCGAATAGATCTCGTTGAACGGCGAGTCGTCTATGCCAACGCTGGCCACGAATGGCCGTTTGTCCATCGCGGTGGATTGCCTGTCGAGCGACTTGAAGCTGGGGACTTGTTGCTGGGAGTGGAAGTTGATACGGAGTACGAGCAGGCGGCGATACCAATTCGTCCTGGAATGAAGATCGTCTTGGTTAGTGACGGAGTTACCGAGGCGTTTAACCCAAGCGAGGAACAATTTGGCACGCAGCGTGTCGAGCAGGTGATCGCATCAGGAATGAACGATCATGCCAACGAGTTAACGAAACGCTTTGAAGATTCGTTGAACGATTTTCGATCGGGGCGAGCGGCGTTTGATGACACGACGTTACTGGTAGTAGAAATTTTGTAGTGAATTCGTCAATTCAATCTCGTTGGTCCCCAGTGTAGCGTCCGAATTGAATACCTCCGGACAACGGTAGTCGCGAATGCCTTGCCGCGGTGAAACCACGGATACCAAATAGCGCACTGCATCTGAGAAATAGAAATCTCGTTTTGCCCGCGCTTTGCAATTGTCAGTAGTTGGTGCCTTCTGTGGTCAGCCCCAATCCCGATAGGGACGGTAAGCAACTCTTGTAAAGAAACGCATCAGTGACAACAGCTACCACCGACACCGCCACTAGATCGCGAACCGGGCTGCGAAGGCGTTGTGTAGCTGGCCACCGGCTGGGCGTTTGGCTGGTAATCCTGAGTCAGGTCAACATCCGTGTTGTACTCGATGTTTGATGCCGCCTGAGCCACGTAGCTTTCCATCGACGATCTGTCTTCCTTTTTTGCGAGCCAGGGCAGACGCCCCGTGGCGCAACCTGTGGTTGAAACCAGCAGACCGCCCAGGGCGAGCCGCATTACGTTCTGGGTCATTTTCATATTCATTTGACAGTCCATGTCATTCAAGGGTGCAAAAGGGCGGGGACGGCGTGACTATCGACCGTGAGCAAGTCGCGGTTTCCAGGGACACCGCCCCCGCGTTTTTCGAGCGGGGGAGTCTGGGATGTTTTTTCCATGCTCCATGTCTCCCCCGTTCCCAATCTATTCTTAACGTAGCTTCGGCGCATTGACTCCTTGTTGTGCGAGTACGGTCAACCACTTTTGAGGTTCAGCAGCAATCTTTTTTGCGCAGCCAGGGCAACAAATGTAGATCGCTTTACCAGCCGCGTGAACTTTGTAAGGGCCGCCCATCGCGTCGAGCGGTTCATCCATGACCGGGCACTTCTTTTGTGCCGCTATGAAAGGAGCGTCCTCGGCACTGACCTTAAAGATGCCGGCCCGCACTTGCTCTGTTCCCGCAGGAACTGAGCCCGCTGAGCCGCCGCCATAGACCAAGGAAAGATACTTGGCAGGATCGGCCTTGATCTTCTTGATGCAGCCTCTGCAGCACAAAAAGATCGGCTTGTCGCCGACGATGACCTTGATGGGATCGCCCATGCTACCAAGCGGTTCATCCATAACCGGGCAAGTCTTCTGCCGAGCAATCAATGCTGCGTCAGCTTGTGTTGCAGAAGTCACCGTGATGCTGGCAGTCGAAGAGTTTGCCCTCTGGCTCCCGACGCTCTGGTTCCCAGGTCCCGAGGGGGCCCCATAGACCATTGCGAGATACTTCGCGGGCTCGGCTTCGATCTTCTTGATACAACCTTTGCAGCACAGATAGATTGGTTTGTTACCGACGGTCACTTTTATCGGTGTTCCCATTCCACCAAGCGGTTCGTCCATGACGGGACAAACTTTTTGACGGGCAATCGCGTCGGCGTCTTCCACTGTTGCAGTCGTGACCGTGATTTGCGGACGTCCCGACGCGTACTTTGCCGGGTCGGACTTAACCGCATTGACGCAACCGCCACAGCAGACAAACAAACGTTGTCCGTTAACGTCCACAGCGACCGGGTCCCCCATGCTTCCGAGCGGCTTGCCGCTGACCGGGCAAATTTTCTGACGGGCGATTGCGGCTGCGGCAAGCTGAAGTTCGCTGGCGGGAACGGTTGCAACTTCATTCAGCGTCAAGGCTTGGGCACGAACAGCGTCTATGCCAACCAATTGAATGTCGATTTCGATCTGACGTCCAGCGATCTGAGAAAGGTTGATCGGCGCGGTCAAACCACCTTTTCCATCAGGAAGTAAATCGTAGCGATAGCGTTTTGCATTCCCCTCGACTCGCAATGATGCGGCACCGCGACCGCGATCAACCGAAACAGGCTGGCCGCTCCGGTCGAAAACGAACATCTGGATGCCGCCTTGCGAAACGACGGTTTCGAGCTGAAGTGCACCTGCTTGCTTTAAGGAGCCGCCGTGCGGTCCAGCAATCGGACGACCCATTTGAGCCGTCGCCGTCTGACCGGACATCGCGTGGTTGTGACCGGCGTGACTATGCTGAGCACAGGCGTTAGACGCCGAAACGACCGCGATCAGTGCGGTGGTGAGTAAGATTTTGTGATTCATTGGATTCAGTCCCTTTTTTTGTGCGCGACCGATTCCGTTAGGTCGCTTCAAAGTGTTACGGGTTAGATGCGCAGGCAATCGAATTCCTTCACGCCGTTGGAAAAACTTTTTAGGCAGCTTTCATTAACTCCTCCGTCGGCGTTTCTTCGGTTTTACCCCAGAGTTCATCTCTAATGCCGAATCGCATTTTCGTTTCCAAATATGCAGAATAGAGTGTCGGAACAATGAACGACGTGAACGGCTCGGCAAGCATTCCCCCGAATACGGGGATCGCCATTGCACGAGCGACGTCAGCACCGCGGCCGGTCGCGATCAATACGGGAATCAAAGCCGCTAGAGTCGTCACGGTGGTCATCATGCAGGGGCGAATACGTTTCAGTCCCGCTTCGTAGACCGTGTCCCGAATGTCCTGAACGCTGTTGATCTTTCGTTTTTGCAGCAATTGATGGATGTAGGTTGCCATCACGACACCGTCGTCGACGGCAAGGCCAAACAATGCGATGAACCCAACCCAGACAGCGGTATTCAGTTCAACGTTCATCCAAGCGACCAACATCATGCCGCCCGCGAAGGCGACCGGGATGCCAGTGAACACTGCCATTGCGATGGGAAGGTTGCGGAATTCGACATAGATCAGCAACAGGTTAATCATGATCACAACCGGAATGATCCACATCAGCCGTAAGTTGGCTTCGATCTGATTGCGGAAACTTCCCACCGCTTCGAGCGAGTAGCCCGCCGGAAGTCCCAAATGATCAGGATGAGAAACTGGAAGCGACTGAGCGAGTCGAAGCTGCTCTTCGATCGCAGAGACAGATTCCAGGTCACCTTTTGATCCGTTCGTCATGAACGAAACGTGAGCGACCAAGCGACCGTTTTCACTGTTGATTGCACCCGGCCCCCAAGTCGTTTCTAACGCCGCGAGTTCCTCAAGCGGAACCACGGCGCCGCTGTGTGTCACAACCGGAAGTCGATTGAGTTGGTCGATCCGCTCACGCAAGTCGCGGTTGTACCGCAGTCGCACAGGGTATCTTTCGCGGCCTTCGACAGTTTTAATCAGATTCATGCCGCCGAGCGCGGTTTCGATCACCTGGTTGACCATTGAGACGCTCAAGCCGTAACGCGATGCGGCCTCCCGGTCGACGGTGAACTCGATATAGGGCTTTCCAAGCACGATGTCAGGGTTCACAGTTCCCGAATTGATGTGCGGCGACTTTTTCAATGTTCCGGCAACATCCATTGCCGCACCGGCCAAGGTCTTTAGATCGTCCCCGTAAACTCGAATTGCCATTGGAGCCTTAATACCCGATTGCAGCATCACCACCCGGCCCTCGATCGGTTGCAGCGCTGAGGCGGGGGTAACACCGGGCAGGGTGGCGACCTTGTTAATTTCATCCCAAATGTCACGGGCCGTTACGCCTTCACGCCACTCGCTCTCTGGCTTCAGCATGACGTACGTTTCAACCATCGCAGCGGGGGCTGGGTCGAGTGCCGATTCCACGCGACCAATCTTGCCCAGCACATCCTTCACTTCAGGGATTTGCCCGATCAACACATCCTGCGTTTGCAGCACTTGCATCGCCTGCGAAAAACTGGCCGCCGGATAGAGTGTTGGCATGTAGAACCAACTCCCTTCATCGAGCGCGATCCAGTCATCACTTTGTAAACCGGTAAAGACATGTTTGGCGTCAACGTAGCCGGGGAAGTCATTTAGCTCCGCACCGAAAACGCGGGCCGTTCGCTCGACCGGTTGCAGTATGGTCGGCATGCCGAAATACGCTCCAAGGCCTAGCACCAGGAGCATGGCCGGGAACGACAATGCGAACGCTTTGTGATTCAGGGCGTGACGCAACCTGGCCGCATAAATCCAACGAACAAAACGGCTCGACGGAATTTCTTCAATCGGGCGAATGCGTTCACGAAACAATTGCCATCCAGCGATCAATCCAATCCCGGCCGCAAGAAGCGTGACGATCCATTGTTCAAGTCCTGCGAATGCACCCAAGTCATCGCCCCACAGAAAATGCGAAGTCACCGCCAGCAAAGTCGCAAATGCGATCGCTGCAGCCAATGCCGTTCGCTTGCGGTAATTTGCACTCCGCAGCATAATGCGACTGAGTGCCGGGACGATCGTCACCGCCGTGATCATGGCTGCCGCGATCGCGAATGTCTTCGTGTAGGCCAATGGTGAAAAGAGGCGGTAGTCACGTCCCGTCAGAAAGAAGACAGGCAAGAAGCTGACGATGGTTGTCGCCACCGCGGTCACCACTGCGGGCGCCACTTCGATCGTGGCTTCATAGACGACTTCCGATCGGGATTTTTCCCTGTCTCCCGCACTCCCGGTCTCTCCATTGTCTTTTTCCCAGTCAGCCAGATGCTGGTAAATGTTTTCCGAAACGATGATGCCCATATCGACCATCGTGCCGATGGCGATGGCGATTCCGGCGAGCGACATGATATTTGCCTCCACGCCAACGACATGCATCGCGATAAAGGACATGAGTACTGCCGCGGGCAGGCAAATCGCGACCACGAAACTGCTGCGGATGTGCAATAAGAACAGTAAGATGATAACAGCGGTGATGATGATCTCGTCACGCAATGCGTGCGTCAGTGTCGCCATCGTTTCGTCGATCAGGCCGCTGCGATCATAGACGCCGTGGATTTCCACGCCCTTCAGCGCGGGCGTGATCGCGGCAATTTTGGCTTTGACACGATCAATCACGACGCGTGGGTTTTCACCGTATCGCATGACCACCACGCCACCGACCGCTTCGGCGCCGTTGTAATCGAGAGCGCCGCGTCTGAAATCCGGACCAAGTTGAACTTGAGCGACGTCGCTGACGCGCACGGGAATGCCCTTGCGCTGCAAGATGACCGTCTCTTCGATGTCGGTAATCGCTTTGGACTTGTCGCCATCGGTTCCAAGGAAGCCCTTGCCACGAACAATAAACTCCATCCCCGTCGATTCGACCGTTTTTGCTCCTACATCAACATTCGATCCCTTAATCGCCGTCGCAAGTTTGTCGAGCGAGACGTTGTAGTAACGAAGTTTGTCGGGATCAACTTCGATTTGATATTGGCGAACGTAACCGCCGATCGAAGCGACTTCGCTGACACCTTCGACGGCTTGCAGTTCATACTTGATGACAAAGTCTTGCAAACTGCGAAGCTCTGCCAAGCTCATGCCTTTTTTGGGCGATTTTAGGGTGTAGTAATAGACCTGCCCAAGCCCCGTCGCGTCGGGGCCTAGCTGAGGAACAACTCCCTCGGGTAACTGAGACGCTGCACTACCAAGCTGTTCGGAGACACGGCTACGTGCCCAGTAGAAGTCGATCGAATCTTTGAACGTGACCTGGACAAAGCTATAGCCGAACATGCTTTTTCCACGGACGGACTCAGCGCCGGGAACGGCCAACAACGACACGCTCAACGGATAAGTGACTTGATCTTCAATGTCTTTCGGTGAACGCCCAGGCCACGGCGTCAGTACGATGACTTGGTTCTCGCCGACATTAGGAATCGCGTCGATCGGCACCGCCTTGAAAGCGAACCAACCGCCCACACTCAAGCCAATCGTGAGAAATACGACCAGCCAAGGTTCTTTGACGCAAAAGCGTATGATTAGGTTGAGCACCATCGACCTCCTTGGTTATTCAAATTGCCAACCGATTTACCCGTTCGAGATTCTGGTTGATCGTTCATTGCATCTCTCCCAATTCATCTCCGAACCCGATCACTTTGAAACTGACGGCTTCGCCCGTCGTGGTGACGTCGCTACGACTGACCGACATGTCGCGAACGGTCTCGCCGCAGGTCAGCATTTCGCTTCCCCAATACGGATTTTGCAGGTCTCCTCCAGGTTGCATCCAATCGCCACCGCCCCCAGGTACCATTGGGCAATAATAGTGCGTTAGCTTTGCTGCCGTCTTGGGGCCGCGTGTGACGGTTGCGGCATGCAAAAGCGCGTGGCTGACACTGCGGTAAGCTTCACGAGCGGTTTCGAGTGAACCGTCCATCCTTGACGCACCCCGCCGTGCACTTGCAAAACGTGACTGGGCGTCGTCTGGGACGTCTGGAAACATTTCGAGTTTGTTAAGAGCATCCAACAGTGTATTGAGCGCCACCGGTGGGGGCGTCCTGTCGGCCGCCATCGCGCACTGAATCTCGAAATAAGCATCGTAGGCACGATCGAACTGTACGCCCGACTCACCAGCCAACATGACCGGATCACGACTGGGGAGTTCGAGTGGGCCTGGTGAATAGCTGGGTGCTTTACTGGGGTCCATCAACGATGGATTGCCAGCAAGCTGCATTTGCGAGTCGATTAGAAAATTGCCGTTTGTTGCGACGGTTTCGCCTGCCGCCATCCCTTCGACGATAATTGCCTGTTCGTCGTTCATCGCTCCAACCGTGACGCGGCGAATCTCGAATCGTCCTGGTTCGGTCTCGACGTAGATGACACCCTGTTCACCGGTAAGCAACACTGAGTCGCGCGGCACTGTAACGACACGCTGCGACGGCACTGGCTCAGGCGAGTAGCCGAGCTGAGCCGTTGGTATCAAGTCCATGCCGCAAAGAGGACAGTCGCCAGGTTCGCCCCGGATCACTTGTGGGTGCATCGGGCTGATGAACTTGCCAGCAAGCGCCGGATCGTAAACCATGTCCGCAGGTATCGCGGGAACGCTGATGCGAGCCGTTGCGTAATCACCCGGACGCAGCTTTCCATCGTAATTCATCACTTCAACACGGACACGAACCGTACGAGTCGTCGGGTTGACGGTCGGATCAATGAACGCGACGCGGCCGGTAAAGACTTCGCCAGGCATCGACTGAATCTCAGCTTCAACTTGTTGGCCGAACCGAACCGATGCTGCATCGTCGGGAAACAAATCCAGCATCATCCAAACGGATGTCAGATCAGCGATGCGGTATATCTTTTGCCCGGTCTTAACGTAGTCGCCTTCGACCGCGGCCTTTTCCAAAACAGTTCCAGTCTGCGGGGATTTGATTCGGATACGTGATTCCGGCCTCCCACTTTTGCGGAGATCTTCGATCTGACCGGTAGTCATTCCTAGTTCACTCAAATTTTCGCGAGCCATTGCCTGCATGTTCGGGCTGTTGACACTAAAACGTCCAACCGACTTGCTTTCCAGGCTGGTGATGTATTCGGTTTGTGCGGAGTAGAGTTTCGGGCTGTAGATCAATGCCAGGTCATCGCCCTCGCGGACTTCGACGCCAACGTAGTCGGCGTACAATTCCTCCAAACGTCCGTCGATGTACGCGGAGATGGTCGAAAGTCGGCTTTCATCGAAATCGATCGAACCGATCGTGCGAATCGTTCGATTCACTTCACCCATCTTGCTGGTCGCAGTTTGAATCCCAACTAAACGGCGAGCAGACGATTCGATCGTGACCGAGATTCCGTCACCGCCGCCGCCCCCGGTTGCTTCGACCAACTCCATCGCACAGACGGGGCAGCGCCCCGGCTCTGTCGAAGGCGGCGTGCACATCATGGGGCAGATGTAACGTTTGTCTTCACCACCACCGGCGTCGGCAGCAGCCTCGCCATCAGCACCGCCAGAAAACCCATTGGCAGTCACCCATTCTGCGCGCTGGGCAACT
Source organism: Stieleria sedimenti (assembly GCF_025060895.1). GTDB lineage: Bacteria > Planctomycetota > Planctomycetia > Pirellulales > Pirellulaceae > Stieleria > Stieleria sedimenti. Next base: position 145,952 of record NZ_JANZKV010000042.1, on the reverse strand, counting down.
CCAATCATCAATAGGATGAGTGCCGCGACGGCGACGACTGCGATAGCATTGACGCCGACACGGAGTAACCATCCCAATCCGTCCAGCCTGGAAGCCGCGGCGGGCGCGGGCTCGGCTTCCGATGTGGAACTCGGTTCGGTCGCAACAGACGCATCCGAGGATTCCGAAGCACTCTCGACCGACTGGGTCTTGATTGCCGATGCTTGCGTTTCCACAGGCTGATCTGGGGGCAATTCGCCCTCCGCTGCTGGGATGTTGTCTTTATCGGTCATCTTGAAATCCTCCTTGTTCTCCGTAGTAAGCGAGTCGCTGCGTCGTGATTGGTTAGCGGGATTCATCATCGTAAATTCGAAGGAGCTATGAGCGCAGAAAAGTCGTCAGGCGAGTCTTCCCGGAGCGTGTCTTCCGGTGCTGCCATCGAGTGGGACCCACTGTCGAACGACAGCAGCTACGAACTGATCGGGCAATCCAACGGCGCACACGTTCTTCGCAAAACGTCAGACGCTGATTTCGGCTTCAGAACACGCTATGAAACGCGCGTGAAACTACAGTCGCAGGCGCAGCTTATAGCCGCCAGATGCAGAACTGGACTTGAGAGAAGTGTGGCGAAAGCAAGCTCTCGCCAACATCGCGACGGGCTGGTCGCGGGGGCATTGCCCCCCCGAAAAGGTCGGCCAAATTTGAATGCCGGATCGCCACGGACTGACGCGGTGAAACCGTTGGCCTAGGCGGTGCCGAATCACCAAGCGGCGGGCCTTCTACACCACAACGGCAAGTGGATGAAACTTCGTGGCTGGATTGCGTATCGCCCGCTTCAGCTTCGTAACCCTCGAATGCCGCAGGTTCGACCGTGCTGATGGCAATGACTTTGAGTTCCAAAGTGGCATGGGAAAACATCGTCCTGTCGGAGCTGCCCCATGCATCATTGGACTCCGCTTCGACCGTGCAACAGCCATTTTCGCCGTCGGCTTTTTCGCCACCACCACAGCAACTGCATTTGTCGTCTCGTGAAGCGACTTCGCAGCATCCGCAGCCTTCGCACATGTACTCGGAAGCATAATTTACACCGCAATCTTCCGCGGAAACCAACGCCATCGCCGGCTGAATCATCATTGCGATGGTCAGTGAAAGATTGACGACGGTACGAATTAGACGCGAGCGAAACACTTTATCCTTCCGAAACAGATACCTAGACCCGGTATATTCTGTATATCGTAAATTTGGCCGAAAAGTTCAATAGGAATTGGCTGACTAGGCGGAAATCGAGCGCAAATTTCTAGCATATCAGGGATGGAACGCCATGGATTGGCAATCTAAGACACTCATAGCCAAGCAAGCGAAACGGCTAATCTTTGCTGCGGTAATCACTGCGTCAGCCTCTGGGTGTGCCTCGCAATCAGGCATTCGACTTTCCTCAAAAGCTGGCCAAGCGACGAATTCCGGGACGGAAGTGACCGATTTTCATTCAAGGAAGAACCGCAGTCGAACGCAATTAATGCGTCAAGACAAGGTGGATGCCGTTCGGCCGGCTGGTTACACCGATGATGTGGTATCTGAGTCGCCACGGACGTTCACGCAGTCACCCGAAGGCACCGCCGAGCATAGTTTCGGTGACTTGATGCAACTCGATTCGCCTCGCCATGGCGACAATGAAGCCACGCCGCCGGAGATTCCAAAAGCCAAACTTGAGGAATTCGAAGGCAATCGAGAGGGCGTGTCCGTCACTTCTCCCGCCGGCCAGCCGGTAGAATATTTTGTTCAACAAGCCCTGGCGGCTCACCCGAGCATTCGAGCCGCTCGACAACGTGTCGCCGCCGAACTCGACCGCATTCCACAAGTCACTGCACTCCCAGACCCACAATTCAACAACACGTTTTGGCCGTTTCACGACTACGCAACACAAACCGCCGCCGGTCGTATCGCTAACCAAATGTCGTTACAGCAGGGCGTGCCCTTCCCTGACAAACTGCGTGCCAAAGGTGCGATTGTAAGCCGCGAAGCTCAAATGGCGCAAGCGGAAGTCGAGCGCATCGAGCGTCAGATCACCGAGTCGGTGCGATTGGCATATTACGAAATTTGGTATGCTTCTCGCGCCATTCAAATAATCGAGGAAACACGAGACTTGGTAGACGACCTTACGAAGGTCGCCGAAGCTCGTTATCGGGCCGGAGGCACGCAGCAAGACGTGTTGCGTGCTCAGTTAGAAACGGACCGGCTGGACGATCAATTGGTGCAGCTCCAGAGACAAAAAGAAGTCTCCCAGGCGGACCTTGCATCCTTGCTGCAACAGCCAACGTCACTGTTGGCCGAAGCAACGTACGAACTTGGCATTGCTGACGCACCAATGCAGCTTGACGCTTTGATCGCACAGGCCGAGCAATGCAATCCAAGCTTACGCGGACTCGCTGCCGAGATTGCACGAGATCGTGAAAAGCAGCGACTCGCCTGTCTCCAGCGTTTCCCTGACTTCATGGTCGGTCTCAACTGGGGCATCGTGAGCGATGGCCATGATGTCATCAGTCCGGTCGCCAATGGGAATGACAATCTCAGCATTACGTTTGGCACAACACTTCCGATCTGGAGAGAAAAAATCAACGCAGGCGTTCGCGAAGCCGGTCGCCGCACTGGCAGTACGATGCAACGGCTTGAAGCAGAGCGTGATGAAATCTATGGACGACTGCGACGCTTGCTTGTGCAAGCTGATTCATTTGTCGAGCAAACAAACATTTACGAAGAACGTCTCATTCCTCGCACCGAAGACACGCTGAAGCTTGCGATTGCCGACTACCGAGGCGAACGGACCGACTTCTTTGCCTTGATCGAAACCTATCGTGAGCTGTTGATGTTCGAGATTCAGCTCGCTCGAATCAATGCCTCGCTTGCGGGCACAATCGCACAGATTGATCGGACCGTTGGATGTCCTTATTGAGTGGGGGAGTGGGGAAGCGAACAAACTCCGATGCGTTGGGTCATTTCATTGGCCCGCTCGTCAGCCGCCAGGATCATCATCTCCACCCCAGTCGCTCAAGCTCGTCCCGCAATTCTCGCCGTGCCCGGTTCAACCTTGAGCCTACGGTACCTTCAGGGATGTCCATGATCTCGGCGATCTCTGCATAGGAGAGTTCCTGTACTTCCTTCAGCGTCAATACCGCCCGCAGTTCTGGCTCAAGCTTGGCAAGTCCAGTCTCCAGCATCTCGGCATCTTCTAAGCGAAGCCCACTTTGACTCATTTGGGATTCCGGTTCATGGCGAATCGTGTCGACGTTATCTCTCTTGCGACGTCGCAAAAATTGCAACGCCTCATTCGTCGCCACACGGTAAATCCACGTTTCCAAACTTGATCCGCCACTGAAGCGATCAAGTTTGCGAAAGATCCGCATGAACGCCAACTGCATCGCATCATCGGCGTCCTGGCGACCCACCATGCGAACCATCAGCGCAAAAACGCGACCGCTGCAACGCTCGTACAGCCGACCCATCGCATCATGGTCTCCGTCGATGCATTCGCGGATCAATGCGGCGGTTGTAGCGGCATCAACCGCCGGCCTCCCCGACTGTTGCTCGTTCGTAATGCGTGGATTACTCAATAAATTGCGTCTCCGGCGTACACAGCAGCAAAATGAGGAAATCCGGGCTTTTTCGTGAAGGACGCAACATCGCCCAGCATCGAATTCAGCGAGTGAGAATGAGACCTCACCAAAACATCCCCTGGTTTTCCAACAAAGGAACCCCGCAAATGAGTACAAAACCGTTCGGAATCGCTGCGCTGACCCTGGCCGCTATGTTCACCTTTGCATCGCTGGCTGCCCAGCCCGCGTCGGCGCAAGGCAGCAAAATTCGCTCGACCGTCGAGCGACGGCAAAGTCCCGGAAAGGGTTTCTGGGCCAATCAGCGAACGTCGCGCAATATCCAACATGCCCGCGATTACTCGCGAAGCATCGGAAGCTACACAACCCAGGCGCCGGTGATCAACCCTGCGATCACGCACGCTGAATCGCAAATGCTGGGCATGCAACTCCAGGGGATCCAACGCGACATGGGCATCGTTCGCGAGGTGTACGTCGATAACCCGCAAGTCGTCGAGCAGGTCAAAGTCATCGACAACAAGCTCGCGGCAGCCTCGGAAACTCAAAAGATGCTGCACATGGAATGCTGCAAGGAAACCCCCGACGGCAAGATTTGCGGCGACATGGCCACGAAGTTGACGACCGCGCTGGACGAGATCAGGAAAGATCACGCCAAGTTGATGAAGATGACCGGCGACGACAAGCACGAAGGACACGCAGCACCCGATGCTAGCGAGTGATTTCGCAGCAGGCATGGCGTTCACGCACTTTCGTTGCATCCGTGCTCGCTTGATTTGATCGAGATTCAAAGGAATTGGCCGCCAAGTTTGTAATAAAACCAGTTCACGCGACCGAGAACATCGCTTGGACTGGGTTTTCATTCGTGCAGTAGCGCGGTTGCTTTGCGTAACTTACCGACCCGGTCGCCTCCCTAACGTCCCAATCCTCACGAAGGTCACAGTTTAAATATACCCGCACTGGGTATCAAGGGCAGGTGCCTGCCGTCGCGCTTCCCCTCCCAATACAGCCAACTAGGCTCCGAGGTCCAAGAAATGTTCACCCAACGTACACTGTCACTTGTCTCATTCGCTTGCGTGGCACTGATCGCGCTGTTGACAAGCGTCTCTTCCGTCGCACAAACGACTGGCGACACGCAAGCAAATCACTCCGATACGCCACCAGCCAAAGCAGAAGGCGGTGATCTCGCGTCGGAATTGCAAGCCCTGCGATTGAAAGTGGGGCAACTGGAAGCGGCTCTCAAGGCACAGCACCAAGCCCGTTACGCAACCGACGGTTCCATGCCGAGCATGTCGAGTAACAAAGCGATGGGTGGAATGAAGAACATGGGCAGTATGAAAAGCATGTCCCAGGACGCCAATGATTCGAGCGAGTCCGGCGGCATGTCGATGGGCTCTGGCGGCATGGGAATGGGGACGATGGGCGGCATGAAAAACATGTCTCAGGATTCCGGCAGCCAATCGTCCGGCATGGGAAAGGGCATGATGAGCAAAGGCATGGGCGGCATGGGGACGATGTCGATGATGAAAGGCAAGAAAGGAATGATGGGCATGGGAATGATGGGAATGAACCCCGCCATGAAATCGGATTCGATGGCCGGGATGGAGATGCCGTCCGCCTTACCTGGATTTCCAGGGGCATCGCATCTTTATCACATCGGCCAGACTGGATTCTTCCTCGATCATCCCGAACACATCACGCTGACCGACCAGCAGCAAAAGAAGCTGAACACGATCAAGGAATCCTCGTTGCTGGCGACTTCCACCTCGGAGCGCAAAATCGCTGAAGCCGAACAGGAACTGTGGGTACTGACCGCCGCTGACCAGCCAGATATCAGCAAGATCGAAGCCAAGGCAAAGGAAATCGCCAGCCTGACCGTCAACAACCGCATCGAGTTCATCCGTGCAGTCGGAAACGCTGCCGAGATTCTGACCGAGGATCAACGCCAAGCACTTGTCGGGACTGCGACGGACAACAACTAGCGGCAACTGACAATGTGCAATCCAAACTCTACGCGGCTTTCACTCGAGATACTCCATGGCTATCGAACCGTCCGGTGACATCTTTGAGCAATCCCTCCTTCGACTCAATCACGCGGCGGAGTTCGCAAACATCGAGAGCGAGTCTCTTGAACGGTTGCGACACCCCAAGTCGATCCTGCAAGTTTCCATTTCCATCCGGATGGACGACGGATCACTACGAGTGTTTGAAGGTTACCGCGTTCGACACGATGACACACGCGGCCCAACCAAGGGTGGCATTCGGTTCCATCCGGATATTCATCTGGGCGAAGTTAAAGCACTCGCTTTCTGGATGTCGTGCAAATGTGCGGTCGCAGGCATCCCGTTCGGCGGCGGAAAGGGTGATTGCACCGGTGATCGTCGAGGTTGCCAACGGGCCGACAACGACGGATGCCGATGTGATTCTGAACGCCAAGCAGGCACTGGTGGAGCCGGACATCCTGGCAAACGCGGGTGGCGTGACGGTCAGCTATTTTGAATGGACACAGAACCGAGCCGGTTACTACTGGACCGTTGCTGAGGTTCACGAGCGTCTGCACCAGATCATGACGCGTGAGTTCAACATCATCTATGAGCTGATGACAACGAATCAGATCGATATGCGAACCGCTGCGTATACGCACGCGCTCAATCGCATTGGCAATGCGATTGAAGCGCAAGGCACAAAGCGTTTCTTTTCGTCTGAGCATGCGGTGCAAGGACGTTAACGGCCTGCGTACTCACTTGCGATACAGCCGGGGACGCCGGCAAGCAGCCAGGTTTTCAAGTGGTCATGTTGACCGCTCCCTGGATCATGAACGTATGAAAACACTAAGCGTTTGATCCAGATTGGTCAAACGAGACGGCCAATCAATCGGCATGACCAGCAGGCTCGCCCTATGTTTCGGCGAATCCGTGATCTCAGCGTGAAGGAACCATGTGAAACACGCATCCAAATGGATGAAAGCGTGGCACTTGCATTGCAGACCGCCACGCTTGTTCACGCACTGGCCCGAACGGGCCTTCACGTTCCTTTCAAAAGGCGATTTCAAATGAAGAACGCATCAAAACTGAAGATACTGGCTGGCTTAGTTGTTGTAGCCGCAGCGATTTCATGGTCCTCACCCGCAATGGCTAGTGGCGGTCATGGGGGCGGAGGTCATGCAAGTGGCAGTCATGTGGGAAGTGGACATGGCTACGGAGGCCACGGCAGTTACAGCCATGGCGGATACGGACACGGTGGTTACGGGCATGGATACAGTGGCTACGGGCACGGAGCCAGCTACTACGGAACCGGGCTTGGCTATGGAGTGGGTTACAGTGGCATTGGCTACGGCGGCTTTGGCTATGGCAGCTACTATCCCAGCTACACCCCAGCCTATTCCAGCTACCGACCGGCGCTCGTTACCCCTCGCCGAGTACTTCATCGTCGCGTACGGTCGGGTTGCGGTTACTGATCCGTGGCCTGTAGCGAGGTTATCCAAGTCTGATTGCCCCATCGCACTCCGCGGTGGGGCTGCTTCGTCCAAGATGTTGCTGGACTCTGCATCGGATTTGTCACTTGGGTCGCGGCATCCGATCTGCTTGCCGGTCTTCGTCGATGGCGATAATAAATCGGTTCCGCACGCCAGTCTCGCTATCGCGGTTTCGATGACACTAGATGTGGTTGAAAAGCGTTCAGTTGTATTGGCGAGCTCGCGTGGTGCGTCGATTGCCAATGACACTCGACCGCCAGATGTCCGGTGTATCGTGATCGTTGTGTTCGTTCCGGGCAAGCAAATCGACTCGCCCATTTTGCGTGACAGAATTAGCATGAAATCGGTCCTTCGATAATTGGCTTGTTTGTGTTGTTTGGGCGACGCCGTTTTTAGGCAACGCTTCGGTATTTTGATTCATTTTGAAAAGGCGACTCGGTACCAAGCACCTGACGAATCCGAGCCGAAAGACGAAACAGGTCACCGCCGTACTCAATTAACTCTTCGATGCCCAAGAAGTCGGCCATGGCATAGTCGTGGACGGCAACCTCAGCACCGTACAAAACGACTCGCGTATCGCAATCGAGCATCGCGAGCTTCGGAGCTAACTGCCATGCCTTTGGGCTTGGAAGGGCAAGCTGCGCCACGACGAGTTTAGGGCGATACTTTTCGCACGCCTTCAGTGCATCCGTAGCCGACAAGGCTGTGACGACGCGATAGCCAGCTTCGATCAGATCACCGGCCAATCGAGCGTAAACCTCGTCGCGTGGTTCGACGATGAATGCGATGGGACGGGGCGTTGATCGGCGACTTTGATGCGGTTTGGGCAGATTCTCCTGTTTGCGAGATGGCCGTGTTGGTGTCGAGCGAATGGGCGATTCTTGTTTCGAGGTCTTTCGATCAGCGGTTGTTGATCTCGCAAGCTTCTCGCCATTCATTTGTTCCGTCACGACAAAGGTGCCGTGGCAGTGCCCGCACGCAACTTCTTCGCCAACGAGTTTCGGGCGAACCTTCGCGGGGCGTCCGCATACCGGGCAGCCAATTAGGAGTGGCTCGGTGGCACCGCGTTGATAGCTTGCTGTTGCGATGGGCGCATATCGTTCTTGCATGATCATCTTGAAATCACTTTCCGTTTGAGAATGTCGTTTGGTTTGTTGCAGTGGAGCGAACGTCGGAAATGACGTGCACTACAAACGAAAACGACACAGGGCAACGCAAAGCGGCGCACCCGCTAGCACCGCGGGAGAAGCCTGCGGGACCGCGCGGGAAAGTGAACTGCCTGTCCAGTGCGAAGCAAAGACTCGCTCGCTCGCGAAAATCGGCGATGGAACTTCGGATTGTGGCTCAAGCCCCTGATCAGGCGATGATTGCTGACATCTACAAGGGCATGACTGGCAAGGTGCCGAGGAATCAGTTCCGCAGCAGCATTCCGGTGCAGACTCTGCTGAAGTAACGGACGAACCGACTTTCGACGGGCAATGCTCGCATTTGCAAGTGGAAGGCTGCGGTGCCCCGGCCGAGAACACGACGACGGCGATGAGGGCAGCAAGTTTCATTAGGCCAAAAAGCATTGGGTTCATGGGATCGTCCGTGATCGCGACTCATTCAACGCCCTGTTCTGGGCCAGTGTTGCGAGATTTGATGCACAAGAGGATGGAATCCTTCGCGGCAAATCAAAAATTTTCTAAACAAATTCGGAAGTGATTTGCAGCCGTTCAGGTTTGTTCGTGAAGAAACGGAAGGACTGCCGCATCCAAAGCGGTATTGACATCACACGAAATGAGAGAGTTCGCTCGATGCAAAGCCGTATTGCCGTTTTTCTTTTGCCGGTCGCCACAATGATGGTGGTTGGGTTGGCCGCGTCCGGAATCGCGTACGCCCAGATTTCGCCAGAAGAACACGCCAGCCACCATCCCGAAGAAGCTGCAAAAACGTTTGGCGAGTCAGGAATGGGTGGCATGGGCGGCAAGGAAATGGGTGGCCCGCCCGAAGGAACTGGGCCGGGAATGCTGGGCGGAAAAGGCGGTGGCATGGGAGGAATGATGGGAGGTGGCGAAGGCGGCGTCGGGATGATGGGTGGCGGCGGAATGGGTGGCATGATGGAAAAAATGGGTGCGCCCAAACCGAAAGACCTGTATCCATCGTTGATGGAATTGCCCGATTTGCCGATGGAGCGACGTGGCGAGTTGGAGCACGAGGCGCACCAGCGAATGATCGCGGGGACCCGGGTCTTGAGCGAAGGCTTTGACGAGCTTTCCATTTCAGCGGGCAGCGATGATTTCGTAGCCATGCAGGCTGCAACCGCCAAGATTCGCGAAGGACTCGGTGATTTTGAAAGTGGTTTAGCAGCCCATCGCGCACTTCGCGAAGGCAAAGCACCACGCAGTGTCGCCCTTCAGTGGTTCAAAAACGAAATGAACCTGAGTGACGGTACTCCAGTGGCAGCGTCGAACGCTTGGCTATGGGGCATGACACCGTTTCACACGCTCGTGATGGTGATCCTGGTACTGTTCGCGGTAACCATGATCTGGATGTACTTCTTCAAAATGCGCCGCGCCGCTTCGCTGCTGGAACGACTAGCGTCGAGTGAAGGAGGTGGGAGTACGGGAGTAGGGGCGTCAGCGAGTGGAGGAGCAAAGCTGGGAGTTGGGAGTGGGGGAGGTGGGAGCAATACAACAACGACTCCAAACTCCCCTTCTTCAACCGACTGTTGCGACACCGATGATGGATGCGTTACCGAACAAGACGTCAAGGGCGTCAGTCACAACGGGTTGCTCGCCGTTGGCAAGAAGAAACTCTGTAAGTTGCGGGTTGCCAAGATCATTCAAGAAACAGAAGACGTGAAGACGTTTCGCTTTGTCGCCTGCCATGGGGGCGGCATTCCGTTCAGCTACCTGCCGGGTCAATTTCTGACGTTGACACTGCCGGTTGCCGAGACACCGATCAAACGCAGCTACACAATTTCATCTTCGCCGACCCAGGGCTACTTCTGCGAGGTCACTGTCAAACGTGAAGATAAAGGCGCGGGGTCTCGTTACCTGCATGACCAAGTGAAAGTCGGCGACACGTTGGAAGTCAAAGCCCCGAGTGGCAAGTTCGTCTTCTCGGGGAAGGAATCCGACGACATCGTATTGATCTCCGGTGGCGTCGGAATCACACCGATGATGAGCATCGCGAGAGCGCTCACGGACATGGCGTGGCCCGGCGAGATTCATTTTATCGCCGCGTGCCGCGATCCTGCACACTTCATCTTTGAATCGGAACTCAAACGACTTCAAGAGCAATTTGGCAACCTGCACGTCCACGTCGCGATGAGTCGGATCAAGGAAGATCTTAACGGCTATACGAGCGGTCGCCTAAATAAAGAATTGCTGGCCGAGTGGGTGCCGAACATCGCGTCAAAACGCATTCACATCTGTGGTGCTCCGGCCATGATGGAAGCCACCAAAGCGATGCTCGCGGAACTGGAAGTGCCAGCCGAGAGCATTCACACCGAAAACTTTGGTTCCACACAGAAGCCGAAGGCGAAGGTTGCAGAGAAACAAGAGGCTCGCCAAGAGAAAGCGACGGGAGCGAAGGTCACGTTCGCGACATCCAACAAGTCCACTTCGTTGCCTCCGGACGAAACGATTCTCGAAGCGTCCGAACGGATCGGAGTCGATATTGATTACTCATGCCGAGTCGGCACCTGTGGCGAATGCCGGGTGAAGCTGCTTTCGGGCAACGTGTCAATGGAGGTCGACGACGGTCTGGAACCGGACGAGAAAGAAGCGGGAATGATCCTGGCTTGTCAGTCGAAGTCGACAGAGGATGTGAGCGTGGAGGCGTAAGCAATGAAAGAACGCGAAAAGATAGTCGTCACCGGCCTCGTCTTCCTCATGCTGCTCGCATGGCTTGGCTTTCCGCTACATCATTCTCATCGCTTCGCAGGCAGTTTTTGGGGAGGCGTTCTTGGCGTCACCGGGGCGCTGCTGATGCTGGTGCCCCTGGCTTACCTGGTCGTCAAACGCAACAAGCAGTTGAAGCAGGCCGTCACCAAACACGTTTCGATGCGAACGCTGCTCGCGTGGCATATCTATGCGGGCGTGTTGGGGCCGATTCTGGTCATCCTGCACAGTGGCCACAAATACAACAGTGCGCTGGGGATCACGCTGACGGCGATGACATTGCTGGTTGTTGTCAGTGGTTTCATTGGGCGATATCTGATGTCGGGATTCGCTACGGAGATCAAAGCCAAAAAGGCGATGCTCTCGGAATTGCAAACCGCCTACGACCAAGCTGTAGTGGAGGTTGGTTCTCATCCAGCTACCGCTGAAAGCTTGCGACTGTTCTCCGGATTCTTCAGCCGTCTGACTGCTGGCTTCCTTCTGCCGGAAGCGAGCGACACAGTGGACTCATCAGGGCAGAGTACGATCACACTCGTTCGTCTTGCAGAATCTATTGCCGATGTCGAGTTTGCAATCGCGACGCACGAGGACTTCAAACAATGGTTCGGGAAGTGGTTGAAGTTTCATATTGTGATTTCGTTCGTTCTCTACGGCCTGATGTTTGTGCATGTTTATTACGCCGTCTACTTCGGCTTGCGGTGGTTTGAATAAGACTCGATCTCCATGAAACGCAATCTACTTATCTTCATCACGCTCGCGGCAATCCTGTCGACTGCCTACGCCATGGGCATTTTGCCGGAGTCGGAAACGGATGCCGTGTCACACACGCTGCACCGCTCGGTCAATCCCGGTACGCTTTCGGCTGCTCACGCCAACCTTGGCGACAATTGCCAAGCCTGCCATACGCCGGTGATGGGTGTTGACACCGCGAAGTGCATTTTGTGTCACGCCAACAACGAGTCGATTCTGCAACGACAACCGACAGCCTTTCACGCTAGCATCGGCACCTGCAAGCAATGCCACCTCGAACACCAAGGGGTGGATGCGAGCTTGTCGGAAATGGACCACACGCTACTGACCTCGATCGGGATGAAGGAAATGCAAAGCGCGGAAGCGGGAACTGAAGAAGCGTCGGCCTATAACATGCTCGTCGATAAACTTCGACTGGCGTCTCCACCGCACGAACGGATCAGCCTGCAAGAATCGGTGCTCGACTGTGCTTCGTGCCATTCCAATGATGACCAACACCGCAGCTTATTCGGCAGAGATTGTGCCCAATGCCATGCAACCGACCGCTGGACGATCCCCGAATTCAAACACCCCTCAACCAACTCGACCGACTGTAACCAATGCCACCAAGCACCACCAAGCCACTACATGATGCACTTCAAGATGATCTCAGCCAAGGTCGCGGGCAAACCGCACGCCCGAGTCGAACAATGTCACCAGTGTCATCAAACAACGAGCTGGAACGACATCAAACGAGCTGGATGGTACAAGCATCACTAGGAGAGGGGGGGAGTGAGGAGTTGGGAGTTAAGAGTTTGATTCCCCCACTCCCCACTCCCCACTAAAAATGAAAACTGCTCTCATCGCACTCTACTTGCTCACCGTGACCGCACCGGTTTGGATCGCCTTGCTAGCGGTCCCGCAAACGGACCATTCGTTTTGGAGCGAGGTGGCGAAGAATAGTGGCCTGATCGGAATCGGCGTTCTGCTGATGCAGTTTGTCCTGGCCTCGCGGCTGCCAGTAACGAATCGCTACGTTGGCCTCGATAGCGTGATGATCTTTCACCGCTCGATGGGCATGTTCGCACTCGCCCTATTGCTCGTGCATCCCTTCCTGCTAGCGTTTGGCGAAGGGAACTGGAAGCTGCTTTACGGTCTCGATCAGACCTGGTACATCTGGGCTGGCAAGACGACGTTGTTGCTCTTACTCGTTCACATTTTGATCTCCGTGTTCCGTCGGTCGTTGAGGCTCAGCTTTGAGCGGTGGCGAGTTTTTCATGATTCGCTGGCCATAGCGATCATCGCGTTGGCGCTGCTCCACAGTTGGTACGCGGGCGGTGATCTATCCGCATTGCCGATGCAGATTTTGTGGGTGCTGCTTGGCGGCGCAGCGATCGCCGCGTTTGTTTGGCATCGACTCATCCGACCGCGACGCTTGGCGTCCAAGCCATATCGCGTTGACGACGTTCGACAGGAATCACCTGATGTTTGCACGTTGCGATTCGCGTTGCCCGAGGGTGAAACAGCAAACCATTTGCCGGGTCAGTTTCACTTCTTGACGTTTCCAAACTCCGCTGTTGTTCCTGCGGAGGAACACCACTTCACGATTTCCTCCAGCCCGACACTGACCGGGTTTGTCGAATCCACGATCAAAGCTTCGGGAGATTTCACCAGTCAAGTCGGCAAGATTCAAAGTGGCGAAACAGCGATTGTGCAGGGCAACTTTGGTCGCTTTTCCTACACCTTGAACCGGGACGAATCCGAACTCGTGTTCATCGCTGGCGGCATCGGCATCACGCCGCTGATGAGCATGCTTCGTCACATGCGAGACGTTGGTGATGAACGTCCTGTCACACTGATCTATGGCAATAAGACCGAAGCGGACATCGTGTTTCGCAGCGAGTTAGATGAGATGCAATCGACACAACAACCGTCATTGCAGGTCGAGCATGTCTTGTCCGCACCAGATAAACCTTGGGCGGGTGAAAACGGACACATTGATGGAAAGTTGCTCAACCGCTTGCTCGGCGGCGAGCTAATGAGAACCGGCTTCTATTTGTGCGGCCCTGCGGCGATGACCAGTAAGGTCGTCACTGCCCTGCGGCATCACAAGGTGCCGCGCCACAACATCCACACCGAGTCATTTTCCTTGACGGAAGACACGGCACCGACGAGTGCCAGAAGCATCTTTCGGAAATGGGTGACGGCACTGGCAATCGTCATCGCAGTCGTTTTTACGGTTACGGTAGCTGGCATACGTGCCGGAGGCAGCGAAGCCTCTGGCGACGGACACGAACATTCTCACAGTCATCACAGCCACTGAGTCAATTGAATCAGAACTACTACTCGATATAGGTGGCTACGGACTGGCGTATTGGCAAGTTAGCTTGGTTGCTCCTGACGAGAGCTGATTTGTGATTTGTTGGTTTGCGAGAAAAATCATTTTTCATGGATACAACTTCCGTCACAATTGTCTCGCTGGCAATCATTCTTTACAGCCTTGTGTCAGCGCGATTACGGCAGAGCGTCATCACAGCTCCGATCGTTTTCGTTTCATTCGGACTGCTGGTTGGCGATGGCGGATTTGGCGTACTCGAATTCCGGTTGGAACACGATGCGATCCACCTTCTGGCGGAATTGACTTTGATCGTCGTGCTGTTCACGGATGCATCTCGCATTGACTTAAAGCTACTTCGCCGTGAACACGATTTGCCTATTCGATTGTTGACGATTGGTCTACCGCTTTGCATGTTGATAGGAACGATCGCTGCTTGGTGGTTGTTCCCTGAGTTTGGATTTTGGCAAGCTGCGGTCTTGGCTGCGATTGTTGCTCCAACCGACGCGGCGTTGGCACACGCTGTCGTGACGAACAAACTGGTGCCGACACGCATTCGTCAAGCGATCAGCGTCGAAAGTGGTTTGAACGATGGGCTATGCCTACCGTTGTTTCTAGTCTTCTTGTGTGGTGCACGTGTCGCTGAGCATCTGGAAACGACCGCCTATTGGGTACAGTTTGCAGCAATGCAAATCGGGCTTGGACCACTGGTCGGAATTTGCGTCGGCTACATCGGCGGAAAACTGATTGAACGATCGGCGATTCGCAAGTGGATTAGTCATTCGTTCCTCGAACTGACAACCATCGCTCTGGCATTGGTTGCCTATGGGGCGGCGGAGTCAGTCGGCGGGAACGGCTTTATCGCGGCCTTCTGTGCGGGACTGACTGTCGGGAACGTCTCTCGATCAATTTGCCTCGCCATCCATGAGTTTGCGGAGGCGGAAGGGCAGTTGCTCACTCTGTTAATCTTCTTTGTCTTTGGTGCTGTCCTATTGCCGCTGGCCTACACGAATCTCACATTCACCGGGATGCTCTTCGCAATTCTGGCGCTGACAGTGTTACGGATGTTGCCGGTGGCGATCAGTCTTGTCGGTACTCGATTGCGTGGGGAAACACGTTTGTTTGTCGGATGGTTCGGTCCCCGTGGTGTCGCATCAATCGTGTTCGCCTTGGTGCTGCTCCAAGAAATTGAGGTTCCCACCCGGCAAGACATCTTTGCGATCGCAATGGCGACGGTCGCACTGAGTGTCTTTTGCCATGGATTGACCGCATATCCGCTCGCGAAATGGTACGCCGTCCGAGCCGAACGGGCGAAGGAAATCAGCCCAGCAGCGGAACACGAGCCCATCGTTGAAATGCCCTTTCGCTAATTGCCTTACTCGTGACCACGTTGATCACGCCGCCAGCGTTGAAGCGGGCGATGGGGGGGAGTTGGGAGTTGGCGAATCAAACTCCCTACTCCCTATTCCTCACTTTCTTCTTTTTCCGTGAAGGATTCGGCGAGCCGCGTCATCTAAACGAGCAGTCTACAAACCACTACCTCCTCAAGGATTCGAGGAAATCATGAAAAACGCAATGAAGCCGTGGGTCTGGCCAGTCGCTCTTTCGCTGGTCTTTGTTTTTTCCGGCTGTGCCAAAGATCGCACCGCCCTCCTGGGAATGCCCGGCGGCGGGGGCTGTGGTGGAGGAGGCTGCGGTGGCTGCGGCAGCTCGCCTAGTCCTGCGGGCTATGCCGCCGTGGCAGATTATCGTGCGACTGGCGGTGCGACGATGCCCCAGCATGACATGTCGCGGCAAGCAATGGCTTCCCAATCCATGCAGCAGCCGATGGCTGCCTCCGGTGGCAGCGTCATCAACAACAAGCTTTGCCCCGTGATGGGGGAGCCACTTGGATCGATGGGGGATCCCGTTCCGGTCACCGTTGACGGAGAAACGCTGTTCGTTTGCTGCCGCGGCTGCGTGAAAAAGGTAAAGGCAGATCCCGCCAAATACTTCGCGATCGCTCGAAACCAATAGATGGAAATCTGGACGATCTGGACAGACAAAGCATCGAGAGCGAATGCGACATCAGCTGCGTTTGCGATCGGTTGATGGAAATCTTTAGCGCCGAGAATGAAATTCAAATGCCTTCATTGCAAATCGTTTCTCCGACAGAAAAGCTTCGTGTTGTTGTTTTGGGCAGTGGTGCTTTGGGAATGAGTCTCCTGCGCGGCGTCGGCGACGCCTCTGAACACGCTCATCTCGTGGGCTTTCTGCCGGTTTGCAAAATCCCACGGTACTTTTTGCTCGAAAATCACCCGAAAGAAAAAGAGCTGCTGCAGTTTGCCCGTGATCGAGGGTTAGGCATCCTGGATTGCCCAGGTGTCAATAGCATCGGATTTCGACAAGAATTGGATAGGCTGAGACCACATATTGTACTAGTCGGTGGATGGCCAGAGATATTGAAGGAATCGGTGCTTAACTCCGGGCATACGACCTTCATCAACTGCCATGGCTCAGACTTGCCAAAATACCGAGGTGCCTGTCCGCACTTGGCATCTATTTTCTTCGGCGACAGCGAGACGGCCATCACGTTTCATCTGATCGACGCGGGCATTGACACCGGGGACATCCTTTTGCAGGAAAAAGTTCTGATCAAGGAGAAGGAAACCGCGTTGGCGTTGTCTGATCGAATGGCTGGATTGTCTGAGCATGTCGTCGCAAACCTACTACGGGCGATCGTCTCTGGACGTGCGATCCCAAGAAAACAGCTCGACCAATCCTCCTATGTTCCATCCGCTGATCCGCAGTGGGGATGGATTCAATGGCATTCCTCTCCTGATTCCATCGATCGAACAATGCGAGCTCTGGAGGGATACTTGCCGTTGTTTACGACGCTCAACGGTACGGTGATCGGGTTCGAGAATGGAAGACTTGTTACGTCACAACGCGATTTTTGCGAGAAGGCTGCAAGTGAATCGCGTAGCGATAAATCCCGCGTGCCTCCTGGCACGGTGATCTCCGACGACCGCGACAAATTGACGGTTGCGACGCGTGACCCAGGCTTCCACGTGGAGTTGAAGAAACCAGTGATTCTTCCATCCACACAAAATGCGCAGATGAGTCTGCGGATCAAACCTGGAGATCAATTCATCAGTCGAAAGTGTGCCAGCATTTTGAAGGCTGCTTGAAATCAATCCCAACAGCTGAGATGAAAAACGTACGACGCGTAGGTTTCCTGGTCTTGGCATTCGCGTCGACCGGCGCCGCGACCGGTCCACCCGGTTTTACTGGCCACTGGCGAGGGCAACTGGGGCCTGGTCTTCGGCTGGGGTCAGTCCTGGGGCATTTGGGTGGGCAGGGTTGCACTGCTGCTGTTATTGATCCATGCGGGGCACCGGGAGCCAGAAACCGGTCCAATTCGCTGATGAAAGACTCAGCGCCAACAAGTTCCAGCAGTCGGTGGCGGAGGCGGCTAACCTTGGCAACCATACTGCTGATATCGGTTTTACTGTTTGCTGTTGCGTTGCGTTGCGGCGCGCGAACGGAACCTCAGCAGACGGAGGGCATCAGCACTCGCACGGCCATACCCGCTGATTTCGGGGAAAGGAAGTGTTGGGGCCATAGGAGCCTGAGAGAAGGAAAGAGCGGCGATCGTTACAGCAGTGTGACGCTTGGGCTCCCAACTCGACAACGGGAATAATTTCCAAGATAATTCCGGATATCCGTGAAGGATTCGTCTAAACGCAGCGTCTAACCGTTTAACTTTCGTTCGTAGATGACGGCGGGAGTAGGTTTCAAGCACGAGCGAAACGCATGAACTGTGACGGCGTACAGCAACAACTTTCCAGCTATTTTGATGGCGAACTCTCTGATTCAGCCACTGCGGAAGTTCGCGCGCATGTACAGACCTGCCCGGCTTGTCAAGCGGAGTTAGCGGCATTCGAGAAGCTGAGCGTATCTCTCGCGGCTCCCCTGCCGTGTACAGCGCCACCGTGGTCTGCAATCCAGACGAGCCTGGCTGACGGCAGTCCCGTTGTGTCGCTTGCCAGTCCTGAGGCGAGCCCGAACGAGCGTGAAGGTGGACGCTCAAAATGGCGCAAAGATGCCCTGGTGATTGCCGCATCGTTGGCCGCATCGATCTTGATCCTGGCGTGGACGGTGCACCGTAACAATGGTCCGGTCCAGGTCGCACAGCACGATGCTTCATTGAGCAGGGAAATGACCGCTCAAACAGTGGATCCGCATCGCCTGGAATCAAACGTAAGCCCCCTCGACCACTTTGGGCACCAGCATGGTGCCCACGATGCCGACGTGACTGCGGTTACGGACCTGCACGACACGTTCGCGTTACATGCCTCCGGCACGGAAGAGGCAATGCAAAATCTGGCAAACCGATATAGCGGCAAATCTGCATCACTCGCCGAAGTCGTTGAGAGCTTCGGTCGCCAACCATCGATTCAATCCATGTTGCCAGCGTCGGTAAAACTCGTCTCAACACAGCTCCTGGAAATGCCGCAGTGCAATTGCTCCGAAAACGAGTGCACCTGTGGTCCCGGCAGGTGCAATTGCGTCGCATCGATTTGCCAGCGGCCAGACGGAACAACGTTCTTGGTGCTTGAGCAATGTCGAGGCCAGGAAGTCTCGTTCGGTGACACACCGACTCAACTTGTCAAACGCGGCAATCACGAGTTGAAAGTCGGCACGAGCGGCGAAACAATCGCGGTGAGCTGGAAAGCACCGAGTGGGAGATTGACCGCATTTGGACTCAATGGCCTGGACGAATTCGACCAAATGCTAGCGATGCAGTAACGGAGCACTTCGACGAACTCCCGTTGCCCACGCAGACTTTTCCGATTTGGAAAAAGATCCCAGATTTGCGTGAAGGATCAGGCTGGAGCCGGCATCTAAGCAGTCAACGTACAACGTTTCCGCTCAGGGATGTCGATGCATGGTTCGCCGTCTGCCCTGAGTGACTGAAAATTGGATTCCAAACCCCGAATCGAAGGATTCCCCGAATGACGATCAAACGATCACCCCTGTTGTTCTCGCTGGCCCTCGGACTGATTGCTAGCAGCCTCGTCTCTCTGAACGCCTTTGCCCACGAAGGTCACGATCACGAAGCGATGAAGAAGGCCGAGAAGAAAATCGAAGACACCCTTTCCAAGCTTCCCGCGGACGATCAGAAGCTCGCAAAGGAACAACGATTCTGCCCGATCATGACCTACGACCGTCTCGGTTCGATGGGCACACCGCTGAAGGTCATGATCGAAGGCAAGCCGGTCTTCCTTTGCTGCAAGGCTTGCAAAGAAGAAGCGGTTGCTGGTGGTGAAAAGACCGTCAAGACCGTCATGAAGTTGCGTGATTCAACGGCAACACTCGCCAAGCTGCCGATGGATGAACGAATGGCAGTGGAAGCCCAAAAGTACTGTGCCGTTGCCAACACCAGTTTCCTCGGCTCCATGGGCGCACCGCTGAAGCTTGAGATTGATGGCAAGCCGGTTTACCTCTGCTGCGGCGGATGCACCAAGAAAGCACAAGCTGATCCAGCCGGAACCCTCGCAAAGGCTCAAAAGCTGATCAAGGCCGGCACGATGGAGGGCATGAGCGAGCACAAGCATGACGGTCACAAGCACTGAGCTTGAGTGAAGAAAGTGGGGAGTTGGGAGTGGGGATGCAATATCTTGGCTAGCAGGGTTAGATGCTCCTCACGCTTTACTCCTCAATAGGCCGCGGCAGTATTCCCACTGCCGCGGCCTTTTTTCGTTTTTGGGTAATCGTTCCTTCGGCGACTGATGAAGAAGACTGCGTTGAACTGCATCTAAGGAAGCAAACGACCAAGCCGCTCAACCACAAGAAATCGGAAAGAAACCATGAGTCACTTCTGGCGAATGCTATTGGGTTGCATGATCCCAATAGCGATGATTTTTGTCTTGCCTTTGTTTGGTGTCAGCGAAGGCGTGACCCTAGCCGTATTCCTCGTTCTGATGCTCGGATGCCACTTGCTCTTGGTGCCCAGCCACCAGCCGGTTCACTCTGATCGCGACCACCAACACAAGGACCAAGATCATGCAAACTCTTAGCATAAAACGATTCGGCTTCGCGATCGCCAGTGCCTCGATCGTGTCGTACCTCGGATGTGTTTTCGTAATGATGACCGTCCCCAAGGATGTCGCAATCCGATTCTTCAATAGCCTCATGCACGGCGTTGACGTCACCACTATCATGCGTTGGGACATGCCGATTGGTGAGACCGTGTTGGGAGCCGTTGGAGTTTTCGTATTGGGATGGTTGTTCGGTGCGATGATTGCCTGCTGTTACAACTGCTGCGGAAGCGAGAAGAAGGGTGAGGGAGTTGGGAGTCGAGAGTGAATGAGTCTGGGAATAACGGAGACAGGATGAGTTCCGGATGAACATGCTCCCCAGACTCCTTGTCTCCCACTGGCCCGACGTTTGGACACGCAGTAGCTACTGCAACGCGAATCTTCCAATCAGGGAACTAGGTAAGGGATGAATCATTCAGAATCATCGGGTGGGTACGAAGAAAATAGCCTCTCGCTAACCGGCTCCGTTGCGATGGGGACCGGTGTCATGATCGGTGCGGGAATTTTTGCACTCACCGGACAAGTTGCCGAACAGGCGGGCGGTCTGTTTCCGCTAGCGTTCTTGGCCGCCGCCGTCGTTGCCGGATTCAGTGCTTACAGCTACGTGAAGATGGCCGAGCAGTACCCGTCCGCTGGCGGCATCGCCATGTTCTTGATGAAAGCGTACGGCAAGGGAACCGTAACCGCTGGCATGGCCCTGCTGATGTACTTCTCCATGGTCATCAACGAAAGTTTAGTGGCCCGCACGTTCGGAACGTACACGCTGCAACTCTTTGATGCAAAAGACAATCAATTGCTCGTCCCCGCTTTGGGAGTCGGGCTTCTCGTCGCCGCGTTCATCGTCAACATCCTTGGCAACAAGTTCATTGGCACGTTTTCGACGGTGACTGCTGTTATCAAGATCGCGGGAATCTTGATCTTTGCAGCAGCAGGTCTCTGGGTATCCGAGCTAACGTTTGAAAGCGTCGGCGTCACGGAGCGGTCCTCGGCGGGCGGATTTCTTTCCGCAACAGCCTTAGCACTTCTCGCCTACAAAGGCTTCACGACGATCACCAACAGCGGTTCAGAGATTGTCGACCCAAAGAGAAACATTGGCCGGTCGATTATCATTTCACTCGCCGTCTGTTTGGTCGTCTATTTATTGGTTGGTTTCGCCGTTGCGGGGAACCTTTCTGTCTCAAAAATCATCGAGAGCCGTGACTACGCATTGGCCGAAGCCGCTCGACCGGCGTTCGGACAGTGGGGAACTTACTTCACCGTTGGCCTTGCAATCGTGGCGACAATCTCCGGACTGATTGCGAGCACGTTTGCCGTTTCGAGGATGCTGGCCATGCTCAGTGAAATGAAACTCGTGCCGCACAAGCACTTCGGAATGCCCGGCGACATTCAAAAACACACACTCGTCTACACCGTGGTTTTCGCAATCACGTTGACGATTCTGTTCGATCTGTCGCGGATCGCGTCACTCGGAGCGATCTTCTATCTCGTGATGGACATGGCCGTGCATTGGGGCGTCTTGAGGCACGTCCGAGAAAAGGTCAACGCGAATCGCTGGGTGCCAATCACGGCATTGGCGTTGGACTCAGTAATCTTGGGGGCGTTCGTTTGGATGAAGGCGAGCAGCGACATGCTCGTCATCGGGGTCGCTTTGGGCTCAATGGCATTCATCTTCGCGGGCGAACGTTTGTTCCTCACTTGGAACGACGAAGACCATGACGATGACGAAGACGCCCACTCGAAACACGCGGAAGCATCAGCGTGATTGAATTGGTCCACTAGAACACAGGACAACGAAATGAGGGGAAACCAACAAATGGATCGGCAAGACAACAATGATAAAACGCAAGCGACATCCCAGCATTGCTCATCGGCTTGCAAACTACGCAGGTGATGCCGCCTGGATCGGAGGGAGCCGAAGTTGGTCACTCGATGATGCACGGAACTTCGGTCGGTTCTTCGATGTTGTTCGCGTTGCTGTCGAAAGCAGTGCTCGGCGAGCAACTTCAGCACGGATACTTGCTCAGGCTTAGTCCGCTGGCATTCGCCCGTTGGCTTGGTTTGCTGGTCACTGCCCTCAACCTGCTTCCGATCGGGCAACTCGATGGCGGTCACATGGCCCGCCCGCTGTTCGGTCATCGTATTGGGAAAACGATCAGCAGCGTCGCCACTTGGTCGTTATTCTTGCTAGCGATCTTTGTATGGCCGGGCCTGATGCTGTGGGCGATCATCGTCTTTTTCATCGCCGGTCGCGGAACACCACCTCTCAACGACACCACGCCGGTGAGCACGGGCCGACGTTGGATCGGCTATGCCACATTCCAAATGCACATCCAGATCGAACTGTTGGACATTGGCGGAGAAGGGCGCTACGAGATTGCTTGGAACCTTAATCCGCGATCGTTGAAAACGCTCGGGCCTGACAAGGGCGTTGCCATCCCGCGTCACATCCTTGGGCGTGCCGAATGCATACCGTTGCCCGATCGTAGCGTTCAGCAGATCATCATGGAGCGAGCACCTATGCGACGAGCAGCCGTCCTCGAGATGATTCGCGTGATCGTGCCCGGAGGCACGATCATACTTCGACACCACGCCGGCAGTGGTCACAATCCGCATGTGATAGCTCACCAATTGATTGGCGCTGATTTCTCGGTACAGCAGATTACGATCGGACGCCAAGAGCTGCAACAAACATGTTTTCGGAATGTCCGCCGCGTTGGGATGACGGGAACGACATCGAACCGCTATCGCCATCGTACGGGTGCGATCGTCGTTGCTAATACGGGGCGACGCATCGCAGGCCACACTCCCTGGCAGAGTATGCTGGTTAGGCGAAACTGTGCCAATGAGTGAAACGGTTGGATCGAGGCGCTCGACCCCTAGCGAGCGTCATCGCCTCCCGTAACACGCATAGGCTATACGGGAGGCGATCTTTACTCATTACTGCACAATGATTTTAAGCAGCACTTGCTGCCATGCTTTCGCATTCTTTGACACATTTTCGACAAGCTTCCGCACAACGCTTGCAGTGATCGTGGTCGTGCTGCCCACATTGGTCGGCACACCAATTGCAAATTTCGGCACACAACTGGCAGATCTGGCTGGCGTACTTGCTATCTCGCGCCATCGCCTTCACACAGGCTTCGCAGATGTCGATGCACTGAGCACAGCAGCTTGGGCAGTCGTTGCCACTCTTCTTTCCGCCCATGGCTTCGAGGCATTCGGTGCAAGCGACCACACACTGCTGACACGCGTCGATACAACTCTTGAATTGGCTCATCGTCTACTCCCGTGATTAATTGATTTTCTCATATGCGATCACTCGACCGCTTTGACTGCGATTACGTTGGGCAAGTGCTGTTCCAAAGTGAAACAAAACAGGGAAAACCGTGCGTTCTCGATTACTTGTAGCTCAAACCGGTGGATGAGCCGTCACGTCGGCCGATTGAGTTCCACAGCATCCGAACGGCGCGCAACAGTCTTAAGAGCCAAAGGCCTTCGTCACAGCGGTCTCGTGCAGTTCCCGGAGTTGGCATGCTCGCCGTGATCGTGCTTGTGTCCTGCCTTTTTCAGCTCGGCAACTTTCGCAACCTACCCAATTCGTCAAGCCGTTCTACCGTGACGCGATCGGGCGTTCAGGCTCATTCTCTAAATCCGCGATCAACGCCTTCATCTGAGCAATTTCTTTTCTTTGCGCCTCAATGATCTCATCGGCTAATTCACGGACCCTTGGATCACTGATCTCAGCCCTTTCACTGGTCAGGATCGCGATTGAGTGGTGAGGGATCATAGCCTTCATCCAAGCGACGTCTTGAACCGTTTCTTGGCTCCGGACGAGGTACAAAGATCCAGTGAATACCACGATGCTGGTGACAGCAATCGCGATATTGGTCTTGGTGTCTTTGTACATCCCTAGCATGAACGACAGCATGATCATTGCCATGGTCGAACCCATCACCAACGCCATATAGAAGCGAGTCTCGCTCCAATAGACGTGATCGATGGCGTAAGTGTTCAGGTACATCAACAAGAGCATGACTGCGGTGGACGTTGCGATCATGGCTCCAAAAAGGCGATATTTGGACACGGTACTAATTCCTTTGGCTGTAAAATTGTTAGAGGCGATGGTGGCATATTTCGGCAAATCGCCATCCCGACTGACGCACTACGCAGATGGCGTGCCAACATCGATTTGTTCAAATCCGATGGGCGCGATCACCGGAGAGTTCGCAGTCATCGCAAATTCAACTGGCTAGATTGACGGCTCCGCGGCCAGCCTGTTCGATCTTCGCTCAAGCAGAAGCGAGCGAGTCATCGCATAAGAATCGCGCATCGAAGGATTGATGCCAAGGCTGACGCGTTCCCAACTGCGCTGGATGTGGACGTTTCGATCGTCGCTGACGAGTGGGGCCTTGCCACTTCGGTGGAACTAGATGACGTGGCAATGTGTGGATCGCGCTGTCGGGTGCCGGATGTTGCAGTTAGGTTATCGCGAATAGTTTCGTGCTAACGATTCAGTTTCGACGTCGGACGATTCGCATGGGGCCGATGATGTAGGGAGGATTTTGTTGATGGGCGACTGCAGCGGCTTGCTGGCTGTCGGTTGCTGGGACCACGACACTTAGTGGCCGTCCATATCCTCCCGCCTGTGGATACATCGTGACCTCCCACAGGTCAAAGAGACCGGCGTCGTAGGCTTGTAGATTTAACTGCAATTTCTGAATCTGCCGCAATCGCATTTGCTGTTGTTCGTACGCGTGTGTTTGTGCTTGTAGAAAGAACGACTCTTGCTCCTTTTCGTCATAGTCTTCCTTGGCCGCCAGCCAGCGTTCCCAGCCCGGCTTGAGCATCGCGAAGGTTTCGTCGGTGAAGAGGAAGAACGGGACGCAGTACAGATTGCTGTCCTCTAGTTCGATCATCACACCCGCACACTCGAAGGTTCGTGGTTTGCCTCGCTGATCGCGCGCCCAGTCTTCGAGTCCCCTTTCACCGTCAATTTCTTCGGACGTGAAATGCGCGACCAGCTTGGGAATGATGGCGCGGTAGACGCCAGGCATCTTGTCGAAGCGTTGGTTGTTGACGTAGACCTTCCCTAGCCGACGCTGAATGGTGACGCCGTGCTTGTCAAAGCCGACGATTCGCCCGGGGAGTTTCAGGCCAGACTTCAATTCCCAGACTTGATTGCCGCTGCCACCGCCGGTGATCGTGTCCTTCGTTTGGGTCTCGAGGTACTTGCGGTCCGAGTCTGACAATTGCTCGATCGGGACAGCGACCAAGTCATCGGGCTTTCGTTTCAGGACAACGGTCGTGTCGCTGTAACCGATCAGGTCGGCGTCGACTTGGTATTGCCCTGTTTTGTCGGACCATTCGCGAGCGAAAACGCTCGTTGTTGTGGTCAGTGTCAATAGGAACGTAATGGATCGTATGGTGTTCATCAGTCATTCCTTCGGAGAAAACTTAGGAGGTGGATGTACCGCTGCTGCGTGTCAGCACGACGACGCTACGAGGGTTTACGTGGTAGCGGCTGTTTTCGATCGCGACTTGCGATTCCCGACCAGCATTATCGAGCGGACTGGAAAGCGAAGTGTCGATTGCCCGCATCCAGATGTTTGAACTGTCGGCGTGAAGGTCAAAAACGCGTTGACGAGTCGATGCGTTAACCATCACGTACAGATCGGCTTCGCTCGCTGACCGGCCGGAGAGGTGATAGGCCAGAGTCTGCGACTCGGAGGACATATCCACTTCAGGCGATTCGGCACCGAACCAACGAATATCGTCACGCCAAAAAGTGGAACTTCCAATTGTTGGATGCGTTTTGCGAAACGCGATCATCTTCTTGAAGAAGCGAAACACTTCTTGGTTTGCTTCGAGTCGACTCCAATCGAGCCAACTTGTTTCGTTGTCTTGGTTGTACGGATTGTTGTTGCCGCCCTGGGTTTGCATGAATTCGTCACCCATACGGAACATCGGCGTTCCGGCGGAAAGCATTAACAGACAGCAGAAGTTCTTGACTTGGCGTTTGCGTAGGTCGAGCACTTCTTGCGGTGCTTCTGTATCGCCTTCCCAGCCGTTGTTGCAACGGAACTCCGTCGGGCCGTCTCGATTGTCTTCACCATTGGCCTCATTATGCTTTTCGTTGTACGAAACGAGATCGTAGATTGTGGAGCCATCATGGGACGCAATGAAATTGATACTTTGAAAAGGCCGGAATGACTGCGATGGATGATCGGGAAACAGGTCGCTGCTTCCGTACAGTCGTGTCATCAGGTCCGGCACCGTGCCAGCGTCACCACGAACGAACCGTTGCAAAGTATCGCGATAGCGGCTGTTCCACTGCATCCAGGTTTGCCCAGGAAAAGAGCTACCAAGCTGATAGAGTCCGGCGGCGTCCCATGGTTCGGCAATCAGTCGGACGTTGGCCAAGTCGGGATCACTGGCGATTTGGTCAGACAAGGGTGGCTGTTGCAGATTGACGTTTCCTTCCGAGTCTCGCGAAAAGACCGATGCAAGATCAAACCGGAAACCATCGACGTGCATTTCCTTGGCCCAATATCGCAGGCTATCGACGATGCGTGAGCGAACGGTCGGATGCGCCGTATCAAGTGTGTTGCCGGTTCCGCTGAAGTTTGCGTAGGGCGAGGCCGGATCATCCGACGCAACGTAGTAGACGTCGTTGTCAATTCCCCGGTAGCAGCAGGTCGGTCCGTGATGATCGCCTTCGCACGTGTGGTTGTAGACGACATCCAAAATGACTTCGATACCGGCTGCATGCAGTTCACGAACCATTTCGCGAAATTGGCTGTGTTGCTCGCAAGACGACTGATGAGCAGAATAGGCGTGGTGGGGCGAGAAAAAGTTCAAGGGCATGTAGCCCCAGTAGTTATTGTCTTCCGGGTCGAATTGGAAGACGGGCATCAATTCAACTGCGGTAACGCCGAGCTCCTTCAGGTACGGGATTTTCTCCACGACACCAGCGAATGTCCCCCGATTACTGGCCTCGACATTTGAAGAGGGATGCCGCGTGAAGCCACGAACGTGCATTTCGTAGATGACAAAATCGGAACCATGGCGGATTCGCTGTTCATCGCCCCAGTCAAACGGACATCTGCAAACGTCCAAACGCCCCAGCGGAACGCGGCCCGCGTTGGAGCCGGGCGAGCGTGCTGCCTCGCGATTGAAGCAATCGGGAAAATAGATGCTTCGCGAATACGGATCGAGCAAGACTTTCTCAGGGTCGAAAGCGTGCCAAGGCAAAGCGGCACCCTCGACCGGCCCGTCAACTTGGTAAGCGTAGTATTCCGAGTCACCGGCTTCGGCGATGGGAACTCGACAATGCCAAATCGGTCCCGACTTGTTTCTCAGTGGATCAAGCGCCACGGAGTGCCACGGAACTCGCAGTTCATCCTTGAGGTACATCAGCAACGTTACGCTGCGAGCGTTCCCCCCGTGGAGTGCAAAGTTGTAGGACTGTTCGTGTTCCAGCCAAGTGACACCCAGCGGTCGCGGCGTGCCGTCGGCCCGCTCCCAATTTGGTCCGAGCGTTGGCCGATGCTGCGTCACCGATCTCACATCGGTGCCGCAGTGACGACAGTGGGATTGAATCGTCTTTTGAATCATTGAGCTATCCGGTTCTAGTGCCCTGATCGCGTGCGTTCAAACTCGACCTGCAGGCTCAGCAGTTCCGATCGCAACCGGTCGATCTGCCACTGCAAATGTTGCATCGGGTCGGCGGTGATTCCTGGCTGCTCGGCTCGCTCCAGCGCTAGTCGTGCGAGCTGCGCGGCAAGCTCTATTCGCTTCATCTGGTCGTCGCGAAGATTTCCAGATGCTTTGCTTGCCCAAGCAAGCTGTTTCTCCGCGAGAATCGCGTCATTCTTTACCGATTGTAGATGACTTTTGTGCAGGTCGTGATCCGCATGTTTCCCGACCTGCTCAACCAACTTCGTCGCGTAGGCAACTTGGTTTTCAAGCCGCAGCAGCAATAGCTTCGAATTCAAGTTGGGAATTCGTCGATTGGCGGCCAACGCGGTTTGCAGATCGTGTTTGGCCAGCTCCAGATTCTTCTGGAAGTAGCGAGCGTCGATATCGGTGGCCGCGTGTTCGTTGTGCGATTGTTCGTTTTGAGGGTTTTCCTGAGACATCACATCCGAAACAGCGAAGACAGAGATGGCTCCAAAGACCAAGGCCGCTAATATCCACGTCTTCACGCCGGTCGGTTGTGACGGTTCCTGACTCATGACTGGCTCCCAAATTATTGCACTTCGCAGACGCGATTCATGGTGCCCATGTCGTTTGGGACACACTGCGGGCATTCGCCTTCGGCGTGACAATTCGTTTCGCAGCACCACTGGCCATCGACAACGAATTTGAATTCGTATCGGCCAGCCGGAAGCTCCAGCTTCGCCGTCCATTTTCCGGCACCGTCCTTGGACATCGGCGTTGCATCGCACTTCCATTCGTTGAACGTGCCCGCCAGGAAGACTTCTTTGGCATCGGGAGCGTGACAGGTGAACTGGGTTTCGTTGCCATCGGTTTTGGATTTCGACATCAGAATCTCCTCTAATCTTCGGTGAAGGTGAATGGTTGTCCTTTAGATGCTCATCGCTCCGACTTTCTTCATTCACCAATGTCATTTAGGCTTCGTAGTAAGCCTTCACGACGTACTGCTGCACCATCCTCTCGGTGTTGAAATATGACCCGTTCAACGCAATCGCGTGCAACATGGTTCGCAGCCATTGGTCGGGCTTCTGGTAATACAGCGGAACAATCACTTGTTCAAGTTGGTCGTATAACGCGTCTGTGTCATCCTTGCAGCGGTCGACATTCGCAGGATTCGCTGATGTAGCATTCCCAAACGCCCAGCCAGTCGTTCCTTCGACACAACCTTCGATCCACCATCCATCCAAAATGCTCAGGCTCGGAACGCCGTTGATCGCCGCTTTCATCCCGCTGGTTCCGGATGCTTCTAGCGGCGGCTGTGGAGTGTTCAGCCAAACGTCAACACCAGCAACGATCAGTCGAGCAAGCTCCCAGTCGTAGTTTTCCAGATAGACGAGCTTGACTGCGGGGTGCAGGTGATTCTTCGCTCGCACGATCTGTTGAATCAGACGCTTTCCCTCGACATCATGAGGGTGTGCCTTGCCAGCGAATACGATCTGGATTGGTCCATGCTTTTCAGCAATGCGTTGAAATCGCTCCGGATCGCTGATCAATAGGTTCGCTCGCTTATACGCCGTCGCGCGTCTTGCGAATCCAATCGTAAACGTCAGCGGATCAAACAAGGTATTTTGAGTCAAATTGATATCGTCGATCAATCGCAGCTTTGCGGTTCGGTGAGCCTGCCAGACTTCGTCGGGCGGTATCGGCTGCCGCCCACAACGTGTCCCCAGCAAGAACCCCCAATCCGCCACTGTAGGTCGGCATCGCGGGACCAAGTGCAATCTCCATTGAGAAATAGGCGACCGTTGGCAATAGTGTGTTCGTTTCGTTACTGGTCATCGGTTTGGTCGCCCGCCACTGCATGAATTACTGATTGTCACGTTCAACGTCTTTCACGAGCAGTCGATTCTGTACTCGCTGGACCCCATCGACCGTCCGTGCTAGTTCCTGCGCCATCTGCTTGAAAAAGAAGCTTGGCACGCTGCCGTCGATGACCAACACACCATCATCACATCGGCAAGAAATGTTTCGCAGCGCAGCGTACCCGCTTCTCGCCCATCGGCTATGCACGCCCGCGACAACACGACATCCGCAGGGTTGAATGACCGGAAGCACGGTTAGCTTGGGGGACGATCGCTCTTGAGCGTCGTCGAATGGCAGTCCTGCATCCGCGTCGTCGCGTTTTGCCACGCCCGCCGTTCGATCAACTTGCTCCCAAGAGCGACCCGTTGGGTATGAGCAACGCTGCTTTGTAGAAACAACACTCATGCGAACCTCCGGGTCATCGAGGGAAGCTGAATTTGCCAGCAACTCTGTGACGAAAGAAAACCGCGAGAGTCAAGGCGTTGTCGGAAGCGAAACTTCGCCAGAAGCGCCCAGATTCCTTCCGGCGATTCGCGAACCTGCATCGCCGCTACTGGTCGTCGCTTTGGATCATTACCGAGCTGCCGCAGCAACTACGCTTGATCGTGCAGCAGTACGCACGCTTTGCACAGCACGTGTTCCCGACCAACTCGGTCGATTCGATCGAATTGGCTTGCACCACGGCACTGGGGGCCGAATCGGATGCCGGCACGCTCAACGCGGCGGTGCCAAAGATTCCAAGAGCCAAAACACCGGCTGCTACTGATTTCAACAACATGACTTCCACCTCTAGTCGTCAGGGATTGGGAACCAAGACGTTTTGGCAGAACGTTTCCGCCGTCGTTCGTCTTTCCTTGGTTTTGATGCCCAGACGGCTTTACTTCTTCACAAAATCTCACAGGAGTTTTCGTTCTGCTGGTTCGTCGAAAAAACGGGCATTCGCGTGAAGGGTCGCGGCGCAACCGCCATCCAAAGGGCTAGCCAAGTCATCTGGCGCATCATCAGATATTTCGCGGAGCAGTCATATGGATTGCCAACAAGCCAGCAAACTATTGTCGAACTACTATGACGGTGAACTATCTGGCGAACAGCAAATCAATGTCGATCGTCACATCAAGGGCTGTTCCGACTGTCTTGAGCACTTGACCTTTTTTGATGCGGTTTCCGAGGCGATCCGAAAGCTGTCTCTGGCCGCAACGCCTAAAGAATTGCTTTGGGAACGCATCGCAACGGAATTGGACGAAACGCCTCGATCTTTCGATCAGCGTGCTCTGCCAACCGCGCCGACCGCCGTGGCGAGAGAGCAATCTCGATGGCGGTGGACAATGTTATCCACCGCAGCCATCACGCTAATTGCGGTCGGTCTATACTGGGTAGCGTTCACCAATCGTCAGCATCATGAACCGCTCCAGGCGTATCTGGACCTATTTGAAACAGACCCTGAGCTCGCTCAGCAGCACCTAGCAGAAACGTATACGGGTCGCTCCATATTACCCGACCAGGCCGCGCAACTGGTCGGTTACCGTCCACGCAACGTGGACACACCGCCCAGTGGTTTCGTATGCGATGAGTTGATGGTGCTGGACATGCCTTGCTGCAAATGCGTCCAAGCCCTTTGGCAGCGCAAAGACCATACGCATCTGGCGGTCTTCGAGCACAAGTGTAAAGTGAATGATTGGTTTTCTAAAGATCCACGCATCCAGATCGAGTGTGCCGGAATCATTTGTCGAGTTACGCAGATTGACGGGCAACTCGCCGCCTCATGGCGAGTAGGCTCCCGCATGATGACTGTTATCGGCGTAAGAGACACCGACGAACTGGCCCGGCTCATCGAAATCCTTTCGTAAATTTCATCCGCCGTCAGGATTGGCGAACTTAAGCCACT
Organism: Stieleria sedimenti; assembly: GCF_025060895.1. GTDB lineage: Bacteria > Planctomycetota > Planctomycetia > Pirellulales > Pirellulaceae > Stieleria > Stieleria sedimenti. The sequence continues at coordinate 114,455 of NZ_JANZKV010000042.1, read as the reverse complement.
CGTGTTCGCGCAGAGTCTTACGAGACTTATCATTGAGTCGGACTGCAGTCGTACCCCCGTCGCCGGCGACCAATTCCAGAGCTTCGATCTCTCCGAGAGCATTCACTTTTTCGCGGACGATTGGAACGGCTATTCTGCAGCCGTTGAACGCATCTTCGGCCAAGCTGCTTACGTCGACGTAGTCGTATTCACCTTGTTGCAAAGAATTGACTCGGCGCAGCAGCAAAATGTGCCAAAGCTCATCGGCGGCTTCGTATCCACTCCGAGTCAAACGGAACACCTCTCGTTTGTACCCGAGATCCTCGGCGAAACCGCATTGTTCAAGTTGCTCCAAGCCACCCTCCCACTTGGCCTCGGAACGTTCGTCACCAGTATTCGTGAGGCAGATGCCACCCACAGATAACTCGTGGCCAGCTCGCATTCGGGACAGGAGGATTCGACTGCTGTCAGCCACGGATGCAACGGCAAGAATGGAACATGCTTCTGGTAAAAGCGTTACGTCGCGGCGGTCTGACTCAGCGGTTATCACCGCAAATTCGTTGCTGTCGAGAATCGCATTCATTGTCAGATCGAGTTGCTGTCGGAACAGACGAGCGAATTCCTCTGCTTCCGTGTACTGAAGATACAATCCGTCGGTTTTTACGCTGTCCTTGAACGAGCGGACTGCTTGGACTTGCTCCAAATCAGCCGCATTGGGAATGGGGCGGTCGCAGAAGAAAAGCAAGACTTTGTCATCGCCTTTTGTCTCGGAGAACTCATGGATTTCTTGAACCGTGCCAGACAGGGCTTTCGCGGTTGGCGTTCCGAGACGCGACCATAGGATTGCAACGAGCAGGTCGCAACGCTCCAGCAATTGAGCGTTAATCAAGTCTTGCGGATGCCCACCCTGCACAGCACGCGAGTGGGTCTCAACCCGAATCGGCTCGACGATTACGGATCGCGGCAGAGAATGGGCGGCATTCCATTCCTGAATGACTCGGCAAGCCTCTTCCCGTTCAAGATGGACATCGCCGGGGCTGGCTATAAATACACGGACGATGATTCCGTTTTGCATATTCTCGATACTCGCCTTTGAAGAGAGGAAGTTTTTGCATCGTGCAGGAAACTTTGCAGGAATCAAACAAAACGATGATTGTATTGGAGCATTCCGGAAATGGCAGCCATAGCAAGCAAGAAAACTCGGTTCCGGAAGGTCAGTTTCCAGCATGCCATCGTGCTAAAGTCCCAGCAATCGCAAGTTGGTAACGCTGGCAGCATACGCCACTCAACGCCCTGTCATTGCAGGTTCGCTATGGAGTTCATGTACGATAAATCCGACGGACCGATGACACGCCGCAACTGAGCTTCGAGCGACGGCGTCAAACAAATCAATGACGAGGTGAGCAGTTATTGCTCGATCATTCATAGTTCGTTGAGATCGATCGGTAAGCGAGCAGTCGCAGCGCGTTAAAGACGACGACGAGGGTACTTCCTTCGTGGAGGGCGACGGCGGGGCCGATGTTGAGACCTAGGATTGTTGCCGGTACGAGAAAGGCGACCATGCCGAGGCTCATCCATAGGTTCTGGCGGATGATGCGGCGGGTGGCTCGGCTGAGTCCAATAGCGAGTGGGAGATGGTCGAGGTTGTCGGCCATCAGTGCAACGTCGGCTGTTTCGAGCGCAACGTCGCTGCCGGCGGCTCCCATGGCGATGCCGACCGAAGCGGATGCCATCGCAGGGGCGTCGTTGACGCCGTCGCCTACCATCGCCACGCCGCCTTCACTTTGCAGCTTCTTGATCTCCGTGACTTTGTCGTCGGGCATCAGGTCGCCGCGTGCTTCGTCAAGACCAACTTCATTGGCGACCGCGTCGGCGACTTGCTGATTATCTCCGGAGATCATGATCATCCGCTGAATGCCGAGTTGACGCAGTTGTGCAATTGTTCGTTTCGATGCTTCACGCGGTGTGTCCATCAGTCCGATGACGCCGAGATAACGGTCGCCGCGACGAACAATCATGGTGGTTCGTCCGTGTTTTTCAAGTGACTCGACGATGGTTCGAACGCTATCGGGAAGCGGTGGACCATCGACCTCTGCGAATAAGTCGTCCTTGCCAATGTGAACCAATTCGCCTTCGACGGTCGCTTGAATCCCACGTCCAGTAATGCTCTTCAAATCGGTCGCTTCAGGGATGAAACCCGCGGCTAGCGCCGTCGGCTCACCAGACTCCCCTCCTTCCAGCTTCTTTCTCCCGTCTCGGACGACGGCTTTGGCGAGCGGGTGCTTACTGAGGTCTTCGACGGCGATCGCAAACCGCAAGAGTTCCGATTCGTCGACACCTTCGGTGGTGCGAACGTCAGTCACTTTGGGTTCGCCTTCGGTCAGTGTTCCGGTTTTATCGAACGCGATCGCATCGAGACTGCCGAGGCTTTCCAGTGGCCCGCCGCCTTTGACAAGGATTCCTCCGCGAGCTGCTCGGGCGACTCCGCTCAGAACTGCACTGGGTGTTGCGATCGCCAGGGCACAGGGGCTTGCTGCGACCAAAACAGCCATCGCTCGATAAAATGAATCGCTGAAACTTTCGTCGATGACCAACGGTGCAAACATCAGTAACACAACGCCAGTGATGACGGATGGGACAAAGTAACGCTCAAACTTCTTCGTAAACTTCTGAGTCGGTGAAACTCGCGTTTCCGCTTCGCTGACCATCGTAACAACGCGGGCGAGTGTGTTCTCGGACGCCGTCTTGGTGACTTGGATTTCGATGGAACCGGACTGATTGATCGTCCCAGCGAACGCACGATATTCGGCGGAAAGCGATTCGGGATCAGCTGCTGCGGCGTCAACGTCATCGACGGGGCGTTTGTCTACGGGAACACTCTCGCCGGTAATCGGTGCTTGGTTGATGCTCGATTCACCAGCGATCACGAAGCCATCGGCGGGGACGCGTTCATCGGGTTTGATCACGACGACGTCGCCAACGACCAATTCTTCGACGGGAACCTCAGTTTCCGTGCTGTCGCGGCGCACACGCGCGGTTCGAGGCGCGAGTTCCGACAGCGCTTCGATGGCACGCTTGGCCTTTCCCATCGCGTAGCCTTCCAAGGCGTGGCCAATGCTGAACAGAAACAGCAACAACGCTCCTTCGGCCCAGGCACCAAGCGACGCGGCACCTGCGGCGGCGACGATCATCAAGAAGTCAATTTCAAATTTACCAGCTCGAATTTTTTCAATTGCTTCGGTGACCGTGTAGTAGCCGCCGAAGAGATAGGCCGCGATGTAACAGCCCAAAGAAATCCATTCGTTGAGATGCGCAAAAGATTCGATCAACCATCCGACTAGCAACAACACGCCACAGAGGACTGCGAAGATCAATTCCGACCTGGGACCAAAAATACCGCCGTGAGCGTGGTCGTGTCCCGAGTGATCGTGTTCCGCCTCGTGACCTTCATCATCATGCTTGTGGCCGGCGTGATCGCCGACAACGTCCGCTGCTTCGCCGGTCCATTCGTTCAGAGCCTTTGCGATCGCGGATTCGCTGGTGGTCCGTTTGTCGTACTCGACGCGAACAGCGCCATCGGGTGACACGACCGCTTCAAGGACGCCGTCTACCCGTCCTAATCGCGACTCGATCGCGGAGGCTCGGCGGGCGTGTGTTGATCGCAACTTACTGAGCCAATGCCCATAACGCTGATCCAATTGCGCACCGGCACGCTTTGCGAGATCTCGCACTTCGCCAGTCGAAACCACACTCGGATCGTAGTGAATACAAATTCGATCGGGCGTCTCGGTACCCCTCTTAATCGCGTGAACCGAATCAATGCCAGCCTTCGCTTGCAGCAAGTCCGCCAGTCTGTCGACGCAGGCATCATCCGCCGAATCGACGGTCGGCAGCAAAAGGCCCAGTTGCATTTTTTCTTTATTCATCTTTTTCTTTCTCATTGTTTCCGATCATGACTAAATGCTTGCGTTTATTCGAGTGCATCAGCATTAACACCGGTTGCTCCGCGTCGGATCGTTCGCGAATTCGTTCGTAATGGTCAAGGATGCAAATGGCGTGCCCATTGGTACAGACTACTGCCATTGCGACGGCTAAGCCTTCGGTGTAGGAAATACTCCCCTTGGTTACGTGTGGCATCAGCGGACTCTGAGTTCATTCGGGAAGGTTTAATTCGCAAGGAATAGTCGTGCACCTAGCCGTGCGAAACACGATCTGCCGTGTTGCGAATTTCTTGCGACAGGCTACTGGCGTGAGGAGCGTTAGTAGGAAGCGAAGCAACACGTGTTGGCTCGGCGGCACACAAAAGCGATATCGCGGCAAGTTGAATTGCAGCGGCGGCTCCACGCGACAGCGACGCAAAACGTAACGCAGAGCGACTCATTGAATTCTCCGTCCTTGTCCGTCGAGTCGAAGTTGATTGGTTTGTGATTGCTGGTCGTGCTCCAGGCACTGGGCCACCAGCAGCGTAATATCGTCTTGAGAAGGTTGACCGCCAATGTGCGCGTTGACCCGATCGGCAAACGTGCGAGCAAGTTCCGCGATACAAGCGTGGCCGTCGTCCACTGCGAGCTGCTGGATTCGTGTGCGGCCAAACATTTCGCCTGATTCATTGGTCGCTTCACTGATCCCGTCGGTTAGCAGCATGAAGCGATCGCCGTGATGGAGCTGGATCGTTTCTGTTTTCCAATCCAACGTCTCGTCCACGCCAAGGGGTAAGCCGGTCGCTTCGATCGACTGCATTTCTCCTTCATGAATCAACAGCATGGGTTCGTGACCCGCGCTGGCAAACTTCAACTCTTTTGATTCCGCATTCCAACGCAACATGATTGCGGTTGCGAAGCCATCTTCGGCTAAGTAACGCGGCAGGGCTCGATTTACGCGTCCCATCAGTTCGCCGGGATCGGTACAGCCGACTGCAGCCGAGTCGATGACTAATTTCAGAATCGAGGCACTCATAGCGGCTGGGATGCCGTGGCCGACAAGGTCAGCGACGTAGATCAACCACGACCCGTCGCGCAGCTTCATCACGTCGTAGATGTCACCGGCAACTTCTTCGGCGGGTTGGTAGTGCGTTGCGATGCGAAGACCGGGAACGTCAATTCTGTTGGGGAGCAAGTTGCGTTGAATTTGTTCGGCTCGCTTCATCGCTGTCGCCCGATTCGCTTGAGCGGCATTCAATGAATCTGCCATCGCGGAAATTGATTCACTCAAATCATTCAATTCCAAACTGAGGAATGAAGTCGGTTCGACCTCAAATTGTTTCGAACCGAGTCGTATCACTGATGCGGCAAGCTGCATCGTTGGTCTAGCGATCAGCCGCACGAGCACCACATCGACAATTACCGCCGCCAACGCCGCGATGCCCAACAACCAACTGACGTGCATCAGGATTTCACCTCGAACACTTCGTCGAATGTCTGCGGCCAACTCCGAAACTTCGACCGTTAGCAATCCTGACGAGAATCGTCCCGCGATCACCTCGAGGCTAAAGTTTGGCGCGTCGACCGAAACGGTTGAATCGATCGGGCCGGTGTGGGTGTGCAGCTTGCATCCATTCCAGCGGACGTCGATCCAATGCCCCGGCGAGTCCGGACCAGCGGTTTCGGCGCAACTGCTTTCCAGGAAAGCCGTGATTGCCGCAGTATCATCGGGATCACTCAAACGCAACAACGCACTTCCGATCACACCCGCTTCGTCGCTGAGTGTGATTCGTCGTTCATCAGTGGCACGCCGCATCTCTCGTCGGTAATCCGTCACCAGTAAGAGGCCAACGAGAAGGGCGAGTGGGATATTGACTGCCACCAGCAACAGCGACACCGTCGGGTAGGCCCGACGGTGATTCTTGGTCACGCGGTCGCCCATCAATCGTGTCCAGCAAGGCGTTGTTGCACGATGTGAACAATCTCGGTGCAACCGAACGCGCGCAGGCGGCTCGCAGAACCTTCAGGGGATTCATCCGGTGAAGGAAAACTGAGCAGCGCTACAGGAATTTGGTCAATCGAAGGATCATGGTACATGACCTCGACAACACCGTCACCGCTACCCCATAGCAAGTGCTGGTCAATAACCAACATGTCGAACGCGCCGGAACGGAGCGCTGACAAGCAAGATATTCCATCGGTGACTTCACTCGCACCGAAACCGACGTAGCGAAAGGCATCGGCATAGCGACGACGTTCGTCGGCGTCAGTGATGGCCACCAAAACATTCGCTGGGTCCGACTGTTCGGAACGAGAGGGCAAAGTGTGCGTCTCACGAGACTTGGGTTCCAGTCGCCAATGAGTGGCAATGCCTTCTTCGACGACCGTGTCTTCGTCATCGGGTGACACTTGTTCGCCGCGACAAATGGCGATTTCACGAGGAGCGTCGGTCGACAGTCTCGCTCGACTGCGACTTGCTTTCGCGATGGTGATCGTGGTTTCAGAACGGAGCAAACAAATCGATTGTCCAACCCTTCTTGATAGAACCAACATGGTTTGAAATTCCTTGAGGCGTAGACGGGATCATTCCGCCGTGAGTGTTGTGATGCCGGAATCATTTCCGGGCGACGCTGTGCTTTGGATCGAGCAAGTGGCTCAAATCAAAAAACGACAAAGCCGCGCACAAAGCTTCGGAGGCGTTTCAAACCAGACAGCGATCCGCCCGTCTTGGTGTCGTGATGCAACCAGCACTGCGTGATCCACTCGCGCGAGAAAGAAGTACTGGGCGTATACCTTGGCCCGCCGCGGTGACGGAGCTGACTCCGCATAGGCCAACGGGCTGGCCTCGCAGCATGAACACGGGAGGCCTGACGTCGACATCTCGGAATTGGTCGTGGTTGCCGCAGCAGTATGGCAGCCGCACATCGTCGCCGGCGAAGCGGTTGCGCAGCAGCGTGTTGCCGCGTCGTTTGAATGACCACATTGGCAGTGACGCGTCTGGCCGACCAGCGCCGTGATCAGGACAAGAACCGCCGCGAGGTGCACCGCAACTTGGTGGCGAACACATTTGCGCCGTGAGTGATGGAAGCAGCAATTCCCGCTCACCCGACTGACCTCCTCAGGCACCTTACGATGCCAAGGTGACACCACAACGACGGCACTGGCGAATCGTATTGACTACGCCATCGATTCTTCGCCGGAGTCGAAAACGCAAAAAACGAACGTTTTACGGGGGTTTTACGATTTGGTACGCGACCTGCATTACCGATCCCATGTTCCCCCGCTTCTCCTCCCAACGGATCTGAAAAATGAAACGCTTTTTGATGATTGCCTTCGCTGGTGCTGCCCTGACCTTTCTCATTCCGTCGGCTGACGTTACGGCTGCTGACTTCCATCATGGCGGTGGCCATGGCTACAGCGGCAGCCACGGGTATATTGGTCATGGTGGCGGTCACGTTAACTACGGGCACCGATACACCGGTGGCCACAGGTACTATGGCGGACACGGAGTCGTTACTCCCTACTATGGTTCGGGGTACGGCCGGTCCTCGTTCGGCTATGGTGGTGGCCACTACGCACCGAACTACCGCGCGTACCAACCGGCTCATCGCGGCCACGGTGGTGTGCATCTCGACGTAGGACGTTTGCATCTCGGAATCGGCGGTCATCACTGATCGAAGCCAGCCATCTGCGCAATTAATTACGACCGCGCGGATAACGACGAATAGACCGCGACGGCATCGCAGGACAGCCTGCGATGCGGTTGTCGTTCTCCAAAGCCTTCGTGTATCAATTGCTGGTTTCATTTACGCCCCTCTTCCGAGTTCGGGCAAATCGGGCATCGTGTCATCGCCGATTCGGGCAAGCGATTTCTTGAGTAGGACCGGAGTCATCAGCGTGGTGACGATAACCATGGCAACGACGGCGGAAAACAGCGAGCCAGAAAGAACGCCAAATCCCCTGCCTATACTTGCGAAAATGAGTCCGACCTCTCCTCGCGGAATCATCCCCAACCCAATCGTCCAACGATCCGCCCCACGTCCAGATACAATACCACAGGCCAATTTCCCGACGATCGCAACGACACTCAGGCCCAACGCAAGCCACAGAGTGTTGATATCGGTGAACGATCGGAGATCGACTTGCATCCCCATCAGTACAAAGAAGATGGGAGCAAATATCTTTTCCAGTGGCGCGATTAAGCCTTCCATGGAGTGTTGTGAATCAAACTTGAAATGGTCCTCTCGCAAAATCAAACCTGCCGCAAATGCTCCTACAATCGGGGCCAGTCCGATGATCCCCGCGACCCAAGCCAGAAGGAATGCCAACGCGAGCGGAAACAATAGCTTGAGATGACGCCCCCCAAAAGTCGTGAACACGGGAATCATCCATCCAACGAACTTTCCGCCACACAGAATTATTGCGACGAGGAAAAGCGTCGACAGCAAACCAATCTTGCTTATCTTAAGCACATCAACTTCCCCAGTGGATGCCACTCCGACAACAACCGTCATCAAGATGAGGCCGAGAATGTCATCTATGACCGCCGCGCCGAGAATAATCTTCGCTTCTCGAGTCTGTGTTTTCTTAAAATCTTGCAGGACGCGAGCGGTGATTCCAACGCTGGTCGCACAAAGCGTTGCTGCCAAGAAAAGATGGGCTACAACCGGGGACTCGGGCAGCAACCACCGGCTCGCAAAGTAACCTAGCACAAATGGGATAGTGACTCCGACGACGGCAACCAGCAATGCTCTCCAACCGACCGCGAGCATGTCATCGACCTGGGACTCCAATCCCACCATGAACAAGAGCAGAATGACACCTAGCTCCGAAAACAGCCAAATCGCAAAACCCATTGCGATGTAGCGTGGTCCTTCTTCCCCGGTCACAATCGTAATCAACCGGGCGGTTCTTCCGTGCTGGTTGACGGCATCGGCACCGAAAATCTGTTCGGCCGCCAGAGGCACGGACTCGCCGGAAAGCCAGACTTCGCTGAACAACGGGATTATATCGCCCAGATTCATCACCAGCGTAAAGAACGGAATTCCTAACCAAACGCCGATGTTCCCCAATAGCGTTCCGATCAACAGTTCCCCCAACACGGACGACTGTCCGACTCGTTCGGCGACCCATCGGCCTGAGGCGGCAAGCACAATAATGATCCCAAGCTCGAGCAGGATGGGTGAAAATGATAGTTGATGGTCTTCCGGGCTGTGAGCGTCAATGCTGTCTTTTGCGTCTACGTTCCTGTTTGAATTCTGCTCCGCTGGCGGGAATTCGGTTGCTTTGACCGAACGCATCGGGGCGGCATCACAGACGAGGTCACTCATCATCCCAGCCAGCATAAGGCTGAGAATCATGAAGACCATCGGCAGAGGGTTTCGATAAGCTGCACCAATCATGGATGCGTCGATCCGTGAAGCTTGCCATCGTTTGCTGCAGCTTGATTCGTCATTGCAAAACCTTGATTTGATTTCTGACGCCGGTGACTCCCGGCGTCGTGCTAACGATTGCCATGGCGAGAGCGCGATCGTCCAAATCCAAAACTGATGCTGTCAGTTCGGCGATCCCATGCGAATCCACCGTGACAGTCGAGTTTGGGAATCCCGACCTCGTTAGAGACTTGCTGATTCGCGTTTCGATGTAGTTTTTTATCACTTCGATTCCTGAATCTTGGGTAACGACTCAACGAGCTTATTGGCGTAGGCGACTCTCGACAACCTGAACAAGTTCTTCGATTGCAAGCGGGGAGCCGTTGCTGCGTCTGTGGCCCTTTCTTGAATCCACAGGGATTTCAATGATGACTGCCGGGACCGCTTGAATTTGCGAGTCATTCCTCAACACCTCGATGATGCCTTCGCCTTGCCCCAACGGAAGTTCCGTTTCCACTATCAAAATGTCGAACGCTCGGCAGCGTAAAGCATCCAGACACTCATTCGCGTCAGAAACGTTGGCTACGTTGAATCCCTCACTGGAGAGACGCGATGAATATTGGTATTGAAGCGTCGAATCAGAAATGGCCATGAGTACGGTTCTTCTTGCCTCTAACATCGTCGCTTGCATATCCTCTCTTCTCATTGTCTTGTCAACACAAACGTTTCGTTTTGCTATTCGCCCACCCTAGCCATGATTTCTTCGAACTTCGCCCAACGACGAAACTGACGTTTCATAATGCGGGCAATGCCATAGAGCACTAGCCCACCACCGAAGACGAGATACCACGAGGTTTCTACGGCGACTTTTCCTTGCTGCATCCTGTGCATCACGAATTCCAATCCAGGGAACGCCAATGCGATCACAGCAACTGCCGCTGATTCGGCGCGAATCACCTTGGGCCAATTCATTGGCAGTTCCGCGCTCCGCCACCGTATGATTCGAGGCACAAAAGCGGGGGTGCGATTTGCCCACCGGATGAACACTCGCCCGAACTTCTGCCGCAAGAATGCTTCCTCGGTAAACATGATTCGTTCGTAGTACAGCGCAAAAGACATCACATAAATCGCAATCAGCCATGGCGAAAGGGAATGCATCACAATCCCAAGCGCGATGAGGAAATTGCCGAGGTACAACGGATGCCGAAGGACTGAATAGAACCCAGACGTGTTCAGTGACTCGGCAATCTGTTCTTTCGTGTTGCGACCGGACGTTCCATCTGCCGCATGCCCTACCGTATGGCATCGTATGAAAAGACCAAGCAACGAAACGCAGAGACTGACGATGCCCCAAGCGAAATGCAAACTCGGATTCGTTTCGATCGTCGGGTATCGCGTCGCGGCGACGAAGATCAGCGGTAGGAAAGCGAATGGAAGATAGCTGCGCCAACGGAACAGCCAAACACCAGATCGTTCAAATTCTTCAATGAGGGGCATAGGAGTTGGGAGTTTAGAGGTCGGTTGGCTTGGGATCGTCCGGTTCCGCGGCGTCTTCGGTGGGCTCAAACCAGTGGTAAATTGACGGCAGCACAATTAGCGTTAGCAGACTGGATGTAATCACTCCACCGATGACGACGGTGGCCAGTGGGCGCTGGACCTCTGCACCGCTGCTGTTGGAAAATGCCATCGGCAAAAAACCGAGTGCGTCGGTGGTCGCTGTCATCAACACGGGACGCAGGCGGTCGACTGCGCCGGTGAAGACTGCGCTGCCGACTTCGCTGCCGGATTCACGTAGGGCACGGATGTGTTCAATCAACACCACACCGTTCATGACCGCGATGCCGAACAGGGCGATAAATCCCACCCCGGCGGAAATCGAAAACGGCATGTCACGAATCCATAACGCCAAAATCCCGCCAACGGTCGCGATCGGCACATTCAAGAAGATCAGCAGCGCGAGTTTGACCGAATGAAATGTCAGATACAGCAACGATCCAATCAGAAACAGCGCGAGCGGAACTGCGACGGACAAACGCCCGACGGCGTCTTGAAGGTTCTTGAATTGACCTCCCCACGTCACGCGATAACCGGGCGGCAGGTCCACCTGGGATTCAACGGCCGCTTGAGCTTCGCCCACAAAACCGGCCAAGTCGCGACCACGAACATTGACTTGAACCAAAAAGCGACGGCGAATTTCGTCCCGGCTGATTTGTGCGATGCCAGGACCAACGGTGATTTCAGCAAGTTGTTCGAGCGGTATCTGCCGACCACTCTTGTCCGCAATTCGCATCTTTTTGAGCGATTCCAGGTCTTTGCGGTACTTCGGTGCCAACCGGACCATCAACGGGAAACGCTTTTGGCCTTCAAAGACTTCGCCAGCGTCTTTGCCCCCAATCGTCGCGACCGCATCGAGCACGTCTCCGGCATTGATTCCGTAGCGCGCGATCTGATCTCGCAAAATCTTCACTTGGATGTAAGGCAGGCCGCCCGTTTGCTCGGGCTGGACGTCCGCCGCACCGGGTACTTGAGAGACAACGCCCGCGATTTCGTTTCCGATCTTTTGCAACGTTTCAAGATCGTCACCGTAGAGACTGATTCCGATATCGCTGCGAACACCGGAAAGCAATTCTTGAACACGCAATTCAATCGGCTGAGTGAAGCTGAAGTTATTTCCAGGAATTCGTTTGTACAGTGCTTCGCTCATCGCGGTGATCAGTTCTTGTTTGTCATCGAACCGCCACTCATCACGAGGCTTCATGATGACAAAAATGTCACTCGCCTCGACGCCCATCGGGTCGGTGGCGATTTCAGGGCGTCCGGTTTTTGACACGACCGATTCGACTTCGTCGCCGAATTCATCCAGCAACGTTTGTTCGATGTCGGTTGTCATCTCAATCGAACGTTCCAGTGAAACGCTGGGCAATCGCACGGCCTGAATTGCCATGTCACCTTCGTCAAGTTTCGGCACGAATTCCGCACCGAACCGACTGGCGATGAAGATGCCGACGGCCAGCGAGACGGTTGCGAAACAGACGATCGCCACCGGGTGCTTCATGCTGCGTCGCAACAACGGCTCGTACCCGCGCTTGGCCAGGCGAATCAAAAACGGGTCGTTTTGTGTAAACTTACGAGCCAAGAATAGCGATGCGAGAACCGGCATCACGGTCAATGAAAGGATCAATGCGCCCACGAGTGCCGACATGAAGCTGAACGCCATCGGGCCGAACATCTTTCCTTCGATGCCCTGCAACGACAGGATCGGAATGAAGACGATGATCACGATCGCACCAGCAAACAGAATCGGTCGTGCAACTTCGTGACCCGCTTCCCGAAAGACTTTCAGTGGCGCCTTTTGCAAATCAGGATTGCGTTGTTTCGCCAACCCTACTTGCCGAATCACGTTTTCGACCATCACCACGGCACCGTCAACGATAATCCCAAAGTCGAGCGCCCCCAGGCTCAACAGGTTGGCCGAGACGCCGAAGTATTTCATCGACATGAAAGTGAACAAGGCGGACAATGGAATTGCCGAGGCCACAATCAAACCGGCTCGCCAATCGCCAACTAGCAAGAACAACATGATGATGACCAGGATGGCACCCCCGCTGACGTTCTCGATAACGGTATCAACGGCCCGTTGGACCAGCTCGGTGCGGTCATAAAACGCTTCGATGTAGACCCCTTCGGGCAGCGACTTTTGAATTTCCGCCACTTCCGCTTTGACGTCTTGCACGACGACGCGAGAGTTCTCGCCGATCAACATCATCACGATTCCAACGACCGCTTCGCCTCGACCGTCGCGGGTGACGTAGCCCTGACGCAGCAGCGGCGCAAATCGAACATCGCCGATGTCGCGAACCAAGATCGGTGTTCCGTCTTCGCGGCTGTCCAACACGATGCTGCCGATATCGTCGAGCGACTCAACCAGCCCTTCGGCGCGGATCAGTCGTTGTTCTTCGTAGTGCTGGATGTATCCACCACCGGCGTTGGCGTTGTTGCGATCCAGGGCATCAAAGACTTGTTGAAGCGTGATGCCATAATTCAGCATCGCAGTAGGATCGACCTGGACTTCGTAGGTTTTCAGCTCACCACCAAACGTGTTGACTTCGATCACGCCGGGGACACCGCGGAGTTGAAAGGCCACGTTCCAGTCGAGAATGGTCCGAAGTTCTTGCAGGCTGTAGTCGTAGCCCTCTTTCGCTTGAACCTCAAACTGATAGATCTCGCCCATTCCTGTTGCGATCGGTCCCATTGTGGGTACACCGATGTCCGACGGAATGTCCGCGCGGGCTTCGGTCAATCGCTCGCCAACCAGTTGTCTGGCCCAGTAAATGTCAGTGCCTTCCTCGAACACAACGGTCACGTTGGAAAGGCCGAATCGAGTGACGCTGCGGATTTCGGTGACTTTCGGAATACCGCTCATCGCGGTCTCGACCGGAAACGTGACGAATTGCTCCATTTCGACCGGGCCGAGCGCCGGTGACGTGGTTAGAACCTGAACCTGAACATTGGTCAGGTCGGGCACTGCGTCGACGGGAAGCCGTAACATCGAATAGATGCCAGCGACCACCAACAGCACGACGCCCAAGAGGACGACGATGCGATTGTTCAGCGAGATGTCAATAATGCGATTTATCATGATGAATTAGTGACCGTGGCCGATCTCTCCTTTCATCAGTTCTGACTTCAGAGCGAATCCACCGGACGTCACCACTTTGTCGCCGACCTTCAAACCTTCGCGAATTTCGACAACGCCGTCAGATTTCGTCCCTGTGACGATGGGAACCATGAGAAATTCGGTTTCGCCTTGCTGAACGAAGACGACGGTTTTGTCCTCCACTTCCTGAATGGCCGATTCGGGCACCGCCAAAATGTTTTGAGAGTCTTCCGAGGGTATTTCAATTTCCACGAACATTCCCGGCTTCAAATGCCGATCCTCGTTTTCGGCAATCGCCTGTAGGCGGAGCGTACGGGTGTCCGGATCGAGAACGTCGCCGCGATAAAAGATTTTGGCAGTATGCGTATGCAATGAACCGTCGCTGGCCGTCGGAGCACGAAAGGTCAGTGTGTCGCCGAGCCCGGCGATCGCGGGTAGGTCCTTTTGATAGATGTCGGCTTGAACCCAAACGGTGGATAGGTCAGCGAGACGAAACATCTCGGTGTCGGTGCCAACTCGCTCGGCCAGAACCACATTCTTGGCAATGATGGTTCCCGCAAAGGGAGCGACGACTTCGTAGTGAGATAGGTGCCCGCTCTTCTCGTCAGGCTGAATGTTTTCAAGATCGTCATCGTCATAACCGAGGATGTTCAGCTTTGCCTTTGCGACTTCAACGGCCTGTGCCGCTTGTTGCACGGCCTGCTCGGCTTCCAGGGCATCCTGCGGGACGCCAAATCGCAACTGTTCCAGAACCGCGTTGAAACTCGCTTTGGCGGTATTGAGGTTGGCTCTTGCTTCGATCAACTGCTTTCCGGCGATCGCGCCAGTGTTGGCGATCGGTTCGATGCGATCGAAATCCGTTTGGGCTTGCACCAAGGTCGTGTAGGCACCGAGCAACTGTTCGCGATACTTTCCGATCGGCTTATCACCAAGCGTCTTTTCAATTTCCTCCGCCGAAGCGTTCCGATCGAGCGCGTCGATCAACTGCAAAGCATTCGTCTTCACCTGTTGAGCGAAGTCATTCGCCTGCTTGGCAAACTTTTCCTGCAACCTTGCTTGGTACAATTCCAGCTTGGCTGTACCCACCTCACGGCTGTCGATGATCGCGAGCGTCTGGCCCTCGTCGACGCGGTCGCCCAAATTCACGGGGACTTCATGCGCCCGCCCTTCGGTAATGGAATAGATGTTAGCGCTGCGGTCCTCGTTCAGTGTGAGCTTTCCCGTGGCCCAGGTTTGCATCGTCACTGTCTGACGGTTGACCGGCTGCACCTTCAGCTTGGAAGCTTCCCACATTTCTTTTGGCAATTGGACGACCGCTTCTTCCGCGCCACCCTCATCGTGGTCCCCTCCCTCATCATGACCGTGCCCGTCTTCGCCCTCGGCAGCCTCCGTGTCAGCGAGCGGTCCACCGGACCAATAAGGAACGCTAAAATAGACCGCTCCGCCGGCAAGCACCGCTGATGCGAGGCAGGCTCCAATGAGGGTTTTGTTGAACGTTGTTTTCTGCGGCATGGTGGCGAACTCTTCCGGCAAATGTTGTTTTCTTGTCGATCGAAATCCTTTTCGTCGAAAATAACTTAGATGGCAGTGTAAAAACGGTTCCCGGCCTCACGAGGCTAGTCGTATCCGAGGCCGGGAACCTCGCCGATCGCGGTAACACACCGCGACCGACTTGGGTAATCGAAGATTGATGATTGCCGATCGGAGATTGAAGAACGCAATCTGAAATCTTCAATCATCAATGGCTATGTCCTTCGTGGTCATGATCGTGTGAAATCTTACCGGTATACGATTTGCCGTCGATTTGCAGGATCACGGCTCCTTCGGCCCCGGCTTCCATCCATTGGTCCATCTCGGCCTGGGTCGACGTGAATCGCGATGACTTTCCGGATTCATCGTCGGGCTGAGGGTCGGCGGGAAGTTCAAACGATTTCACTTCGCCGTCATGCTTCAGGCTGACGGTTAGTTTTTCGGCTTCGATTGCGACCGGCTTCGTTGCCGATCCGTCGAGAACGTACATCGCTACCGCGCCGCTGCCGTGCATCATCTCGATGTGGAACGCCTCCTTACCGAGTTCGACGAGCTCCCCGCCATGTGGACCGTGTTCGGGGTGGCCTCCCATATCCATCATCGGTGGCATCTCGTCCATGACGATGGGCTCTGGCGATTCGACCGGTGTGTCATCGATCTGCACGTCACTTTTAGAACAGCCCATCACTGCGACAATCGCCAGCAACAGGGTGAATAATTGCATTTTCATCATGGCTCTTTCGGGTAAGGGGGGGGATCAAAAACGGAATGGGGAATCGGACGAAGTTACCGATTCCCCACTCCTTCAAGACGCACGTTTTAGTGAGCGTGCTTGGTTTCAAAGCCGAGCTTCTTCAACCAGCCTTCCCACTGATGGGCTTCTTTGTGGCTCTTCAGAGCCAATTGCTGCCACTTCGGGCAGCGGTAGTTCACGTCGGTGTGCCCGCCGTGCGAATCGACTTTGACTTCACAGCGAAGCTTCGTGAGCGTCTCGGCGAGCTTCTTACTCTGGTCGCCTTCGGCATGTGTCGTTTTCCACTTCTCCAAGCGGTATTCGACGAGTTCTTGAGCGGCAGCATTGGGCTCGGTTGCCTGAACCAACATGCTGCCCATCGCGACCGATGCGACCAAAACCGCGACTGCAAGTATCCGTACTTTCAACATTGACATTCCTCCGTGGGAGTCTTCTTCAAAACAAACAACATCGCTTCGGCAACGCACCGAAACGGCAAACCAATTCGCTCGTTCACAAAACGAGCACGAGGAACCATTCCCCATGTCAGTGATTCTTTCTTCATGTCGCAACAATCGGGCGATGAGGTTCTGTGCTGGTAGCTCCCAACCCGTGACTCCCCATCTCTTCCTGGTGGTCTTTGACAATCTGTTTCCCTGCCCCCTGTCCGATCGTCCAAAATAGTGCTGGACGAACAAAAAACTCCGCTAGCGTGCTGGTCAGCAGTCCGCCGACGATGACAGTCGCGATCGGGTACAAGATTTCTTTGCCGGGTTCACCGGCGGCCAGCGCGAGCGGTAGCAAACCAATCCCAGATGTCAGCGCCGTCATCAGCACCGGAGCCATCCGTTCCTGGCCCGCACGCCGGACCATTTCACGGGTCCACGATTCGCCTTCGTGCTCGACCAAGTGGATATAGTGGTTTAGCAGCAAGATCCCGTTGCGGCTGGCGATTCCGCACAGCGAAATGAATCCGACCATCGCAGCGACCGTCAGGTTTTGATCCGTGATCACGAGCGCCGCGACCGCACCGATAAATGCGGTCGGCAGAGCGACCAAGACTTGCAACGAAAAATTGGTGTTTCCGAACAGTGTGTAGAGCACCAGGAACATGCCTAGAAGCGTGATACCAGAAAGAACCAGCAAGCGCCGGGAAGCGGATTGTTGGCTTTCAAACTGACCGCCGTATTCAATGAAGTAGCCCGGTGGCAATTCCATTTCTGCCAACTTCTCCTTGATGTCACCCACCACGTCGACCACCCCTCGCTCGGACACGTTAGCTTGCAACACGATTCGCCGACGAACCTGTTCCCGCTTGATCATATTCGGTCCGCCGCTCTCATAGATGTTGGCAACTGAATCGAGCGGCACCGTTCCGCCGCTGGGCAACGGCACGGCCAATCGCTTGAGCTTCGAGACGTCTTCGCGATACGGTTCGTCCATCCGAACCATCAGGTCGAACGTCCTCTGACCGAGTAACACTTGGCTGACCACGGTTCCATTCATCGCTGTTTCTACTAGCTCCATCACGTCGGCAGGACGTAATCCATTTTGCTTGAGCGCACTTCGGTTCAACTCGATTCGCAACTGTGGGATGTTGGTTTGCTGTTCAATGACAACGTCCGCTAAGCCTTCGACGCCCGAAATGCGCTGTTTCATCTCGTCCGCTTTGTTGCGTAAGACGTCGAGGTCGTCGCCGAAAAGTTTGATCCCAATTTGAGCTTTAACACCCGAAATCATGTGACTGATCAAGTGAGCCAACGGCTGCTCGGTACTCGACACCACGCCGGGAATGTCCTCCATCGTTTCGCGAATGGTTTCAATGGTTTTCTCCCGATCCGCACCGTCGGCCATTTCAAGAAATAGCTCAGTGACGTTGACGCCTTCCGCATGTTCGTCGAGTTCCGCACGCCCCGTCTTGCGAGCGACTGACTTGACCGAGTCAATTTTCATCAACTGCTCTTGAGCGATTTCTCCAATTTTGTTGCTAGTCGCAAGCGACGTCCCCGGCGCTAGCAGCGCGTTGACTTGAACGGCTCCTTCATTAAACGGTGGCAGAAAGTCGTTTTCCAACTGACTCACCGCGAAAACTGAAAACGCCACCATTACGCCAGCGACACCCAGAACCGGCCCAGCAAAGCGAGTGCTGAAGCTAATGGCCAGCCCCGCAAGCCCTTTCAGACCTTCAAGCAACCGCCCCTCTTCGGCTTCTTCACCGCCAAGCAATCTCTCGATGGCGACCAGCGCGAACCAAATCGCAGGTGTCAACAGGATCGTCCACCACAGGGAATCGCCGGGCATTGCAAATGGCAGATGCAAGATATGGATCGCACGCGGCACGACCCAGTACATGGTTAGCGCTGCAATACCAAACGCAAGCATGGGAACGACAAATCGCCAGAACTTCTTGCCTGACAGCAATAATGACGCCAAGACGGGAGTCACGGTTAATGAAACGCCGAGCGACGCGATCAGCGATACCACGTATCCCATTGCAAGCGGCACGAACAATTTGCCTTCCATGCCTTCGAGCGCGAAGAGTGGAATAAAGACGAGTACGACAATCGCCGTTCCGTACACCACGCTACTTCGCACCTCGATGCTGGCCTCATAGACCACCCGCAGCAGCGGCCGAGGGTACTCCGAGTGACGGTTTTCTTTCAACCGTCGGAAGATATTTTCAACATCAACAATCGCATCATCGACCAGCTCACCGATCGCTACGGCCAAGCCACCTAACGTCATTGTGTTGATCGAAAGACCAAACGCGGCAAACACGCACGCGGTCGCGATGATCGACAACGGAATCGCGGTGAGCGTGATGAACGTGGTGCGAAAATTCAGCAGGAACAGGAATAGGATCACCAGCACCAGGACTCCGCCGTCGGCAAGAGCCTCGACAACGTTTTCAATCGCTCGGTCAATGAATGACCTTTGTGAATAGACATTGGCGATGCGAATGTCATCGGGAAGCGAGATTTTCAGTTCTGCGAGGGCTTCCGCGATGGCCGTATCGACAGCACGGGTGTCGCTGCCGGGTTGTTTGTTGATCGTCAAGACGACCGCTGGACCACCTTCGACCTCACCACCTTCCATTCGCATAAACGTTGAGGAGTCTCCGCGTTTGACCTGAGGCCCCTCAACAACTTTTGCGACATCCGCAAGCGTGATGGGACGGCCTTCACGCATCGTGATGGTGATTTCCCGCAAGTCATCCAAACTCGTAATTCGCCCCAGTCCACGTACCAGCAGTTCGTTGGCACCTCGTTCATCGAGATACCCGCCCGTCGCGTTCAAGTTAGAGTCGCTGACGGCTTGGTGAACATCGTCCATGTTCAGACCGAACGTACGCAGTGCATCGGGATCAACCAGCACCTGGTACTGCATCCGTCCACCGCCCATCGTGAAGACTTGCGACACACCTGGAATCGTCAGCAACCTTTGACGCACAACCCAGTCGGCCAGTGTCCGAACTTCCATCGGCTCAGTGACATCACCTTCGCTCCACATGCCGTACATGAGAATCTGGCCCATGATAGACGAGATTGGCGCGAGTGTCGGCTTGATTCCGTCGGGCAGATTCTCCGACGCAAGTTGCAATCGTTCGTTGACAATCTGGCGGTCGTTGTAAATGTCGGTTTCCCATCCGAATTCGACATAGATCACGGACAATCCGATGCCGCTGCTGCTGCGCACCGCTTCGACACCGCTGGCACCATTGAATGCCGTCTCCAGTGGAAACGTAATTAACGCCTCGACCTCTTCGGGAGCCATCCCTGGCGCTTCGGTCATGACAACGACGCGCGGGCGGTTCAAGTTTGGGAAGACGTCAATCGGCAACTTTGTCGTCTGCCACGCGCCTACACCAAGCATAATGCCAGCGAGCGCCAGAACGATCAGCCGGTTGTTCAATGAGAACTGAATGATTTTATCGAGCATGATATGTTTGCGAGTCCGTTGCGTTGTTCAAAAGGGGGAGTTCGGAGCTGGGAGTGGTTGTTTACTTTTCTTTCCCTCTCCTTCACTCCCAGCTTTTTCCTAGTGGTTGTGTCCAGCGTGTGGGTCAATCGCACCGCCTGACTTGTTCTTCAGCGCCATCTGCAACTGATGGGCGCCACTGACGGCGATTGACTGGCCCGGCCAAACTTGACCGTCGTTCTTGATGGCGACGTTGATGGAGTCAGCCGCAAGGACCTGAACGGCCACTCGATCGAAATGATCGTTGTTCTCCACGAACACGAAACGCTCTGGGCCTTCTTCTGCAACGGCATCCTTGGAAACTACAATCGCGTTGTCAAAGCCAGCGAATGGCACCCGCAGCTGCAAACGCTGGCCCGGCTTGTAACGCCAACTAACGAACCGTTGGCCTTCAATTTCCTCGGTTCTTTCGACCTCGTTTGTCAACGAGACGAAGAATGGCAACGAACGCGACTCCCGACTCACCTCGTTTCCGATGTAAACGATCTTCAAATTGTCAATGATGTGGGGCGGCCCCTGTTGCGTCTCGAATACGGCTTGAAGCATTGCTCCCGAGTTTGCCGCTTTCTGTAACGCTTCTCCATCTCTTTGGTAGGCTTCACCCTCAATCAGAATCTGGCTATAGTCGGACAGTCTGCCCAAATGTTGGCCCGCCTGGACCGACTCTCCGCGACTTACCTCTAGATTTGTGACTAGAAACTCGGCGTCGATATGTTCAGGATGAATGGGTGGAGGTTGCATGGATGCAAACCGCATGTCGCCAACGCTTGCTGACGTCAGACCCTCACTACTTGGAGCGTGAAGTGAATCGTGGTGTAGCGAGCGATCGGCATGAAGCGTCGGAGCATAAACCGTGACTTCGCGGATGAGCTCGCGCGTTTTTTCAATACGGTCGATTTGGTCGTCGGTTAATCCGTGCAGAAGCATCGACTGCTTTGCCGCCATCAATGCGGCTGTCAATTTGTCCCGCTCATACTCTCGCGCCAGCTTTGTTTTCCCAGCGATCGCACCAGTGCCAGAGATGGAAGCCAATCGCTGAATCTCACGTTGTTCAACGTCAAGCTGCCCCAAAGAAGTTAGGAATCTTTCCTGCGTGTCAACGAGATCTTGATGGGTCAGTCGCAAGGTAAACAGCGGGCGACCACTCTGAACCAACTCACCCCGTGAGATATTGATTGCATTGATGACGCCCGTCAGAGGCGAAGTGATGGCCACATGAGTACGGCCCGGCCAATCCGAAACCGACGCCGGAACTTCGATATACTCGTTGAACCGACCGACGGAGACTGTTTGCGTGGACAGCCTCAGGTTGGCACGCGCTTGGGCGCTCAGTTCTATTGAATTTAACTCATCATGGCCATCGTGGTCGTGACCTTCATGGCCGCCGCCACCGTGATCGTGCCCCGAGTGATCGTCATGGCCACCATCGCTGTGGTCATGACCTTCGTGGCCAGCCTCTTCCGAAGCGGCCACCAGCCCAAGCTTTTGCGGGTACTCGGTGAAGGCAAATCCGCCCGCGACGATGGCCACAAGAATTGCGGCAATCGTCAAGACTGGTCCAGCAAGCCTCGCAAAAAACGCCTTGATTTTGGACATAATTACTTCCAGGAATAGAGACGGGGAACTGTGATATCGCGAAGAAATAGGCGCGCGCTCGCCCGCTATACATTCGCTAGAAAGCCCGCAGTTCCGATTCAGCGCAGCAATGAACTACAAAGACGAAACATGACGGTTGCTGAAGAACAGAAACGGAAAAAACGATGAACCAGATCAGGTCCAACCTGCAACAGGGCAGCGTTTGTTCCGACTCCTCAACTAGAAAGGCTATTCAGTTAAATCAGCCACGTGCAAAGAGATGCACAGTGCGATAGAGAGTCTTCAACGCCGGCAAACTGCCGTTGGCGTTCTTGCTGCCAGCAGACAGTGCGGACCCGAGCCATGCTCGGATCAAAGTCGTACAAAATGTACCCAACAAAAACGGCGTCGCACACAAAGTCAACATCGCTGGAGGGAACAAAGCTGCACGATCCAGTTGAGTGGCAACCCGGCAAGCGGCCATCGCAGGGACCAGATTCACATCCTGGACATACAGGTGCGATATTCGTTTCGCTACCGGCGACAAACTCACTGGTGCAAGACCCTTCTGCTCCACGGCTGTGGTCGTGTCCCTCATGATCGTGGCAGCAATCATTATCGTGCTGGACACTTGGGTGACCGTCCGCATCGCAGACATCATCGTATACGCTGTGCGCGTGCGAATCACAACTAGCAGCATGATGCAACGAACACCCGAGTAACGAGTGCAGCAGCATGGCTACGACGGTAGTGATTCGACAAATGGCAAGCACGGGTGGTTCCTGCGATTACAAGGTATTCATATTGTCGGCATCTTTGTTAAAAAGGTCCATAGCGATTGCAGTCGCTCCGCATATTTTGAACAAATCGCCCAGGTTGACTTAGGCGGATCCCACAACCACCCTTCAGCGGACGGAAAATCACTGTTGGCTGAACGTCAGGCCCCGTAGGCTGTCGTCGCCGCTATTGTCGACGATCGGGTCCAAGGCACCCGTCAACACATAGCCATCGACGCGGGCGCGGGCTTGGCCGAGCAGTGCCTGGGCCGCGATGTACTGCAGATTGGTATCGAAATATGACCGTTGCGCAATCAAGACTTGAACATAGCTAGTTTCACCGGCCTTATAGGCGATCTCCGCCAGCTCAAGCCCCTCCTGCGCGTTCGGTAGGATATCTCTCGCGTACTTATCGACTGCCGCCAAGGAAGCGTCAAAATTGCCCGCGGCTGACGCGAGTCGTGCTTTGATCGCATTTTCGATGCGCTCGACCTCACGAGACGCGCGAACGTATTCTGCTCGCGCCGCCGAGAGATTGCCCTGGTTTTTGTTGAAAACAGGAATCGGCGCACCGATCTGTAAATTGATCAATCCGTTGTTCGTGCCGTTGTCCACACCGGCGGCAAATTGGACATCCAAGTTGGGGATCGGCTGGACTTCGTGGCGGCAAATGCTCGCCCGCGCCTGATTGACGCGAGCTTGAGCGGCTTGGTACTCAGGGCTGGAAACGACGATCGTCGAGGCAACGCTGTTCCAATCCATCGCTGACTCGTTTTGCGGCAAGCGACCTTGCAAATAGGTGGGAGACATTTCGGGTGTACCGGCCAATGCGGCTAATTCTCGCCAAGCGGCATTGAATCGAACTACCGCTTGCTGAAGCTGCAAGTCGACCTCGTTCTTCAGCACCTTGGCTTGAACAACATCCAATTGCGATCCCTCTTCCGCCTTTTTTCGCAGCTCAGCAAACTCGAGTCCTTTGTCGGAAACGGTCTGGAATTCTTGGATCAACTCCATCCGTCGCTGTGCGGCCAAGGCTTCAAAAAACTTGATCCGGATATCGGTGGCGACGCGGTACTTCTGGGCTTCGAGTTGCAGCAGTTGAGCACGGAGGGCTTCATTCAGCACGCTGCGGTTGAGTGCCAGCTTGTCTGCGGTGATGATCGTTTGAGAAATGAAGACTGTGTGCTGATCGGTTCCTTGATCGGCGAGTTGATTCGCTTGGTAGCCGATGCTCGGGTTGGCTCGCAGGCCGACTTGGGTCCGGAATCCGGCTGCTTTTTGCGTCGTTGCGACCAACTCGGCAATCGTTGGATTGTTGCCCAAGGCGAGCGACTCGAACTGTTCGACCGTCATGCCGCTGGTGTTCGCGATGCCGTTTTCTTGTTCAACAACGACTGGCTGCAAGAACTGCATGCCATCACCGTCCGATGTGTCGAGCGGCATGAAATCACTGAGCGACGATGTCGCTGGCTGCTGAGCCACCAACACAGGCGAGACTTCTTGGACAATGACATCGTCATAGGCAACTTGTTTGACGGTCGAGTTGGGTTCCGCCTTTGCAACTTCTAAATTTGCGTCGCGGACGCCTGCCGGCCCCTCCGAGTGGGACTGCCGTGCGGGCTGATGGGCCAATCCCGTATATTGGCTGATGGTACTGCATCCCGTTGACAGTCCTAGAGTGGCCAAAAGCAATAGACGTCGCGTCTGTTTGGTTCTGGCGATGATTGGTCGCGAATTGGACACCGAGTACTCCTCCTTGAATAGATCGACCAGCCTGCAATATCCATCGGCCCCGAAACTACCGAATTTCAAGCAGAATCGTCACAATCAGAGGTTAAATGCCGGATCGACGTTGTGGTGGTAACGATTGTGAGGGCATTGAGTCTGACCAGTCACCCTCTGGTAGTCCGCAAACGCCAAATTCCGTTCCAGAGGTTCAAAACGCGGACGGCGACCAGGCGATCTGCATGAGACGACCGGTCTAGTGATGTCCACCGAGAACGTGTGGAGCCCGACGGCTCAAGTCTTGACGCAGTCATTGAAAATCGCGTAGCTCATCTAAATCTGTATTTGCACGGCCGAATAAGTTGGTTCCGTTGATCGAATACGCCGATCAAGTCTTTCACGACTTTTACTCCATCAACGCAAGAAGAAGCTGGCAATGAGAACAAGGTATCTCAAACGAATCGCTCGATTAGCCATGATGGGGCTGATGGTGGCGATATTTGCGATGCCGACATCGTTGGTCCAAATTTGCCCATGTACGACGGTCTGTGGCGAAAGCCAGTGTGGTTGTCATGCATTGGTCACCGAATGCGGCATGGCGGGGGAACTGAACTGTTGTTCCGGAAGTCAAGCTTCGATGCCATGCGATACCGTTGTTAAACATGGATGTGGAATCGACTTGCTGGTGTGTCACTGCTCCGATCACTGTCCTTGTCCGTGCCAATGTGGCCAGCGAAATGATCAGGCAACCATCGGCTGCAATCGAACTGTCGTTCGGCAAACCGTTGAGCGGGGCATCGCGGGCGCGACCGTATTGCCTCTTACTGCACTGGTGCAGAGCCGTCTCTCGCGCATCAGCAATTCGCCAATTGGCATGTGGCGACCGCACAGCAACGCTGTGCCACTCTCTCGCGTTTTCTCCTTTGAACGCCGCTCACTGAGCATGTTGTCTCGAAAGTCATCTAGGCTTTTGTTTGATGCCCGTCCAGTGTTGAACCCACCCAGCTCGGTTTAGGTTCATTCCTATTTGCAGCGTTGCAAAACCTTCGATGGACTTCGCGCTGCGCCGTTGTTGACCGCCCCCAGGGGCGACCTGCGATTCGGTGTGAATCGCTTTGCAGTTTCTTGTTTCCAACTCTAGAGAAAGGATTCTCGATCATGGCTAAGTTACTTTTCAGTTTGATGTTGGTGGCCGCCTTGGCCGCTGTGACTTCCGTGGGATGTGCTTCGACCGCCGGAGGAGGTGGAGGCGGTGGTAGCCACGCCGGACATAGTCACTAGCCACGGGACGCAAGCGATCAGGCGCAATCAATTGAGATCGGGTCTGATCACAAATCCCCAGTGGACCAGCCGGTCGTTGGCGGCCAGGAAGCCGTGTGTTCCGAAGCAAGGGAGTGCTGGCGGCCGGTTGGTTCCATTATTCAATTCCCCCCCAAAATCACTTGATGTCCCAGAGAACAAGTTTCATGCACCAGTCGTTTCAAAGGGCCTATTGGTCATCCTTAATTCAATCACCGAAGCAGGATTTCCTTGCTTCGATCGTTGTCTTCTTGGTCGCATTGCCGTTGTGCATGGGAATTGCAATCGCCTCGGGCGTCCCCGTCGCTGCGGGTTTGATCACCGGAATTGTCGGCGGCCTCGTCGTGGGTTGGTTCGCCGGAGCTCCGCTACAGGTCAGCGGACCAGCCGCTGGCTTGACGGTGATTGTCTTCGAGCTGGTGCGAGAGCATGGAATCGCAGCATTGGGTGTGGCCGTCCTGATCGGAGGCAGTCTTCAACTGGTCGCCGGAATGATGCGGCTAGGACAATGGTTCCGCGCAGTATCCCCCGCCGTTATTTACGGCATGCTTGCGGGCGTCGGTGTGCTAATCCTCGCCAGCCAATTCCACGTCATGCTGGATGATGCTCCGAAGTCCAATGGTCTATCGAATCTCGTCTCGATTCCGTCGGCCGCCTATTCTGCAGTCCTGAGTCACGATCAAGCCGCCGCCCTCGGGACGCTCGCCATCGTCATCCTGTTGGCGTGGAACAAACTGGCCAAAGGAAGACTGCGCTTGGTTCCGGCTCCCCTCGTCGCGATCGTATCAGCGTCAGTCTTTGCGGCATGCTGGCAACCCGACGTTCAATTCGTTCAAATGCCAGTGAGTCTAATGAGCGAGTTGCATTTCGCCTCGCCACAGGTTTTTCAGACGACTCCGTGGCAGGCGGTTCTGCAGGCAGGTGTGGTCATCGGAATCGTTGCCAGTGCGGAAACGTTGCTGTGTGCGTCAGCCGTTGAAAAGATGAAGCCAGACGTTCGGACCGATTACGACCGCGAGTTGGTCGCACAAGGCATTGGCAACATGATTTGCGGATTGCTTGGTTCACTGCCGATGACGGGCGTGATCGTGCGCAGCAGTGCGAACGTCGAGTCCGGCGGACAATCGCGTTTGTCCGCCATCTTGCACGGCGCGTGGTTGCTGGCGTTCGTCGTCGTGCTCGCTTCCGTCGTCGAGTTCATTCCGACCGCCGCCTTAGCCGCCATCCTTGTCTACACAGGAATCAAACTCGTCAATCTCAAAGCCATCAAGCAACTGAAGAGTCATGGTTACAGTGAAGTCGGGGTCTATCTTGCCACGCTCGGAACGATCGTTGCGACGGACTTGCTAACGGGCGTCGTGGTGGGGGTGGTGCTGTCCGCGGTCAAACTGCTTTATCGGTTTTCTCACCTTCACACCTTGGTCGTTCGCGGTGAAGGCAATTATTGCTTGCTTCACCTCAGTGGAGCGGCAACGTTTCTTCGCCTGCCTCAGTTGGCGAAAGCTCTCGATCGCTTGCCCGTCGCTAGCGAAGTTCACATCGACCTCACGGAGTTGGACCATATCGACCACGCATGTTTGGAACTTTTAATGACCTGGACTCAACAGCACGAACGTAGTGGTGGAACACTCATCGTCGATTGGGGATCGCTACACGCTGCTATCGACACGACCGCCGAGGCCGAAGAACAGCGGCAATCGACACTCGCCACAGCTCAGACAGCCGAGTCACGTCAAGCCGCTGCGTAGATATCACAAAAACCTACTTTCTGTTTGAATGTTACCTCGAAAATGAAATGGATTTCAGATGAGAAGCCAACCCGTTAGACGTTGCGTGCTTCTGGCAGCAGGATTGCTTTCGATCTCACTGCACGTCGGTTGCGCCGCTTTGCCCTGGCGAGCCAAACCGACACCGACGAACACGGCATACGAAGACTACATCGAGCAATCGGTGGCGAACATTGACTATGAGGCCGCTGCCAACACGCCTTCGCCGCCGGTTCGATTATCCGGTTCACCACCGGCCAGTCCCTTAGACCGCGTTGCCGCCGCCTCAATCGACGAAAGCTGCACAAGTGGTTGCTGTCACTAGCAAGTCGTCGCGTCGCGACTACGAATCTCATCGGAACTCTTGCCACTTTTTCACAAATGCAACAGTCAATTCGGATAGACGAACCATGCAATCTCTCATCAACGGTATCCAACGATTCCAGGACGAAGTCTATTCCTCCAAGCAAGTATTGTTTCAGAGGCTTCGGTCCGGTCAAAGTCCGTCCACTCTCTTCATCACATGCTCTGATTCTCGGATTGACCCAGCTTTGCTCACGCAGACAGAACCAGGTGAGTTGTTTGTACTACGAAATGCGGGGAACATTGTGCCACCGTTTCGATCGCGACTCAGTGGTGCCGAAGACATGTGCGTCGCGGCGACAATTGAGTATGCCGTCAGCGAGTTGAAAGTGTCCGACATCATCATTTGCGGACATTCTCATTGCGCTGCAATGACTGATCTACTTGATCCCCAGCAGCTTGCGGACCTACCCGCAGTTCGTCGGTGGTTGGGCTACACCAATGTCGACTACCGACTCGCAGAGCTTGATCGCGACGAAGTGCATGATCCCAACGAACGCCTCGATGCTGTTGTTGAAGAAAATGTTCTCTGTCAAATGAGCAACCTCATGACACACCCGTGTGTTGCCCGAGCAGTCGCCGCCAACGCATTGAAAGTGTACGGATGGACTTATCGGTTGGAAACCGCTGAAGTCTTGGCTTGTAAATGGGCTACGTCGGAGTTTGTTCCAATCGCTCAGTTTGTGCCGGATGATCATTGCCTAAAAATGCGTGCAGCATGATCGCCGGAGGGGTAATGGTTGTGATGTCATGTTTAACGGCTAGAATGGGGGTTGGGTTGGTCTTCGCCAAGAGAATCGTCACGGTGGCTGATTGAAATGGCGTGGCCTTCACAGCATCCTTTTGGTGGAGCCCCAGCCATGAACATTCGATACTTGGTCGCTGCCTACGCGATCGCCGTCGCCGTCCCCGCTTTCGCACAACATCATCACGGTGGCCACTCGGGACACGGTTCGCACATCGGTCATGGGTCGCACTTGGGGCACGGTGGCATTCACCTCGGCCACGGTGGGCACTCGAATCACGGCATTCATTTGGGACACGGGTCGCACTTGGGGCATGGTGTTCACCTTGGGATTGGTCACGGATCACACCTGCATGGTGGAATCGTCGGCGGCCACATTGATCACCACAACCATATCGTGCAAGACTCGCACGGCCACGTTGTCGGCACTACACATCACGATGTCGTTCACACGGGTTGGTCGCACGTCGTTCCCACAATCCACGGGCATGGGCATGGACAATACTACGTCCAGGGCGATCAGCATTACTTCGCACCGATCGCTCCTGTTTCATCATCGGGGACCTATGTCGCCGCCAAGCCAGCCCTTGTCCCCTATGGTGGCTTCAATCAAACCGACGACTTGTCCGGTCGGTTGGAAACGTTAGCCAACGAGTTGTTGCTTGATCTCCATCACAACTATCAACACAATCCAGGGTTCGCCGAAACGTATCGCGAAGCCTATCAACTGCTCGACGCTGCCAAGTTCATCCATGCAGCCGACCACAACAACGATCGCGACGCAATTCGATCGCGTATCAATGGCACCGACCAACTGTTCCATCACATCCAGCAAGATGTACGAGGTTGGTCGCGGATACACCAACGCCAAATCGGATCGTTGGGGATCCTCTCAAAAATGGAACTGGTTGAAGCAACCTTGCATCATTTGATGAACGACGTTGGCGTCTCACCGTCAGGCGGCCCTGACAGTGCCCCGATGGCACCGCCTATTCTTGAGCAAGCTCCACCGCCTCCGGCGGTAGACGCTCAGCTTGGCAACACGCCGCCGCCACCGACGATCCAGTAGCAGCCGAATAAAACCGGGCCATAGAGCCGCACGTGATTATCGCGTCCAGTGGCACGGACCGTTCCGATGAAATCAAACAACAGATCAAAGGGACTCTGTTCCACAATTTTGAAATCAGTCACTCCACCCCGGAAATGAAACTTCCGAACAGGCTTGCGAAGATATGACGAAGCCGCCGTCATCACCAAAAATCAACAAGCCGTTGTCGGCTTCCGCTACCGTGGACGCCGACCGCCCTTAGCGGCTCGCGTTACCGCAAGCCGCTCGATCGGGCGTTGATTAGCAATTGCTAGTGATCATGGTCGCCATACTCGTGACGGGTCTCGAAGCCGTTTTGCTTTAGCCAGCCCATCAATTGGTCAGCAGTCTTGTGATTAGCAACGTGAACGTCACGCCAAGTCGGGGCACGAAACGCGATGTCGGAGTGTCCGTCGTGCGAGTCCACGCGAACTTCCGCGCCCACTTTTTTCAGCGTGTCGATCATCTGCTTTTCGTTGGCTGAGCCATCACCGTGCATGCGTTTCCATTTCACCATCCGAAACTCCACGACCTCGGGACCCTTGGCGTAGGCTGGATCGGGGTGAGCGTGTGACACATCGAAGCCAGACTTCGATAGCCAACCCGCCCATTGCTCGGCCATCTTGTGGTCCTTG
Source organism: Stieleria sedimenti (assembly GCF_025060895.1). GTDB lineage: Bacteria > Planctomycetota > Planctomycetia > Pirellulales > Pirellulaceae > Stieleria > Stieleria sedimenti. The sequence continues at coordinate 84,315 of NZ_JANZKV010000042.1, read as the reverse complement.
ACCTCCATTTCCTTCCATTGGGCGATACGATAGGTCACATCGGTGTGACCATCGTGGCTGTCCTGCTTGACTTCACAGCCAAGTTTCTTGACGGTCGCAGCATGCTGAGCCGCTTTGTTGGCATCGTCAAAGTGCATCGACTTCCACTCGGGCAAATAGAACGCCAACGTTTCACCTCTGTGGGCATGATCACCGTGGTCGTGTCCGTCGTGATCATGTCCGGCGTGGTCGTGGCCTTCATGTCCCGCCTCTTGGGCCGAGAGCGATCCGCCAGCCAAAGAGATCGCAGCACAAACAGCCATGGCAAACATCATTTTTGAAACTTTCATCTTCATGTCCTTCAAGTTTTGATTGGGTAGTTAAATTTCTAGCATTGGTCCAAAACCGTAGCGAAAGCCACCAAGGATTTCGGATCGTTGTATGACAGCCGCGATTCTTGCGGAATGCTGGTGCCACTTCCTAAGATGTTCAGCCGATTGTCAAAACGGCTGAGACGGGGAACTGCAGCGCGGCGAAACCCAAAAAACCGTAGCGCAAGCCGCCATGGAGTTCGGTTGCTATTCAGCGAATTGACGAAACTCCTGGCGAGTTTCGTTACGCCTGCGTTTGCCGCAGATATTGTCGGACGATGCCTAGATTTGCCAGGATTGCAGCAGTGCGCAGCGACCACCGGCGGTCACACACCAGGCGGCTTCCGCCGATAAAGAATGAGCTGCCGACGTGAAGAGATGCGGGACCAGTCGCTTTGCCGGTCCGCATGTCCAAATGGCGATTGGCTGGAGATCGAAATGCGGTGAAGCGATTCTGGCGTCGACATAGACACAGCGGCCTTCGTCGCACGGCTGGGAGTGATCGTCGGCAGGCACGCCCTCTTGATGTGCGGCTTCATCGTACTCGGCGGAATGTTTCCCGTCATGGCCCAATGAAGCATGGCAACCAATTGACTCATGCCCGCAATTCGCCATCGCATGCTCATGATGCACGCAACATCCCGCCAACGCATGCACGTTGAAAGCCAGCAGAGTTAGAAACTGGATGAGGGTAGACAGCAAAAGCTTACTTCTCAAGAAATGTCAGTTGGCGAGCTTCACAACGAAGCGATTATCGGCACCGGTGCGATGCGAGTCAATGCCAGTCAGGCTTGCCGGAGGGCGTTGACGATGGGGACGGTGCCCGCCTGGATAGCGGGTGCTAGTCCCGCTGCAATGCCAACAGCCAGCGACACCAAGGCACCTGTGAGGGCTAATCCGATGGACGGTCGAAAGGCGATGGTCGCTCCCTCAGCTCCGATCGCGAAACCACCGATGGCCAATGCTGCCATTGCCAGTGCGGTCCCCGCGATGCCGCCGACAAGACACAGGATCGTGCTCTCGGTCAACACCAGCCGCATGGCCCGCAACGGTCGCACGCCAATGGTTTGCAAAACCGCGTATTCTTTGATTCGATCTTGGACACTCATGACCGTGGTGGTTGCAACGAGCGACAAAACTAACCCGACACACGCATAGCCCAACCAGTGTGCGAAACCGATCAAGTCGACGAGATCCGAAAGCGTGCTGGCTTGAAAGGCACCTTTGCGACGCGTTTTGGTCGCGACGCTGCCGGCGCGTAGCTTGGCGTCAATTTCACTGGCAACGCGGTCCGGGTCGGCGTCGTCGGTCAACAACACTTCGTGCTGCGTGACCAATCCAGCGGCGTCGAGACCGCGTGTGTATTGTAGGAAAGCGAGACTCGTATATATCAAGTTTTCTTCCGATGGCACGGTCGACTGGAATACTCCGGCAACCTTGACGGAGATATCACCGATCGAGAATTGGTCTCCCGTCTTCAGCCCTCGCCGCTGAGCAACATTACGACCGACAATGGCGGCGTCCCGTTGCGTCGAAAACGCATGCCAGTCTCCTGCTGTTAACGTCAACGGACGCGTCGATTTGATTTGCTGCGGGTCGGCTCCGTTGAAGACCACAATATCCAAGCTCGCACGGCAATTATTGGTCCACACCTGAATCGGCATGACATCACGAACACCGGGAATCTCCTTGATTTTGCGCGAGTAGTCTTCCGGTAATCGGCTGGTTGTCGGGCAAAAGCGGTTCTCCTGAAAAACGATCAAACTGCGATCTGCATCGGAACCGGTTGTCAGTCGCTGTAACCCTTCCTGCACCGAACCAACGAAGCAGAAGACAAACATCGCCACCGCCGCGCCGGTGACGGTGAGTAAGGTTCGAGTGCGATGACGCCAGAGAGTTTTAAGGACGTAGGTGAACATGGGAGATTGCCGAATGGAGAATGGAGAATGGAGAATGGAGGGTCAGCCAAATTTCTTGATGGCTACTGAATCTCCTGCGTTCCCGACTCCCACCTCCCACTCTCCCAGACTCCCGCTCTCCTTGTCTCCCCCTCTTTCTAAAAACTTCCCGCGATCGAGCATCAATTGCCGCGAAGCGATGCTCGCGGCATCGCGATCGTGAGTGACCATCAACAGCGTGATATCGAGTTCCTTGTTGAGTCGTTGCAGCAGGACCTGAACTTGCTCGCTGGTTTCGGTGTCCAAACTACCCGTTGGCTCATCGGCGACAACGACCTTTGGATGAGCCACAATCGCCCTGGCGATGCCGACTCGTTGCTCTTGCCCACCGGACAATTGCCGCGGATAGTGATCGGCGCGGTCGCTCAGTCCCACCGCCTCCAACGCCAACTCAACACGCTGTCGCCGCTGAGTTGACGAAAGATTCAAGAGCAACGTCGGCAATTCAACGTTCTCATAGGCGGTCAGAACAGGAATCAAATTATGCGTTTGAAAAATATAGCCGAGGTTCGCGGCCCGCCAATCGGCCAGTTTGCTGCGTGACAGTTTCGTCACTTCCGTTCCATCGACCGTGATGGTTCCTGAATCCGGGCGGTCGATGCCACTGACCAAGTTCAGAAGCGTGCTCTTTCCCGTGCCGCTTGGCCCCATCAGCGACACAAAGTCACCCGCGTCAATATCCAAGTCGATATCGTCCAGCGGAGTGATGGTTTCGTCACCTTTACGGAAACTCTTGCTAACGCCACGCAGTTCTACTAAAGCCATCTAATTTACTCCCATTGTTTGATCGTCGCCGGTCACCTTGACCGGACTATTTTCCGTTAATCCATCCATGCCGCTTGCGACTAATTTGTCGGTGACCTTCAAACCCGACTTCACTTCCACCAATCCGCCCGCACTGGATGCACCCGCTTCAATGGTTCGCCGTTGGGCTCGTTCATCCGCATCGACAACCCAGACGAATGCACCGCTGTCTCCCGACTGAATCAGATGTTCCGGTGCGAACATTCGCTCCGTTTCCGTCGCCTCGCTCTTGGTGTTCCCAACGATGGGAGCCAAAAATGTTGCGGTGACCAGCATTTCAGGGCTAACCGTTGGCGGAGGGTCAAGCAATTCGACTTTGACTTCCAAAGTATTCTTTTGAATGTTTGCCGAACTGGTCGATTGAAGGACGCGGCCTTGGATCGGCGTCTTTGAAGAAGCCGTTTCGATTTCCACTGGCTGGCCCGGCGTGACCATCGGCACATCTTCCAATCGCACGTCCGCGCGGACTTGCAAACGCTCGGGATCGTACATTTCGATCACCGTGTTCGAGCTTTGCCCAGCGGTCGTTTCCATTCCCATCACGCGCGTTCCCGGTGCGGCGACGAGCTTCAAGACTCGCCCGTCCATCGGCGCGCGGACAATGTTGCGATCCAACGCCAATTCGGATTGCCGCACACGCAGCTTCGCCTCGTCTCGGAGCGCCTTCGCCGACTGCACCTTCGCCTCCGCTTCCTGGAGCTGACGGTTTTCCTCGATCAGCAAGTTTCGCTGTCGCTGCAATGCGTCGACCTTCCTCTGCAACGTGTCTACCTCGGATTGCAGATTCGGTTGTCGCTTGTGTAGCTCTTGTAGATTCGCGTGAGCCGTCGCATGTTCACTTTCAGCCTGTCGCACGATTCGTGAAGCGATCGCATCCTTGGCCTCGCGTTTCCCCTCCATGCTGCTGTGTGCGTACTTCACCTCCGCTTCGGCGGCTTGGATCAAGAACGGAAGTTTTTCCAGTTCCGTTTTCGACTTGGCCAGCGTGCTTTGGGCATCGGCCAGTGGTACTTCCAGATGAACAGGATTCTCGATCCGCACCTTTGCCGCATCGCGTTCGGCAATCGCGCGATTCAGTTCTCCCTCGCGAATCTCCAGTGAATTTTTCGCTTGCTCGACGTCCAGTTCGGCATCAATCGCAATCAACTTTGCGATCGGTTGGTCTTTCTTGACACGTTGTCCCTCGACCACCAACAGCTCGTCAATCACACCGGGGGCCAACGCCGCGACACGAATCGCTGTCGGTCGCGGCTCGATCCAACCCGGTGATTGAAACAGTGTGGTGCCTGCCTGTTGGACCTCCGCTCGCTTAACGATCACCGGCACGACCGTCACGCTGGGTTGTGGCATCAACTGACGCCCAGCCGCCGCGACAAGCAGTCCTAGAAAGCCGAGCAGGATCGCTAGCGGGAGTACGTACCGCGAAACCCAAGGCTTTCGCCGGGGCTTCACCGCCTGGGAGGATTCACTCGCCGGCGAGCGATCGAGCGCCAATTGACTGAGGTCCAAAGGACGATTCATTGTTAGTCCTTCCTCACGAAGATCTTTTTGGCAGCGACGGTCAAATTGCCTTGATCGTCACGTTTGGCAGTGCCCTTGACGACGACGGTCGACAACTCTTTGACTTCCAAAAAGTCGCGAGCGTCCTGAGTCACTGGCTTGCCCGCATCGTCGACGATTTTGACGGTGGCAATGTTCTCCTTCACGGCGTCCGTCTCGCAACAGTAGTCCCACGGCGTCGGACAGCCTTCGTCAGGAGCACAATACGGAACCTTTGTATCAACGATGGTGAATGCCGCCAAGCCTTTGACAAACGGTTCGCTCGATCCGCCGATCAAACCGACCAAGGTGATTTCCTTGCCGTCTTCGGCTTTCTGACGTGCTTCGCCAACCGGGACCGCACCTGCCGGTTCCGTCTCGGCCTCGTATTGCGTCTTGCCGGACTCCAAGTCGTACCGGTTTTGGCTCGGCCCATCGGCAACCGTGGCACCGTCCTTGCATCCAATCATCGCAATCGACAATCCTACAACAGCAAACGACATCAAAAGTTTCATCTCAAATTTCTCCAAAGAGGGTTTCTGTAAACACATCTGCAATCGCCTCAGACTGCTTTCAAACTCGTTGCGACCTCCGCTCGCAACGCCTTCAATGCCGGAGGCAACGCACCGACGACACCTAGCAGCAATCCAACACCACAACCGATCAAGATCGCCACGCTGTCGATACGAATCGTAAAAGCGCCCATGGTGAAGCGAACCGCCATTCCATTGAGCATCGTCAAAGCAACCACGCCGGAGAGCAACGATCCGGCAGCCGCCAGCAATACACCTTCTTGAACCAAGCTGATCAAGATCGCCCGACGTCGATATCCAACCGCTTGCAAGGTTGCGATTTCGCGAATTCGTCCAGCCACCGCGCCGTACATCATGTTCAACCCAGCAAAAATCCCTGCTCCTGAAACCAGCACGACTACGAACCATGCCAACACGCGGACCGGTTTGTAGTGCTGCTGAAGCGAAGCGTAGTAGTCCGTCTCGCGGATCGCTCGCAGTTCAAGGTCGGTGCGTTCCTTACAAAACAACTCGACTTCCGCCGCCGAACTTTGCGGCGTCAGCAGCATCGCAACCAAACTCAAATCCTGCCGTTTGGTAGCTGTTTGAAAGTCACCCAACTTGCACCAAATCTCCGACTCGTAGGCAGCACCGCCTGCGGCAAAGCGACCACTGATCTTCCAACGCCGGTCTTCAAATTCAATCATCTGACCGATGGCCATTGCGGCATCGGTGCTGCCCAATTTGGCGGCGGCCAAGCGACCGACCATCACTTCCCCGTCGCCGGGCCAGTCGCCATCGACCAGTTTGACACGGCGGCGGACCAGCGGAGTGGACAGCGTAATGCCGCGAACGAGTCCCAAGCCCCCATCGCCCGCGTCCGTCTTCACTCGCGTTCCCAGATAAAGCTCAGGCGAAACAGCTGTGACGCCGAATCGCTTCGCGGCTCCATCCAAACTCGCCGTCAGCAGCGAAGGCGTCCGAGCTGCGATCGACGAGTTTTCAATATTCTCTTCGGAGTTGACCGAATACACCAAAACCACGTCCTCATCACCACTGACGGTCAATGATTGCTCCAATCCTCGGATGAACCCGACAACGACAAAGACCAACATGACAACCGTCGCCAAAGCGAGCAGCGTCAATGCCGTCCGCATCGGCCGCCGAGCCAAGTTGCGAACACCGTATTCCCAGGGAAGTAGCATTAGATTGATGATTTCAGATTGGTGATTGAAGATTGATGACGAGCAAAGAATGAAGAACGAGGAACAGGTTTCTCCATTCCCCATTCTCTATTTCCTCTAACTAACTCTTCGGCTTGGACGTAAACGTCCCCTCGGGACTCACCATCTTCGTCGGTGTCTTCCCGATGCTCTCCATGATCTCCCAGATCCCCTTGGGGCTGAGCCGGACTCCCGTCTTGGGAATCAGGGTTACGGATTGCTTTTCGATGTCACACTGAACTTTGGCGACATCATCGACCTCGTCAAAGCGTTTCGTGATTTTCTTCACGCAGCCGCCGCACATTTCACCCACCGTCATCACGGTGTTCGATTTTGTACGGTCGGCGCTAAACGCGCTCGTCGGCATCGCGACGGCGGCAAACGTCATGACAGCGGCCAACAGGCTCGCGTTTCGGACTAAACTCAACATGCCAAGACTCCTTCTGGAAAGGCAAACTCAAAAACAAAACTCGTACGCGACCATCGCGCACGAACCCGTAGCGGACGCCACCAAGGCATTCCACCACAGACGGGAATTCGCTATCTCGTAGCGGAAACCGACAAGGGTTTCAGCAATGAACGGAAACTCGCGATACGTCGAAATTCTTGGCGAATTCCGCTACCGACCACGATTCTAAAGAGACGGATGAAACAACGAGGGTCGCGGGCGAGTGAGGCTCTCAAGCCAACTCGGCACGCAAGTTCGTGATCCGTTCAAATCAACCAAGATTGGTGCGCTGTGCGCGCATCCCTACCGCATCTGTACCGCGGCCTAACCTTCGGTGCCCAATCGCGAGATGCTGACGACACACTACGGGGCGCATCAAGTGAAATCATTGTTGACGGCAAGACACCGACCTGAATCGTCTTCACCGCCAGCGGCAGAGCATCCGACTCACTGATGGCACCATCGCACAAGCAATCTTGGCAATCGCATTCACCGGTGGGCACTGGTTCACCGGCGGGCATTGGGCCGGAAGCATCCGAGCCACTCTCGCATCCATCCTGCGAACAGCATCCGCACGATGCGGTTTGCGAAACATCACCATTGCCGCTGCTGACCTGGCAGGCAAAGCAACGAATTGGACACGCCATCAGAGCGGCGATCAGCAAAACGGTGAGGGTCGGTCGAAACATACAAACAGATTAGCTGAAGGCGGATTCTACGTAAATACTAATTCGGATGTCTCAGCGCGTCAGCTTGATCGTTTCACTGGCCGAACACTAGGAAACGTTGGGTTTGGCGTCCTCCTCGAATTTGCTCAGGATTGCGAAAAAATTTCTCCGGGCCGGAGTTGACCGAGGCCGGTGGCAGGTCCGTCAGCACCATGGCATAGAAACGGGCCAACCACGCTCCCCGCAACAACTCGCCGGCCATGAGCGATTGCGGTGTCCAAAATTCCACTCGCGGATATTCGTCTCGGTTGAGCATGGAATTCCCGGCAGTAGGCCACTGTCCGATCGACGCCAAACGAAGATCGTCCAGCGATGTCAACTGCGGATCGTTCCCACCTGGGACGCGCCGAAGTCTATCGAGCCGAGTTGCCAGGGCAGTGGTGTCAATCTCGATCGGTCGCATCGAACCGACCAACCCGATGATTGGTTTGCTCGGGTCCATCTTTCCCCACCACAATGTCGTCTCGGGAAACACGGTTGCGAAGGTGTCCGCGATCGTCGTGAATTCGCGCTCGCCCATCTGATAGATCGGCAACCACTGACAGAATAGACCTCCCTTTTCAAGACGTTTGGCCGCCGCTGCATAATGCTCTTCGGTGTAAAGGTATCCGGTCTCACTTTCCCAGGGCACGAATAGGTCCGACACGATCACGTCAAACTTTTTACTTGTGCCCAACAGGAAGTGCCTGGCATCGTCGGTTGTCACATGCACGCGATCGTCTTCCAAAACATGATCGTTTCGATGGCCCAGTTCTCTGGCGGCGGCAGTCACGTCGGCGATCAGTTCAACGATCTCGATCGTTTCGGTCTCTGGATGCTGGATCGCACCGGCCGCGGTCACGCCGGTGCCCATGCCAAGAAATAGGACGCGTTGCGGATTGGGATGCAACAACATTGGCAACCGAGCTTGTCGGCGCTCACGCGTCGCCGCGGCTCCGGTGCCACCGAGGCGATAGTGCAAATTCTGGCGAATGTACCAAGCCTCGCTGTCTTTGCTGCGAGTCACGTCAATCCAACCATAGGCCGACTCGCGCCTCGTTAAAAAGACCTCGTCAGGGTCGCGGCCCAACAATGACCAGGACGACGACGCGAAGCCAACCCCAACGACGCACAGCCCTCCGAAAGCAATCGCAACCGACCTCCCGTAGCTGAAAGTCGCGTGATGACCGGAAAATCGGGCGGGCGCGACAAATCCCGAAAGCAACGCGATCAACAGCAACAACGCCGCGACAACCAGGAAACCACCCCACAGGCCGATCGTCGGCAACATGACAAAGCTCGCCGCAAGCGACCCAAAAGCCGCTCCCACCGCGTTGACCATCGCAAGCGTTCCCACGGCTCGGCCCGTCGAATGGCTCCTCGCCATTACCTGCCAAGTTGCCGGAAAGATCATCCCGCAGATCGTGACCGGCAGCATCACATAGGCAAACACCAATATGAAACCGCGCAGCAAATGACCAACAAAGGTCTCGCCTGAAACGAAGTACTGCAATCGTGTGATGTTCACAAACAAGGCCAAGCACAAGCAGCAACTCACGGTAGCCGCGATCCCGCACCAAAACAGAATGGCATCGGGCTTGACGCGACGCATCAGCATGGCCACTAACGCAGCACCCACGGCCAACGCCAACAGGAACACGGCAATCACATTGCCGAATGTGTAAGTGCTGTTATGAAACACCAATGAGAATAATCGCGTGTACAGAATCTCAAGCGCCAACGTCGCAAAGCCACTGATCGCGGCGATTGCAATCGCGACTCTTTTAGTAGCGGAAGCCGCCAAGGCTTTCGGCGTCCCTGATCCCTCGACTCGCCCCTCCGACCGATCACCCCCCGCAACTTCTACAACTCGCCTCTGCGACACCCCGATCGCAATGACTCCCACCAATACACCGACCCCGGCCGCGACATAGCTGCTCCGAGCCACCCCCACTTGGACCAACAACAAATAAGTGCAGACCAGCGTTCCGGCCATCGCACCCGCCGTGTTGAGCGCATAGCCGATCGCGGCGCTACGGGTTGGGTGATCTGACACGCGAGCGAGTGCCTGCGACATTAGCGGCAAGGTCGCGCCCAGTGCCACTGTCGCAGGAAGCAAAAGCAGCATGCCGATGCTTGCTCGACTAGCAAACTGCCATGCCATGCTCTCGCTCGACATCCACGCGACGATAGCTTGCGACTGCAACACACTCAGCAGCGTCGGAACGCAAATCGCCCAAGCCGCCGCAGCGATCTCGAGAACGCCAAACCACCGCAACGAACTTCCCGACGCCGAAAGCCGACCGCCGACGCAGTACCCGATCGCCAATCCCAGAAACAGGCTCGCCAGCACGACGCTGCCCGCCAGAACCGTGTGCCCGAACAGCAATCCGGCTTGACGCGTCCAAGAGATTTCGTAAACCAGCGTTGTTGCCCCGGAAACGAAAAACAGCAAAAGCAGCGGCAGCGTCGACGCTACGCCGAATCGTTTCGTAGGCATCTATCGTCCTTGACCATTAGTAACTCAGTGCAATATTTATTTGTCTTGGATAGTGTCGTCAGAGTGTACACATTGTGCCGTCAGTTCGACATCGCTCGCTCTTCGCACCAGACACCGTGAATCTTCGGAAACGCCGCAAAACACGCGTTTCCTGGGGAATGGTCTCCAGCGGCACGCCACTTGCGATAAGTGGTCGAAGTCGTCCGTCCCTAATAACTTACAAGCGAGCCAGTCCAAATGAACCGAATCATCCCTACTATCGGACTTCTTGTTGTCGGCTTCGCTCTGACGACGACCTCGGCATCTGCTCAGCACTACGGTTATGGACATGGTCAACATGGGCACCACGCTCACTACGACCAAGGATTTTATCATGGTGGACACAGCCACCACAACGACTTCCACGGTGGCTATCACCCGACAGACTTTTTGACCTACCCAGTTCATCCGCCCACCAATGTTTACACAGTTCCTGTTTACCGCGAACAGGTGTATCTCGATGCACCAGAGAGCGATTTCTACTGCCCGAATTCAGGCTACTGCCCCCAAGCGGCGTACGGGATCGGTCAGCAATACGCGCCGGTGCCGTCGCATAGCCAACTGAATAATTACGCCATTGGGCCAACGCAAGGCTTGAACGATCCGGCGCACGACGGGCATGATCACTCAGGACACGATCACGCTGGTCACACTCATTCCAATCTCGGCAACGCCTACGCATCTCCGTCGCAACCACAGGACCGGAGTTACGTCCCCGCACCTTCTCTGGATCAATCGCCTCAGTTCCAGCCAGCGCCTCAGCAGCAGCCCAACAGCTATTCCGGCATTCGCCCGAACTCACCCAACTCATCGCCAAGCCTACCGGAACGCAGCGAAGCACCCGTCCAAATGGACGGGCCTCCGCCTCAGATTTGAGATGCAATCCACTAGCAAGCGGCGTGAAGCAATCATCTCGCAGATGTTCGACGTATTCTGACGTGCCAACGGGCGTAGAGGCCAATCGCCTTGATAGAGATTTCCGAGTTGATCGCAATCACGCATCACCGGGTCAGCAGTTCCAATATGCGCGCCGAGTGATTGGAGACGTCCGCCGATCGAATCGGAATCAAGGGGCACCTCGCTTTCGGTTCCCACCAATTCAATCACGGGCCGAGCTGAGTCTGTCTGTAGCCAGCCGAACGTGACTTTTGGAAAGACCACCGCAAGGCAGTCAGCAATCAGCCAAAACTCACGCGTGAAAGTTTTAGGAATTGGTTGAGGGGATTCGTCGGAGATTTCGCACGTTCTTTTGTTCGCGGATCACGTTGATCTGGAACAGTCGAAAAATCCCGCAACAAAAACAGATTCACTCATGTACAACACGAAAAAGCTCCTCCCCGCACTCGCGCTCGTCGCCGCTCTCACATTCGCCTTGGGCGCTGAAGCAAAAGCGCAATTTGGTCACGGTTGGGGACACGGTCATGGTCACAGCGGCCACGTCTATCAGCCGGTGGCGCCTTCGCATTGGGGTCACGGACATCAAACGCACTACCCCAGCTTCGGTTGGCGTCACCCGACTTACCACAACACCACACACCTTGATTACCACGCTCCGCAAATCTCTCGGCATGGCAACCACTTACACGTTCAGCCGAGACACTACGACGTGCATCCGACCGGTCACTGGGATCACTAAAATGTGTTGAGTGTTCAAACGTCTCAGCCAGCTTTCTCAGCCGACTATTCGTTGGCTGGGGCGGTTTTCATGGCGAATAGGCTTGCCAATGGCATTTTCCCTAGAAGCCCAACGTATCCACGCCAGTTTTTGCACAACTCAATCGAATCTAACATCCGCCAAGTCAAAACAACCGAGACTAATGGTTGACCTCTTTCCCCTGGCTCCCGAGTTTCGACGACATCGGAAGCAATTCAAACCGTTCTCTGGAGCCTCCCTGTGAAATCTCAACTTTTATTTGCCGCGTGCCTTTTCGCAATGACGACTACGGCCTCGGCTCAATTCAGAATCCAAATCGGCTCTGGTCACGATCATCATGGTCATGGCGGAATCGTCCAGCCGCACATCGACCATCACGAGCACATCATCCGAGATCGCCACGGGCACGTAACCGGCCGAGAACATCATGACGTCGTTCACAACAGCTGGTCGCACATCGTTCCCAACACCATTCGTGGTTACTCAACGGGCCGGTACTATGTGCAAGGCAATAACTACTACTACGCACCACCTGCTGGCCAACATGTGGCAGCACGTCCCGCGATCGTTCCGTTCGGAGGATTTACTCAGTACAGCGATCTCTCCGGGCGGCTAGAAACTCTGGTGAATGAGATGTTGCTCGACCTCCACTACAACTATTCTCACAATCCTGGATTCGCAGAAACGTACCGCGAAGGCTACGAACTTCTGGGGGTGGCAAAGTTCATTCATGCCGCCGAGCACAACAATGACCGCGAAGCGATGCGTTCCAAGCTTCTCGGGACGGACCGGCTGTTTCATCACATCCAAGACGACGTTCGAGGTTGGACGAGAATTCATCACCGCCAAATCGGCACACTCGGTCTCATCTCGAAAATGGAAATTGCCGAATCCACTTTGCATCACTTGATGAACGACGTTGGAGTCTCCGAATCGGGCCAGGCTCCGCAGCCAACTTCTGCAGCGGGCGGAGGAGTAGAGCAAGCTCCGCCTCCACCCGGCATCCAACAGGGATACTCACCAATGCAGGGCGCACAGCAAGGCTATGTTCCACAGCAGGGTGTTCCTCAAGGTTTTGCCCCGCAGCGTGCTCCCGCCCAAAATTATGCACCTCAGCGTAGCGAGCCAAGCGCGGCTCCACTGGGCAATTCACCACCACCGCCTACCGTTGAATAGCACCACGACCGAACCGCCGTCAGGCGAATGGCCAACTGTGTCCGTTCGGTGCGTTGACATGCCGACAACCTCGAACCGATGACGAATGCAAGGCCCGCCAATTTTCGCTCGCATTCGAGCGCATGGCGTAGCGACACCTGAGGCATCAAGTGAAAACCAAGTCTATTGCCATGAGACAACCTGTCGGTTCGAACGCTCGCAAGCGCCGAATGCGTTTTACACTTCGCACGTTGTTCGTAGTCGTTTCTGGTTCGGCGATCGTAATCTGGTGGGTCCTGGTTCCGACACAGAAAGTGAATTTGTTTTCAGTTGAAGTCAACTTTGGGAAATCCGAGTCGGCTTTGGCGATGGTTAGTCAATTCGAGAAGAGCGAATCCTGGCGCCGATCACTCGTGCGTCACCTTGCAGGTGGCAAGCAAGTAACTGCCGTCAAGTCCAAGACCGAAGTCTCGGTTGAGCCCATCTCTTTCAGTGACATCGTTTTTGGGCGCCGAAGATTTGCAGTCGTGCAGGGACATGACGTATTGGCTGCCGACGGTAGTAGGCATCAAGGGTTTTCGACAGCGTAAGGATCGATCACTCATTGGGGTATCGAACCTCGCCAAGAATGACGCGTTTGGATTGGTGCTCTCCCCCAATCGCAGCAGCGGAGAAGTCATGCATAAGAATGCATTCTTGGACTTGTTCATCATCAGAGAAGCCCCATGCCATTGCCGATTACCGGCGTGTTGTCATGTGGCCGCCACAAAACTGCTCATGAGTTCAATCGCTAAAAATTGAATCAACATCGCTACTCTCCACTGGTAAGAAACTTGATTCGGTCACCAACCGAGGCCACGACTGCGGTGGCCTCGGAATCAATTCTTATACTCGACTCAGTGGTCGTGCCGCACTTCAAAACCGCTCTGTTTGAGCCAGGCCACCAGCTTGTCCGCATCGTCGTGACTGGCCAGATGGACATCACGCCAAATGGGTGCTCGAAATTTGATGTCCGAGTGCCCGTTGTGCTTGTCGACACGAACATCAACACCAAGACGACGCATTTGATCGATGAACGAAGCTTCATTCGGCGATCCATCACCATGGACCTGCCTCCATGGCACCAGCCGAAACTCGACGACTTCGGTGCCCTTCGTGTAAACAGGATCGGTGTGGCCGTGAGAAACATCGAATCCCGATGCCGCCAGCCACTTCGACCAATGCTCGGCTAGTTGGTGAGTTTTGACTTGCATGCTTTTCCAGTTCGCACAGCGATAAGTCACGTCGATGTGACCAGCATGATTGCCTTGCTTCACCTCGCAGCCGAGTTTTTTGACGGTCGCCGCGTGCTGGGCCGCTTTATTGGCATCATCGAAGTGCATCGACTTCCATGACGGCAAGTGGAATGCGAGCACTTCACCGCTGTGATTGTGGTCGCCGTGGCTCGCGCGATCGTGTCCAGCGTGCGAACCACCATCATGCGAGTGGCTTTGCTGTTGTGCCCGTGCGGTGCCAACAGTTGCTACCAATGCGGTGGCCGCAGCAACGGCAAGCAGATTCCGCGCAAGTTTCGATATCGTCTTAGTCATTTGGTTGATCCTTCGATTCGTTGTTTGTTTGATTGTTGGTCAGCGCATGCGCACAGCGCGCGCGCTGGAATTCGGTTTGAGAAAATGAACTCCAATTCCCTGGAGAGAGACGCAAGTCAATTGACGCGGAATATCGACCGCATCAACGAAGCGTCGCTAGATTTGCCAAGACTGCTGCAGCGCGCAAAGCTGGCTGGCAGGGTGACAGCGGGGCAGAAGGCGGTCGATTCGATCGATGGCAAGCAATCGTCGAACATCCACCGAGAAACAGGGTGGCAACGTCGACGCGAATACTCCGCCATCCGCATATTCAGCAGATTTCGATTTCGCGCCGACAAACTTACAACTCCCCTGATTGCACTGTGGAGTGTGATCGCATGGTTGCCGGGCGTTACCCGAATCGGTGCCGCTATGGTGATTGTCCGCACCGTGTTGGTGCTCGTGATCATGGTCGTGCGCCTCGAGATCGGCTCCATCACCACAAGAATGGTGGGAACACATTGCGGACGCATCGGAGTGATGATGATGCAAGCAACACCCTAGGAAAACGTGCGCGCTAAACGCGACGATCGTCAGGCAATGGATGGTGCGAGCAAACACGTGCTTTGATTCTCCAAAGGTAAGAGACGGTGGATTGTTGGGAGTTCGCAGGGCGCGGTCGATCTCAATCGATGATCGTGATAACTCGAAGACGTCGCAAGGATGCTCACTGCAATGCTGAGGCTGGACTTTGGTTGCATGGTCTGTGCCAACCGGCCGAGAAGAATGAGTTGGCCTGGATCCCCCAACGTAAATCCCACGTCATTCGCCCACTGAATCGTCGTTACTGTACCTAAGAGAAAAAGCTTCGGGGAAAAGTCTTACGCGTGCGTGTGATCGAATGCCGGCGCCGCCGCGCGATCCTTTGGAACACACGGTTGTGCTCGCATTGATGGCGCTATCGTGAGCTTACCGCCGAAAACGTTGCAAAAACGCGTTTGGCATGGGGCATGCGTGTTTCACAGTCAGTTTCCTTCCAGCCGCTCGACCGAGACGGTTCACTCACTCGAATGGAGTTAATTCATGTTGAAAAAGAAAAT
Organism: Stieleria sedimenti; assembly: GCF_025060895.1. Lineage (GTDB taxonomy): Bacteria > Planctomycetota > Planctomycetia > Pirellulales > Pirellulaceae > Stieleria > Stieleria sedimenti. The sequence goes on along the minus strand of NZ_JANZKV010000042.1, from coordinate 68,758 downwards.
GCTGTTGCCTGCCGTCATCCTCGGATTCGCCGCCACATTTGCCCTTAGTGGCGAAGCCAATGCTCAATGCGGATACGGATTGGGACAGGGTGTCGGACATGTCGGTTACGGCCAAGTTTACCGTCCGACTACCCGTTCCTATTTGGGGCAGGGCTACCAATCCTATCGCCCAAGTTACGGTTACCGTCAGCCGGTTTACCACGACACAACCCATCTTGATTATCACCGGCCACAAGTCATCCGTCACGGTCGCCACTTCCACGTGCAACGAGGGCACTACGACGTGCACCGAAGCGGTCATTGGCATCACTAGTCGACGGGTATCGGGGTGTCTCCGTCAGCAACGCGTTGGCGGGGATACTGCCGGTGTTAATGCTCTTGGCGTTCCTGTGTGACTCGAGTCCAACAGAGGTGCAAAGCAACCCCGACGGCGATTCCGCAACAAAAATACACGATTCCAAAGGGAAGTTCGGTGTGCGTGAGATGGGCGAAGAAACTCATTTTTCAATACACCAGAGGTAAAAGGTCTTATCGGCTTTGGTTTGGGCAACGACATTTTACGCTTTGAAGGCTTTCAATGCGACCTGCGACAGAACCGCACGACGATCAAAATCTCCCTTCCGAATAAGCCTGTGCAAATCGAAAGAAAAATGAACATTAGCTGCTATTTCAAACGCTGCTTCATGGCAGTGCTCACAATTGCTGTTTGTGCGACCGCATCGACTGAGTCCTACGCTCAAAGTCTATCGAATCGCGACCTTCGCAATATCGACGAGTTGGCAAATAAATTGATCGGATACACAGAGGAACTTCACGATGAGTTCCATCATCATTTTGAACGAGTGCGTCATGCCGAGAAGTTGGATTCCGATGTGACGCGTCTGGAGGAAATCGCGAAGGAACTGCACGCGTTCTCGCACGACGCTCCCAGCGCCGAAGCCACTATGAAACGTCTGCGCGCCGATGCCAATGAACTGTTGCAACTTTCCTGGCAGATCGAGCGGACGGTTGCGCTTGCAGAAAGCTGGGTACGAACCAGCGATGAGAGGCGGGGAATTGCTCACATGCGAGACGTCTCCAGAGACGTCGTCCGAACCGTTTTCCGAATTGACGACTATCTACCAGTCGACACTGATGTGATTGACGGACAGCTTGCCCGCCTTGAAAACACTGTCAAAGTTCTACATGACGAATTTCACGAGCATCTGGAAGGCTACGAGGTGTCTCGACACTTAGACGAAGACCTGGAAAGTCTCGAAAAATCCGTCGAGCACATGCACGACCTCGCCCACAACAAGCATTGGGAAAACGTCGACTTGCCGCACATCGTGCATGACATTCATGATGTCAAAGACGCGACACAGCACATTGAGGAGCTCTTCGTCCGCCAAGCGAGAATTGGTGTGCGGACTCGTGATTTTGTTGGCATCGAGCATTCCCGTGACGCGATCAGCGACGTGTTGGCGTCGATCCGATTGCTGGAGCACATGATTGAAAAAGCGAATCCGCGGGGCCACACCACATTTCATCGTCGTGTACATCGGGACGTTCACGACCGATACCGAGCGCACCGCGTCGATCCATATCACGATGACCATCGGAGCTATGATCCGGAGCGATACCGATACGGATATGATTCGCACCGCGCGCGGTATCCGCGTCATTGAGCGGCCTTGAAACGATCTGTCGAAGCATTGAGTTCCCCCAGTTGCGGGAATAGCATGGCATACACACGCAAGGCCGTTGAACCGGCCCTTACTGCTCTTTGGGCCAGCCGCTTTCCAGCACGGCTTTCATCGCGGCCAAGGTCTCCTTGCCTACGTGGTGTTCAATTCCTTCGCTGTCGACTGCCGCAGACTTCTTGCTGACGCCCAACTTCCGGAGAAACTGTTCGACGATCTGGTGGCGACGGCGCGATTTAGTTGCCAAACGTTTACCCGCTGGCGTCAAGAAGATCGGCTGGTAGGGCTCGGTCATGACCAATCCATCTCGTTTTAGGCGTGCGACCGTATTGCTTACCGTTGCTTGCGTGACCGCGAAATGCTGGGCCAAATCGGTCGAACGGCATGCACCCCGCGCGTCCGCTAATTCGGCAATCGCCTCCACGTAGTCTTCTGCAACTTCTGTGGCATGATCATCCCTCGTTCGCTGGTGTTTCGTCTCCGACAAGTTGTCGTCCTCATTTCTTTAGGGCGCATTCGCTGCCTCAAGCGAATCGTTGGCAAGTATATCGGAAATTGCGAACGCTCGAAGGTGGGCTACATCGCCGTTGCTTTCTGACTTCAGATTTTCGCGATCCTTCCTGTTGACGCTAAAGTTAGCCTAAGCTAAATTTCAGCCAAGTTTAGCAGAGGCTAAGTATAGTAGCTGAGGCTAACTTGTTCTTTCCTTGGTCTCGTGATGACGGAGTACGCGTTGTGAATGACAGCCGCCGCCGAGAAACTGGCTTCCGCAGATGCACCCATCAAGGCGGATTTACCCTTGTGGAGTTGATGGTCGTGATCGCGATCATTGGGATCTTGATTGGCCTATTGCTTCCGTCCGTGCAGGCGGCGCGCGAAGCCGCGCGACGAATGCAGTGTCAGAACAAGCTCAAGCAGCTAGGCTTGGCCATGCACAACCACGAAAGTGTGAAAAAACACTTTCCCGCTGGCGTCATCCGCAAGAAATGGGATCAGCAGCCCACATGGTCGGAGGGCCATTGGGGTTGGGGCGCTGTCGCAAATCTGTTGCCCTACCTGGAGGAAACGGGACTCTACGGAAATCTACGGCTCGACATGCCACTTCTCGGCGCGCCACCGACCTTTCCAATTCTGGACGAGCACACTGAGCTTGTGGACAAGTCCATTCCCGTCTTGTTGTGCCCGAGCGATCTCGGGACAGTGCTTGATTTCAGGTATGCGCCGGAGAATTATTTCGCCTGCTTGGGCAGCGGCTTGGCGAGCCCGAAGACTGCGGCGGGGAGTGACAAAGATGCGGACGGAGTCTTTTATGCCAACTCGTTTACAAAGACTCGCGATATCACCGACGGCCTTTCCAATACGTTGGCAATATCCGAATCGATCATCGGTCCAGGCGGTGCTGGTCCAGACGGGTTTGTGACATCAACTAGGCCCGTTCACACAGAAGACTATTGGTCAGCACTGATGCCGTGGGTATCTCCAACGCTTTCAGATTCTGCCTGCGCTGGAGCGACATCATTCGGTGTAACACGTGGGAATGCGTGGGCCCCATCGAGTCACTTGAGCGGGTTTTTCAACGCATATCTGCCTCCCAACAGTGACGTTCCGGACTGCATGGTGCATTTCAGCTTCTCACCAGGTTGGATCGCAGCGCGCAGCCGTCATTCGGGCGGCGTCAACGTGCTGCTCTGCGATGGAAGCGTGCGATTTGTAACCGATTCGATCGATTTAGATCTGTGGCGTTCGCTAAGCACGCGGGGCGGTCACGAAGTGATCGAAGGTTTCGAGTGAGCGTGGACCAGCCTAGGAGAAAGCAGCATGCCAACTTTATCTGAAACGGTCGACGTAGCGATCGACTCGGTCGCGCGAGAAAGTGAGGCAACTAAGGAGCCTGGTCACGACGCAAAAGAGCCACGCAACACGGAACGAGCTCCGAAATCCGTGACACGTTGGCCACGAGCGATCCTGTTTTGGTCCATGTGTTTGCTGCTGAGCGCGGCAGGCCATTGGGTGTATGTCACAGTTCGTACGATTGATCGGAACGTATCGAGCGAATCCTATCGAGCGCCCGGGCGTGAAATCTCCTGGGTAGGTCACGGGTCCTTAGAGGAGTCCGTCGATCGTGCCCGATCAAACACTACAGTCACTATGTTGACCGAGCATCCAACTGCTTTGCCGTTTTCGCTGGTCTGGTTTGGGGTTGGAATAAGTCTTACGCTGCTTGCGACGATTTCGGTGTGGTCATGCCGATGGGTGAGCGACTCAGGGATTCAGTCGCTCGTCGGATTGCTTGCTGGTCACGCGCTTTGGATCGGCACGATCGAAATCGGACTGGACCTGGCCTCGAGGCGTCTCGGCCTTGCGGGAGCGATCGACGTGGTCAGCGGGCGGACAGCGGGTGTCCACGGGTCTGCCGTGCTGATCCAGTTGTCGTGCATATTTCTATTGCCGATTCTCATCGGACTTATGTTTCACGATTCGAATCGGTGTGTGGTCTTTCAGTGGTTTCGTAGACGCCTGCCAATCTCCAACAGTGCGAGTCCATCCGGGCGTATCGACAACTACGCACCTCGCACCATGATCCAGTTTTTCATGACGGTCTGGGTGTGTTACGTGGCAGTGCTGTGGATGGCAGATCCGTCACTTGGATTCTTGAGCCACGTCGCTCTGCTTATGACGCTGGTGTCAATTGCAATCGCAACGCCCTACATGATCTGGAAGACCGTTTCACAAACGACGCCCGCAAGAATGCTTCGCTACAGCGTCAGTGGTGCTGTGGTCACATGGACGGGAATCGAAATCGCATCAGCAACGGGGATGATGAGCGAACCGTGGCTGCGTGAGTCGGCCACAAGTGGCGTGATCTTCGTTGGCGGAAGCGTGTTGCTGACGGCGATGTCTGCCGCGTCGCTGGCGCCAATGCGGAAAACCACAACGACAATGGTCCAATAGAGATGATCCTCAAACAATCAACGCGCCTCCTCTACCTGGTGTTATTGGGCGTACTAGGATCGCAGGTGGGATGCGATTCCGTTCACGAGGAACGCCTCGTTACTGCTGATGAACTGGTCGCGGAAATCGATCGACTAAGTGGTGCAGTTCACGCGATGCCGCCCGGAGCAGTCGATGCAGTGTTACGCGCGTTGAATTCCGTAGATCCAACGATGCGCGCTGAAGCGGCGATGTCACTCGGCAAATCGAATCGGTTGACTCAACCGATTTCCCGTCAGCTCGAAATCCTAGCGATCAACGACACGAACCCTATCGTTCGTGCCGCAGCCCTTTCGGCATTGTTTGAGCACGGAACACCGTCTCGTGAGATGATCGAGCTTGCCGAACACCTTTGTAGCGATCCGCAACTAAGCTCGCTGGCTACCCGGCTTTCGACGGAGAAGAAGCAAAGACGGTAGGGTGGGACCGGAATGAAGCGTTTGTAAACACCAGGATTCGCCGACCGTAATCCGCAAGGCTTGCCCAATCCAGTTAGTTCGCAACACCAAAGTGGTTTTTGTGCGGAAGCCGATGCGGGAACATGGTCTCGATAGACGTGCGCAAAAGGACCGTCGAGAGACATTTGTAGCCGGTGCTAAACCTGAGCCGATAGAAGAGATTCAACACGTTGAACGAAATGGAAGTCTTTCAATGACACGGAATAGCGGATTCTGCCGATTGCGTTGTCAAGCTGCAGACCAAGCAATGTTCGGGGTTGCGTGCAGTCTCTTTTTGCTGACGGCAACGCCCACTTGGGTCTATGCCCAATCGTATTGCGCCGGGTATGGCTGTGATTCTTCAGAATGTGCTTCTGCGCATGCTCGCAATTGCACGTGCAAATCCTGTTCACGTGGCACGCTATTCCTATGGAGTCGCGTTCCAAATGTCCGTGGCGGTCCAGATCTTTGTGCCCCGCTGGTAACTGACCGTCCTGATTTTACAGAGGCTAGTTCCACCGTCGGTTTGGGTGTCGCGCAATGGGAGGTCGGGTACACCTACACATTTGATGATGATGGCGCGACGTCAGCCAAGTCACATTCGTATCCCGAGCCTCTGCTGAGATACGGAATCCTTGCCGACTGGCTTGAAATGCGTGTAGGCTGGAATTATTCCGACGAAGAAGTGGGTGGTGTTGCCGCCGACGGTAGCGAAGACCTCTATCTCGGATTCAAAATAGGATTGACTCCACAGGATGGAATCCTACCGGAGATGGCTCTAATCCCGCAAATGACTGTTCCGACAGGCGATGACGCATTCTCAGCCGACGAAGTGCTACCAGGATTGAACTGGATTTACGGTTGGGAGGTGAACGACTTCGTTTCCACTGCTGGAAGCACACAGTTCAACCGCGCGATTGACGAAGGAACCGGCGATGCGTTCACGGAGTGGGCTCAATCATGGACCTTCGGCTACTCGCTTACCGACAAGATTGGAGCGTACACGGAGTATTTTGGGCTCTATCCAACGAGCGCTGACACGACGGTCCCCGAGCACTACTTCAACGGCGGTTTCACCTATCTCGTTTGCGATGACGTTCAATGGGACATTCGCGCCGGAACAGGCCTCAATGATGCGGCTGACGACTACTTTGTTGGTACAGGGCTTTCGCTTCGATTCAAGTAGGCGGGTATGGTGTAGCGGCGCGTTCCAAGCAGACGTAGACCATTACCGATTACCAACAGTGACGCTCCCATATCGGCAGCGATTGCGGCCCAAAGACTGGCAAACCCCAAGAAGGTCAGAATTACAAACAGTGCCTTCACCGCCAGTGAAAAACCGATGTTCTGGCGGATGATCCGAAGCGTGCGACGCGAATGGTGAATTAGCCACGGCAGTTTGGAGAGTTCGTCGGACATCAGTGCAATGTCGGCCGTTTCGATGGCTGCATCACTACCCGCGGCTCCCATTGCCAGTCCCAACGACGCACGCGCCAGTGCTGGAGCATCGTTGACGCCGTCGCCAATCATGGCGACGTATTCGTGCTGTTCGACTAAGCGTTCGACGGCTTTGACTTTGTCTTCGGGTAGTAGCTCGGCGTGGACTTCGTCAATTCCTGCTTCCGCTGCAATCGCTTTGGCGGTGCCTTCGTTGTCGCCGGTCAGCATCACCAGTTTCTCAACCCCGGCTGCGTGCAACTCGCGAATCGCGTCGCGGGTTTCTTCACGAATTGCGTCCGCCAGCGTTATGAAACCGCAAACATGTTCATCATTGCCAACAACCACTACGGTTCGCCCCGCTTCCTGTATCGACTCAAGTTGTTCGTGAACCTCAGGCGTTTCTTGGCCGCGTTGTTCCAAGTAGCGATGCGACCCCAGCCAAAAAGGCTTGCCATAGATATGTCCTGACGCTCCCTTACCTTGAATCGTTTCAAAGTTATCGGCAGCGACCAGTTCAATATCCCTGCGTTTCGCTTCGTCAACGATCGCACGTGCCAGAGGATGGTTGCTGTTGAGTTCGAGTGCACCGGCTCGCATCAGAAGTTCGGCTTCGTTGTGACCGTTCATCGGCACAACATCCACCACGGCAGGCGCTCCCTGTGTGAGAGTACCGGTCTTGTCCATCGCAATCGCCTTCAGTTGAGCGGGCAACTCGATGAACACGCCACCTTTGATCAGAACCCCATTTCGGGCAGCAGCCGCCAAGGCAGCCACCACACTCACGGGGGTTGAAATCACGAGAGCACACGGGCACGCGATGACCAGCAACACAAGCGAACGGTAAAGCCATACGGACCAATCACCACCGAAAGCCAACGGCGGGATCACCAGCATCAGCAACGCGACAATCATCACCACAGGCGTATACACCGCCGCGAACTTCTCGACCCACTTTTCCGATGGAGCACGCTTGGAACCGGCATCGCCCACCATCTTGATGATCCGAGCCAGCGTTGTATCGTCAGCGGCTTTCGTCGTTTCGATTTCAAGTATACCGTCACCATTGATCGTTCCGGCAAACACTTCGTCACCGGGTTCCTTTTCAACGGGAACGCTTTCTCCGGTGATCGGAGCCTGATTCACGCCGCTGATGCCAACGAGAACTCGACCATCAAGCGGAATCTTTTCGCCGGGACGCACGACGACCGTGAAGCCAACCGGCACGTCCGCCGGAGCCACGTCACTGATCTTCCCGTCTTCGTCTCGAAGGTGAGCCGTAGGCGGTGACAAGTCCATCAGCGAAGCAATCGCACGCCGCGCACGGCCAACGCTCGATGATTCAAGCAACAGTGAAACCGAAAACAGAAACGCGACCGCAGCCCCCTCAAACCATTCACCGATCGCAATCGCCCCGACAACTGCGACGGACATCAATAAATTCAAGTCCGGCCGAAGCGCAACCAGCGAATGCCACGCCTTGGGAAGCACCAACAGTAAACCGGTCGCGATGCTGATCAGATAGAAGCTGATCGCAATCACTGGGAGGCTTTCGTCCGCTTCGCCTAGCGACAACTGCAATGCCAAACCGATTCCGCCTGCCACGCCACTGATTGTCGTCATGACTGTGCGTTGGTTGCGTTGCCAAAACGTCAATTCACCGTCGCGGTCCGGGGCATCGTCCCAGACCTCAGCACGCAATCCGGTTCGCTCGATTACGGCCAGCACGTCACCCTGCGTCACATCGGCACCGTCAAGATTCACCGTCAACTTGCCGTTAAGCAGGTCAAATCCAAGCCGATCATCGCTACCGACCAGCGGAACCAATTCCCGCTTCAAGATCGAAACTTCTTCGGCACAGTCCATCCCGTGAATACGAAGGCGTAATCGTTGGTCTTCTGATTGGTTCATTCGTTTTTCTCTTCCGTTTCAGCGTTTGATGGGTCAACCTTCCAAGCATCGCGTCCCGCCTCAAACGCCTCCCACGCACCATACGGCACGATCAACAAGGCAGCCACTGGGTCGGCCCACCACCAACCTTGCCACTGAACCAAGCCGATACCAACGAGCACGACGATCGTTTGGTACTCGCAGATCATCGTGTCAATCGCGTCGTACTTCAGCGTCGGCGAACCCGTTTTCTTGCCGTAGTGATACTTGCCCCATGCCAACAACGGTTTGACAAACAACGACACCAACAAGATGCCAATGCCCCACCATGACGTGTCCGATTTTTCACCACTGATGAACTTGCTGATCGCTTCATAGCAGATGAACAACACTGCGATCGTGAACGCAGCGGAAAGCACCGACAGAGCGATCTTTTTTGCGTTTCAAGACTTGGCGTTCGGAAATACCCTGCACCTCACCACCGAGCCGCCAGATCATGAACGCCGCCAAGTTTCCTTCAACGATGCTGTCCACGCCCCAACTGATCAGCGCGGAACTGCCGGTCATGAATGCGGCGGTCATCGAGATGGCAACCTCGGCAACGTTGTAGGCCAGACTGGCGACCTCGACGTACATCCCACGTCGAATACCTTGCTTCCTGTTTGACTCATCTGTCACGCCGATGCCTTTCCGCCATTTGCCAAATTCAATTTCATGATCGTGAAGCCACTGGCAGGGATAGCGGGCATCCGTCGCATGTCGATCGCCAGCTCCTGTTCGGGAACTTCGTACTGGCAGTAGTTGACTAGCAAATCCAAGGCCACTTTCATCAGTTCGATTGCGATCGGTTCGCCGGGGCAGCGATGGTTGGTGGCGTAGTCTCCGCCGCCCTGTGGGATCAGGCTGAACGGACAGCGTTGCCAGTTCTTGAACCGGTCTGGATCAAATTTGTCCGGCAACTCCCAAATCCTTGGATCATGATCCGTGCCATACAAATCCAGCAGCACCTTCTGGCCTGCCGGAAATCGGTAGCCATTACACACGAACGACTCGCGAGTCTTCGCGCCGGCGAATGGAAAGAACGGATAGAACCGGCGAACCTCTTGGGCAAAGCACTGCAAAAGCCCGTCTTCACCGTCGGCAATTCGCTGACGGTATTCCGGATGCTGGTGCAAGGCGTGAGCGGACTGGACAATGAAGGCCGACACGGCGATCGTCGGACGAATCACATTGTTCAGTTCAACGGCGGCAACATGCGTCGAAAGTTGATTGCCGTCAAGCTCGCGATGGAGTGCGATGATTTCAGCGGCGGAGTTCTTTGGCGGCTGATAGTCGGCGCGACGGACTTGCTCGATCAGCTCGCCCAGCCACGCGTTGGTCTGCTTGCGTGCGATTCTGGCGTACCAATGCTTGGGACCGATGTTGGCCGCGTAGTCGAAAAGCGACGCAAGCTGCGTCGTGCGTCGATCTACGTCCCCGTCCGGCAGCGGGACTCCCGCCCACCGACAAACGGCAATCGTGATTATCTCTTGAACCTGCCGATACAGCAGAACAGAGTTCATCTTGGTCCATTGAACCAGTCGCTGCTGAAACACGTCGCGAAAGGTTGCGGCCAATTTGTCGACTCGCTCGTGCCGAACGATCGACATGAACATGGCTTTACGATGCAGGTGTGCCTCGTCATCCAAACCCTGCACTCCGCCTTGGCCGAACAACGTCTTAGCAATATGCGATGGAGAGACGCCCTCACGCGAGAAACGGCTGGTGTCATAGAACAACTTCGCCGCTTCCTTGCCTCTCATGCAGATGACTTTCTGCAACAGCAACCGGGTGTGGAACACATCGGTTTCCAGTCGATCGCAGGTTTTGGTGATATACCGATAGGGGTCGCTCAAAAGCGATAGCGAATGGTCCAGTCCGCCATGTTTCGGTATTCGAGTCATTTTTTGTTTTCCTCCCATATCTATTTGGCATTGTTGATTTCGTTTGTCTAGTCACTGAGAATGACGCGAAGCTGTTCAAGCGTCTTCTTTCCATAAACGCGTTTCACTTCCACCCCGCCCTCAAAAAGGATCAACGTCGGGTATTTGTCGATCTCATATTTCTCGGTTACGAACGGATTCTCATCGACATTCAGCGCACCAACTTTCGCAGTACCCTTGATCTCTGCGGCGAACTCTTCAATCGTGGGTTTCATTTCGATACACGGCCCACACCATGGAGCCCACATGTCGACCAAGACCGGCAGGTCGCTCTCGATCACTTCGCTTTGAAAGTTGTCGTCGGTGAGTTGGATTGCTGATGAATGGTCGCCAGCATTCGCATCCGTTTGTGGAGTCGGTCGTTGACATCCTGAAATGAATGCGGCGAGAAAGAGAAACGCAGACGTGATACGTAGCGGAACACACCAAGTGTTTCGGTATTGAGACGCGGCGTCGAAAGCCTTGGCGGCTTCCGCTACGAATGGTGTTGGTCGGCTCATGTTTCGCCTCCGGAATTCGCACGGTCGCTCTTTTTCGCTTCCTTGGCACTCGACAATATTTCAAAGCCGCCTTTGACGACAATTCCAGCGACGAGCACTCCGATTACCAGATCGGGAATTTGTGACTGGAAGAAAATGACGGCAATCCCCGAGAGCACGATGCCCAAGTTGGCAATCATGTCATTGGTGGTGAATATCCAGGACGCCTGCAAATGCACGCCTTCCTCGCGACGAGATCGCAGCAATCGCAGGCAGACCACATTTGTTGCCGCGTTGATGATTGCCACGACGATCATTGCCCAGCCGACGGGATCAGAACCGGAAACGAACCGCCGGATGACGTCACTCACCAAGCCGATGGCCATCGCCACCAACAAGACGCCCGACAATTTGGCGACCCGCGATTTTGCCGTCACGGATCGACCGACCGCATACAGGCTCGCGAAGTAGACAAACGAATCACCGAGGTTATCTAAACCTGCCCCCAACAGACCTGTGGATTGTGCGATGAAGCCAACAATTCCGGCGAGCAACGCTTGGGAGAAGTTGATCAACAACACCCATGTCAGCGTTCGTCGTTCGGATTTGTCTTCGCTGGAGATTCCGTCTGTCTTGGTTTCGTCGCTCATGCTTTTCTGTTGTTTTGTATTAAGAAAGGCCGCTCGTGCTGAGTGGGATTCCAGCACCAGCGGCCCCGCAATTTCAGTCGACCGAAATACTATTGCTTCGGTTTGGACGTGAACGTTCCGCTCGGGCCTTCGAGCTTCACCGGTTCCTTGCCAGCTTTTTCGATCGCTTCCCACAATTTGAGAGGCGAAAGGATCGCGTCACCCTTGGGGACCACGATCGCGGTCTTGGACTTGACATCCGTCTTGACGCCGCCGACGCCAGGAACTTCCGTCAATTTGGTGGCCACCTTCTTGGCACAGCTCTCGCAAGTGAGAACCTTCAAGGTGATGGTCGTTTTCGCGGTCGATGTGGCAGCGTTGATCGTCGTCGCAGCCCGGCTTGGGGCGGTCATGCAAACGGCAAGAGCGAACGTCAGAGCGAGACATAGGGAGGTACGGAACATTTTCAGATTCCTTTCAGTAAACAAACTTAGATATTGAAATGATCGGGCCTTTCGGCGTTCGTGAACGTCACAAGGTGATCTCCTTCAGATGGGAGGGCGAAAAGTTGCGTAGCCAACGACGTAAAGTCTTTCGGCAAACGCGGCAAACTTTTGATTAAGCCAAAAACCTTGGCGGCTTCCGCTAAGGACTGTTCTATTCCTCCGGTTGCGGTGGCTTGTGACCCGTTTTGGCTTCGTATCGTGATGCGAACTTGTCGAATCGTTTGGGGCTGCAAATGAAGCAGTGTGATTCCGGTCGGTCGTGCTCATCGCACCAATCTCCGTCATCCTTGAACTTCGACACCAGCGATTTGTCGCAGAGCGCACACTCCTCCTCGGGCACACCATGTTCAACACACCACCATCCACCGTGGCTGTGATCGACGTTGGTTGCCGCAACCGAATCGGCGGTCCCGTCGGAGGCCGTTTCGCTGTTGCCGCATCCGGCCAGCACCAGTGCGCCGACCAACATCGACAACGCGGTTGCACGCGTCACAAAAATCCAACTCATCGTCATCTCTAATCTCCTTCGGCAAAGCCGAACAAAGGGGGGGTAACTAAACCGTCGCTGGTTCCGGCACGCGATCGGGCTGGGGCATTCGCCTCGAACCGGCCTTGTGCTCGATCTCAGGATCGGTGGGTTCATCGGGTTCGCGATGATGACCGTCATCATCGCCACCGTCTCCGTCAAACTTCTCGATCGGCTTGTTGAACACGACGTAGAGCACTCGTAGCACGAGCAAACTCATCACCATCGCACTGCACACACCGCCGATGACCACCGTCGCCAGTGGTCGTTGGACTTCCGCGCCCATGCCCGTGCTGAATGCCATCGGCACGAAACCGAGGCTGGCCACGAGCGTCGTCATCAAGATCGGACGCAATCGCGTCATCGCGGCTTCTTCGACGGCTTCGTCAAGTGAGCGGCCTTTTCGCCGCAGTTGTCGAATCGTTGACACAAGCAGCATGTCATCGAGCACCGCGACGCCAGACAACGCAATGAAGCCGACTGCTGCGGAAATCGAAAATGGCATGTCGCGAATCCACAACGCCAGAATCCCGCCAATCCACGCAAACGGGACACCGGTAAAGACTCGCAGCGAGTCGATCCAGTTTCGATAGGTCATGTACAGCAACGACAGAATCATCAGCAGCGCGATCGGCACGACGATCATCAGCCGCAGTTGAGCACGCTCTAAGTTTTCAAATTGCCCGCCCCACTCAACGCGATAACGGCCCGGCGGCAATGGAACCTTTTCGGCAATGACTCGTTGGGCCTCCGCAACGAAGCTGCCCAAGTCGCGGCCACGCACGTTCGATTCGATCGTGATCCGTCGCTGATACCAATCGCGTTTGATCGTATTGGGGCCATCAACTTTCTCGATCGTCGCCAGTCGTTCCAACGGGATTCGCTGGCCAGAAGGCGTCGCGACCAGGATTTGTTTGATCGCCTCTGGATCAGCTCGCGCCTTTTCCGGAAGACGAATGATCAGCGGGAATCGCAACTGGCCTTCGTAGACCTCGCCGACGTTATGAGTGCCGAGTGAACGCACCAGATTCATGACTGTGCTGGCGGCGATTCCATAGCGTGCAATCTCATCTTGTTTGATACGAATTTGCAGCAACGGTTGGCCGGAGACCTGCTCGACCTTGACGTCCTCGGAGCCGGGAATGGAGTTGAGCGCCCGCTCGATCTCGCTGGCTTTTTCAACCATCAAGTCGAGGTCGTCACCGTACAGGATGGCGGCAACGTCGCTGCGAACCCCCGAGATCATCTCGTTCATTCGCATCTCGATCGGCTGGGACATCGCGAGCCGCGGGCCTGGTAAATCCCGCAATTCCTCCTGAACCATGACCGTCAGTTCTTCCTGTGTTTCGGCTCGTGTCCATTGTTCTCGCGGATGAAGCGTGATGAACAAGTCCGTCAACTCAGTTCCCATCGGATCAGTAGCGACTTCGGCCGTTCCGATACGACTCCAAACTTGTGCGATCTCGTCGGGAAATTTTTCCAACAACACTTGCTCCATTTGCGTGTTGTAGCGAATCGATTCCTCCAGCGTCGTGCCCGCCAATCGGACCACGTTGATCGTAATCGCACCTTCGGACAATCGCGGAACAAATTCACTGCCAAGGTTGGGCGCGACCAGTCCAAAGACACTGACCAGAAGCAACAATGCCGACCCGATGACAAACGTCTTGTGGTGCATCGTAAATCGCAGCACCGGGGCGTAGAGTCGTTTGAGAACTCGAATCAGCAGCGGTTCTTTCTCTTGAATGTTCTTGGGTAGAAACAGACTGGCCAAGACCGGCATCAGCGTCAGTGACAACACCATCGAACCGGCGAGTGCCATGATCACCGTCAACGCCATCGGGCGAAACAGTTTTCCTTCGACTCCCTCAAGCGTCAGGATTGGCAGGTAGACGATCATGATGATCAGCTCGCCAAACATCGTCGGTTTGCGAACCTCAACGGCCGCGTCGCGAATGATCTCGAGTCGACTTTTACCGTGTTTGTCATGCGCTAGGTGACGCACGCAATTTTCGATCATCACGACCGAGCTATCGACGACCAAGCCGAAGTCGATCGCACCGAGGCTCAGCAGGCTGGCGGCGATGCCGAACTTCAACATTCCCGAAAATGCAAATAGCATCGAAAGCGGAATCGCTAAAGCAACGATCAGCCCGGCTCGCAGATTGCCCAGAAAGATGAACAACACCGCGACCACAAGCAGCCCGCCCTCGAAAAGATTCTTTTGGACCGTGTGAATGACGTGGTCAATCAGTTCCGTGCGGTCGTAGACCGTTTGGATTTTCACGCCCGCTGGCAACGTTTCCTGAATGCTGGCGATCTTTTCTTTGATCGACCAAGTCACGTCGTTGCTATTCTCACCCATCAGCATGAAGCCCAAACCCAACACGGCTTCGCCACGTCCGTTGGCCGTCACGGCACCACGACGAATCTCGTGTCCGATCTCTACGTCGGCCACGTCTCTGACCCGCACCGGCACACCATCGACGGCGGCGATCACGATGTCTTCGATCTCCCCGATGTTGACGGTTCGACCGACGCCGTGAACCAACAACATTTCGCTGCCGTCGGTGACCGTGCCGCCGCCGACGTTTTCGTTGTTCGATTCGAGTGCGCCCGCGACTTCCTCAAACGTCAATCCGTATTTGAACAAGCGTTCGGGGTCGAGGCGAACCTGGTACTGTTTTTCGTAGCCGCCCCAACTGTTGACCTCGGCCACGCCGCGAACCGATCGCAGTTGCGGTTTGACAACCCAATCATGGATCGTCCGCAACTCGGTCATCCGATTGATTCGTTCTTGCTTGGAGGTTTTTGAGAAGTCCACGCCGTCCATGATCAAGACGTAGTGAAAGACTTCACCCAAACCCGTCGAGACCGGCCCCATTTGGGGACGCTGGATACCATCGGGTAATTCAACAGTCGAGAGACGTTCGTTGATCAGTTGCCGTGCAAAGTAGATGTCGATTCCATCGTCGAAAATTACAACGACTTGTGACAGTCCGAACTTGGAAATTGAACGCAACTGGTTCAACCCTGGCAGCCCACTGATCGCTTGCTCAACGGGAAAGGTGATCTGCCGTTCGATCTCCTCGGAGGCCAGCGACGGCGCGACCGTATTGATTTGGATTTGCACCGGAGTGGTGTCGGGGAACGCGTCAATATCGAGTTGACGCAGCGAGAATCCACCAACGACCGCAAACAACAACGCCGCCAGAATCACCAACGCGCGGTGCTTGAGCGAAAAGTCGATCAGCCAATTAAGCATCCGTGCTCTCCCTATTCGGCGACGCAGTCACAGCCTGCGCCTAAGTTGTTTTTAAGAAGCTGAGCCCGTAGCACGTCGCTACCGTCGGTCGCGATCACTTCGCCGGGCAGGACGCCAGAGATGACCTCCGTAAATTCGCCGTTCGTGGCACCCAGGCGTACCGAACGGACGTGAAAGACTTTGAAACTGTCGGGGCTATCGAAGTAATGCTTGTCACGCACGAAAACAACTTGGCAGCAACCTTCCCAGTGCGACGCGCCCGTGGGAATCACGATAGAGTCGGACTCTTCGCGCAGAATCACTTCGCCGGTGCCGAACGTCTCATTGCGAAGGCGTCCGTCGGGATTGCGAAGCACCGCGCGGACCTGCACCAAACGCGTCATCCGATCGGCCGACGTCGAAATCCAATCGAGAGTTCCTTCAATCTTCTCCCGGCTCCCATCAGCGTGGAAATGAACTTTCTGACCGACGGCCAGTTGATTGAGGTTTTCCAGCGGCAGGTTCAACGTCAACCACATTTGGCGAATGTCGGCGACATCGAACAGGATCCGTGCCGGATCGACGACTTCGCCGGGAGCGACATTTCGCTCGGTCACCGTGCCGTCGATCGGCGAGCGAATCGGTAGCAAGTTTGACGTGATCGCTGGCGAGTCGATCTGCCGACGGACGTCATCGGGAATCCCCACTAGCCGCAGTCGGTCGAGCACCTCTTGTTCGCTCAACCCGTTCAGCGAATCGATATCGACAGGCAACCCTAAATTTCGCAACGACTGGTCGGCGGCCAACACGTCCGCCTGGGCCTTGGCCAAGGCGGCTCTCGCATCCAGAATTCGCGAACCAGGAACAGCACCGCGCGTATCAGCCAGCCGGTCGACGTTTTGCTTCTGCAACCGTTCTTCCGCAAGAGCTCGCAGCAACGTCGTTTTCAACTCGCCGACCTGCGCCGCATCGATGATCGCTAGGACTTCGCCTTTTGCGACCGAATCGCCCACATTCTTGGCCACCGACCAGACGGTACCTGGCAATCGGGATGCCAGGCTGGCCCGGCGAGTTGGGTCGTAAACAATCTCGCCGCTGCCGGTGATCGCTTCGACGATTGGAGCACGATCGACGAGTTCCACATCAACGCCAGCCTGCTTCAGTGACTCAATGGATGCGAACTGAATGCGGGCCTGATAAATCTTGCAGGCGCTGTTGTTCTCTTTTCGCGGAGCCACGGCCAATGCTCGTGCGGCTCGCTCAAGATCGTTCGGCGAGATCGACGGCGTCTCCTTCAGTTGAGCGACATCGGGGTGATCCAACACGCAGTTGTGCACGCCATGGACCGCGCACCAACCGTAGTCGGGGCCTGTAGGAATCAGGGTGGGATCGCACTCGACGCAGATCGACTCCGGCACGGCATGTTCTTCACACCAATCGTCGGCGACCGCCTCGACACTCCCGGTCAACGCGGCAAACTTTGGAATTCGCCAATCGTTGTGATGCCCGTAGTAAAAGACCGCGGCAAAGCCGATCAGAACCAACGTCGGCCCGATGCTACCAAGGGCAAGCGAGACAAATCGCCGGATGGGGCTACCATTTTTGGTTGGCGTTTCGATCTCGGAAGTATGCACGGGCCGTCCGTTGGCCGAAGATTCGGCGGAGGCGGGACGCGGATTTTCCTCCGGCGCATTGACGACTGACTGACTCATTGCAGAACTCCTGCTGGGATAGACGGGACAAACGCGAACCGCAAAAATGCAATTCGAGCATTCAACCAACGGACACAGGCCGACCAGAAATGAACTCGAACGCGGTGTCGCAACATGCGGCGAGCGCAATCGCCATCACAAACCGATTTCGAGGGTCAACCAACGTGGGCCAGCAGTGGCCTACAGCAATAGAGAGGCGTAAACGAGACGCACGTCTCGCCCGCTTTGCAGATCAAACCGTTGCGGATGTCGTTCTTCGCAACGTTTTGCAAGCAATTTGGACAGGTCCAGCGTTTCCAGACACAGCGGCGTCCAATCCGACAACAGCTGGAAGTCCGCTGACACGGTGCGGGAATTTGACTCTGGCGTTACGAGACAAACGCATCCGGTGTCGCAGGGGCAAGGGTTGTCACACGGGGCATTTCCCGGCGGCAACTGACGGTCATCGCATGGAGTGGATTGTTCGTGTCCACAGTGACAGCTACCAACCTTCTCAACTCCTGCTGTCGACGCAACATCCCCGCCCGCCGCACAAAATACGGGACACGCAACCACACGTAGTGTGATGAACGAGATGAACAGAAGACGGAACATCAAGAGGATGGCAATCCTGTAGGTTGATAGGACTCTAAGACATTAGTATAGGTTGGGAAAACGTTTACGGCAAGGCAAGTTCGACTACGGCTGCCATTTGCATGAAGCGTATCTAAGCGTCCTTTGCGAACCGCTCGTCTTTGATTCCCAGTCGCAATTTCCACTCCATCGCACTGCAATACAGCACAGGCACAACTAGCATCGTCATGATCTCGATCGTCATGCCGCCGAAGCTGGGAATGGCCATCGGCACCATGATGTCACTGCCTCGGCCGGTGGAGGTAAGCACGGGGATGAGTGCCAGCAGTGTGGTTGCCGTGGTCATCAAGCACGGACGAACACGACGCACGCCGGCGGTGACCGTTGCTTCGCGTGCATGTTCGATGTTGGTGATTCGGTCTTTGCGAAAGCTCTCGTCGAGGTAGGATGCGATCACAACTCCATCATCGCTGGCAATTCCGAATAGTGCCAGGAAGCCAACCCAAACGGCGACACTGAGGTTGATCGTGTGGACCTGGAACAGAGTCCGCATGTCGGTCCCGAACAGGTCAAAGTTTAAGAACCACTCAGTCCCATAGAGCCATAGCATGATAAAGCCGCCCGACCACGCAATCATGATACCGCTGAAAACGAGCGAAGTCGTAATGACCGATTTGAACTGCATGTAGAGAATCAAGAAGATGATCCCCAACGCAAGCGGCAGCACAACCATCAGCGTTTTTTGGGAACGCAACTGGTTCTCGTAGTTGCCCGCAAACGTGTAGCTGACTCCCGCCGGTAGAATCAGCTCACCGCTGTCGATCTTCTCTTGCAAAAAGGCCTGCGCATCCTCGACGACATCGACCTCTGCATTGCCCGACTTCATGTCGAACAGTACGTAGCCAAGCAGGAATGTGTCTTCACTCTTGATGACCTGTGGACCTCGCACGTAACGAATTTCCGCAAGTTGCTCAAGTGGAATCTGTGACCCCATTGGCGTGGGGACCAGGATGCGTCCTAGGGATTCCGCCTCGTCGCGAAGTTCACGAGCGTAGCGGACCCTCACCGGATAACGCTCCCGGCCCTCGACAGTCGTCGTAATTCGGCGGCCTCCGATTGCGACTTCGATCACGTCTTGCACGCTGCGAATGTGCAGTCCATATCGTTTAATGGCGTCTCGGTCGATGTCGATTTCCAGATACGGCTTGCCGACGATGCGGTCCGCGATCACAGCGGATGCTTGAACGGTCGGAACCTGCTTCAACAAACCCTCGATCTGGAGCGCAACCTTTTCGATCGTTTCCAGATCGGGGCCTTTGACTTTCATCCCCATCGGTGCACGCATCCCGCTTTGCAACATCACGATTCGGGCAGCGATCGGCTGCAGCTTTGGAGCGGATGTTGTGCCAGGTATATCAGCGGCTTCGGTGATTTTTTCCCAGATGTCGTTCGGCGTCTTGATCTCGTCGCGCCACTGACGAAATGGTCGACCATTCTCATCCTCCACCAGTTCACCGAACTTATCACGAACGAACCCGCCTGACTTTTCGTCGAATTGGAACTTCAGACGATGCCCGTCTTTGTCAGTTTTGTACTCCGATTTGTATGTGATATAGGTCTCAATCATCGAAATCGGCGCGGGATCAAGCGGACTTTCCGCCCTGCCGATCTTGCCGACCACTGATTCGACTTCGGGAATCGAGACCAGGAATTTGTTTTGTAGTTGCAGCACATCCATCGCTTCACCAATGGAAGCGTGCGGCATCGTGGTCGGCATATACAAGTACGAACCTTCATCCAGCGGCGGCATGAACTCTTTTCCCAAACCAGGAAGTGCCGCAGACAACGCCGACCAAGGACTCGACTGGCGAACCGTCAATTCAGAAACACCGACGAACGAAGTAACTTTGGGGACGAATCCGAAGATGCGATCAAAACCCTGCCACGCGGATGCGCCGAAGAGCAAAATCAACGCTGGCAACGACAAAAACAGCAATTTGTGAGCCAAGCACCAACGCAACAGAGGTTCGTAGATGAATCGTTGAAAGATCGTGAAGAATCCAAGCAGGCCGCCGATCAATCCTCCAACAAACATCAGGTTCCGGAACAAGCCTTTTTCCGGTCCAAGAGGCAACCAGTGGTCGGTCAACAGAAATCCAACCACGAGAACGGCGATCGCGCTAGCCGCGTAGGGGCCAAATCGCTGATACTTTTTAGGAATTCTTTCTTCGATCAACTTATAGGCGCCCAAGCCAATGACGATCGCGCCAACCCACCACGTCACCACGAACATTGCGACGATTCCTGCGATGATGAGTGCAATCATCGCCGCACGACGAAGTGTTTCAGACTTGATTCGTCCTCCAAAAAGAATGTGAGCCGCTGGGGGAATGATCGTTAATGCAACGATCACCGAAGCCGCAAGAGCAAACGTTTTGGTAAATGCGAGTGGTCTGAAGAGCTTTCCCTCTGCTGCAATCATCGTGAATACGGGCAGGAAACTGACCACCGTCGTCGAAACCGCGGTCAGTACGGCGCTAGCCACTTCGTGCGCCGCCCGAAAGATGACGTGCCCCGTGTCATCATCCGGGCCTGCTTCATCCAATTGCTTTAAGATGTTCTCACACAATATGATCCCCATATCGACCATGGTGCCGATCGCAATCGCAATACCTGACAACGCAACGATGTTTGCGTCCACGCCGAATGCTTTCATCGCGATGAAGCACATCAGAACGGCGAGCGGAAGCAATGCGCTAATCAAAATCGAACTGCGCATGTGCAGGACCATCACCAAGATCACAATGATCGTGACCAGGATTTCTTCGGTCAGTGCCGTATTCAGGGTGCCGAGCGTTTCGTAAATGACCCCGGTACGGTCGTAAAACGGCACGACCGTCACCTGACTAGTCGTGATCCACGCAGGCCACTGTTCGCGTGGCTGGGAACGCAGGTGCTTCACCCACTGGTCATGAGACGCCCCCGGCTTCGTGATTGGATTCAAGTCGTTCGCCACCGCGTAGGCATCGACTTGATCCTGAGTGGTCATCAAATAATCGATGATTACCTTCGAGGGCAGCCCGGGCGAAATCTCCGTGACCCGCCCCTTGATGTTCTTGATCGCTTCAAGAGGGTTGTAGCCAAATCGAACGACGCAGACCCCGCCGACGGCCTCCGCCCCTGCCTTGTCCAATGCCCCCCGCCTGAGCGCGGGACCGAGTGAAACCGTCGCAACGTCCTTGATAGTGATTGGGACATTATCCGCAACTCGCAGAACAGTTTTTTCGATGTCGTCAATCTGTTCAATGAATCCCAGGCCACGAATCACATACTCGGCCTTATTGAGTTCAATGGTCCGAGCGCCCACGTCGACATTTGTCATTTTCACTGACTGGAAAACATCGGCGAGACTCACGCCAGCAGCTCGCATGGCATCGGGGTCTACGTCAATTTGGTACTCGCGAACAAACCCTCCAATCGATGCGACTTCGCTGATGCCCTCAGCCGACGTTAGTGAATAGCGAACGTACCAATCCTGAATCGTCCGCAGCTCGTCCAAGTCCCAACCACCTGTCGGGACTCCATCTGGATCATGGCCTTCGAGTGTATACAGATAGACTTGCCCCAGTGCCGTTGCATCGGGACCGAGCGCGGGCTGGACTCCTTCGGGCAATGTCCCTGCCGGAAGGCTGTTTAGCTTTTCAAGCACGCGACTCCGCGACCAATAGAACTCCGCATCGTCATTGAAGATAATGAAGATCGACGAGAAGCCAAACAGCGAATAGCTGCGAATCGTCTTGACTTCGGGAATGCCTAACAAGGCGACGGTCAGCGGATATCCGATCTGATCTTCGACATCTTGCGGTGATCGCCCCATCCACTCGGTGAAGACGATCTGCTGGTTTTCGCCAATGTCAGGGATCGCATCGACGGGAACTGGATCGCGAGGCAATCCCCTCAAGTCCCAATCGAACGGAGCGACCATCGCGCCCCATGTCAATGTTGCCAGGACGACAAGCAAGATTACAAGTTTGTTGTGCAGGCAAAACCAAATCACACTTCCAAGAAATGACTTGCGGGCTTGCTTGATGTCGTCGGGTAGGTCGGACGGGTCAAACATTTGTATTTATTCGGGAGTCGGGGAGTGAAGAGTCCGGGAGGCACGGAGATAAATCAGTGTTGATGGTCAGCTCCTAGAGTGCCACTCTCGCTGTCTCCCTCACTCCCTGACTTGGCAACTCCCAACTTCTCTACCTTGTCCGCACATTTCAGCATCGAAGCTCCGTAATACGGATTGCGAACGGAATCGTCGGTCTGAATCCAGCTTGCGCCGCGGCCATCGAAAGCCATCGGGCAGTGCAATTCAAACAATTGGTCGGCTCCGGCAAATCCGAATGATCGATGTAAGGTCAAGAGCTGATCCGAAAGCAGCGCAAACGCAGAACGGATCGAGTCCAAATCGGAAGCATCTGCGAGTCTATCGGCGATCTTCGATAGACTGATGTATTCTGCCTTCCAACGTTCGGCTGTCTTGCCCTGCAACGACTGGCCATTGATCGAATTGACCGCCTGCTGCAAACCGCCGACAGACGCGAATGCCACATTTGAATCGTCTGCTGCGAGTGACCGACTGATGGAAAGATAAGGCGGAATGAGCTGGCTCAACTGCTGACGAAAGGCATCCGGAACATCCAACTGCTTCTCAGCCATTTGATGCCCCGCATGAAACAGTCCAAACATCTCTTGTAGACGCTCGGCATGACGCTTCGTTAGCAGCGACACCCGGTCGGCATTCTGTAGGGACTGAATATCACTTCCCTCGACAGCATCATTTGCCAACAGCATTACGAATTCGCCAAGCTGGTCACCCATGTCACCTGGCAGCGCGTTCGGATCAATCCCAGCGATGTTCTGCCCGAGAGACCTGAACGATTCGCGAATCCGATTCAGTTCTGCAGCCTCGACCGCTTCCCCGATGGCTGACACGGACTCAATCGTTAGCATCAACCTCATTTTCAGCTCACGCGGCAGAGACATTCCATTGCCTCCCGCCATCTGCATCGCGTCGCCATCTCCGGTTGGCATCGCACCACCCCCGTGGTTATGCCCGCCTCCGCCACCCCCCCCTTCAGGCGTCATCATGGACGGCTTGGCAGAAATTTGCAGGGCACTGTCGAGTTTGAAATTTCCATTCGTGACAACGAGTTCCCCTTCCTTCAAACCCGTCTTGACCAAGTAGTAATCACCAGCCCGCGGACCGAGAACGATTTCGCGGCCTTCGTAGGTTGGCTCCTCGGCATCGGGGACTTGGACGTAGACGATGGCGCGTGTTCCGGTAAGCAATGCTGCGGTCACCGGAATTACTAGCGGCTTCGCAGTGTCGCTAGGCTCCGCAGTGACGTAGCCGAGCGATTCCGCCCTCACGAGAGGCATTGCGCAAATGTCGCATTCGCCTGGTTCGTCCTTGACGATCTCTGGGTGCATTGGGCTGATCCATTTTCCCGCAAGCGAAGCATCAAGCACTCTTCCGCCCGCAGCGATTTTCGAGCGAACGATTGCACGAACGAACATTTCTGGTTTCAACCGTCCATCTTCGTTAGAAACGTTGACGCGGACCTTGACAGTTCGTGTCATCTTGTCGAGCACCGGGTCGATGAACGCGATGCGCCCCGAGAACACTTCACCCGGATACGCCTCGGTTGTGAATTCGACCTCTTGCCCATACCTCAGCCACGCCAAGTCCGACTCGTAAGCATCCATCTGAACCCAGAGGTGATTCAGGTCGGCCACCGTATAGATGCGATCACCCGTGCGGACTCGATCGCCTTCTTGCCGGAGCTTTTCAATGACCACGCCGCCGATCGGTGAATAGATGGTGATGTGTTCATCGGCCTTGCCTTTTTGCTCAATCTCTTGAATCTGTTTCTCTGTGATTCCAAGCAACCGTAGCTTCTCTCTCGCGGATTCGGCCAAGTCGATCGGAGTGACGAACCGCGAAGATGGACGACTGGCGTTTGACTCAAGAGCCGCGATCAGTTCTTCCTGCGCGGTGTAGAGTTCCTCGCTGTAGATGTACGCCATGTGATCGCCCTTGTTAACTTCAACCCCGGTATAGTCCACGTATAGCCGATCGAGTCGCCCGGATACCCATGCTGTAATGTGCGACAATCTGGTTTCGTCATACTCAATTTTTCCGACCATACGAACGTCGGCAGTCACGTATCGGTGCGAAACCGGCACCGTTTCGATTTTCATCAACTTTTGGATGTCCGCGTTAATCGAAACGGTACGAACACCGCCCGCTGATTTCCTCACCGGAACTAAGTCCATGCCGCAGATCGGGCAACTACCCGGCCCGTCACGCCGGATTTGAGGGTGCATACTGCACGTCCAGATTGAGGCTTGCTCAGCACCGTCGCCAGAGACGGTCGTTGTTGTCGGCGAAGATTCGGAAGAACTGCTTGGCCCGCGCAACGACCATGCTGCGGCGAAGCCGATCGAAAGACATGCGATCGCTTGCAGAAACCAGGCTTGCGTGACGAGACGTTTGATGAGTTGTTTCATTGTTCTTGTTCAGCTTTCCTTAAACCACTTAACCAACTTCGCCACCTCGGTCTGATCCCGCGCGCCTACCGCCGTCAGGCTTCGGCGGCCTTCCCGCCATGTCGCCGCAATACTTGACTTCAGGTCCACAAGACAGCACTCCTTGTCACCGCACATTGCCATGGATGTTGGACGCTTCCCGAACCAAGCGGCTTTCTCATCGTCGTGCTCAAACAGCACAAGTATTGACCCGTCGTCTCGCTTGCACACTGACTTGAAGCAGGTGCAACAGGGCATCTTCAGAACACTTGTGGACGCGAGCGCATAGCCATCCGGAAGTCCCTCAGCGACGGCCGGACGATAGCCCACCAAGCTGATTGCCCGGTCCGGTGAAACCACCTTGCCGTCGTACTTGCCCAGCAGGAACTGTTCCGCTTGGTCCGGATTCTCTGGCAAAATTTCCAGGTAGTGGTCCATCGTCGCGACGAATTCCGGCCCGTGCTCGTCATGCATCTCCGACATGGCGTCGTCGTGGCGAAGCCAAACGCTCAACCCGATCACCAACAAAATCGATGCCGCGATGGCCAGACGCCAGACCGTCGCACGGGTCAACCAAGGACGCCGGACTTTCGCTGCGGAAGCCACCACGATTTTCGGCTGTTCAGAAATCTGGCCAGTACGATCCAGCTCTTCGACGATGCTCGCCCAGACGTTCTCTGATACGAGACCGACTGGTGCTGCGGATATCGATTTACTCAGCTTCTGATACCCGTCCAGCAATTCCGAACAAGTCTCACATTGCCGAACATGCTCAGCAACCGACACTCGCGCATCCACCGAAAGCTCGTCGTCAAAGTACGACGACAGCAGGTCTTGGATTTCGATGCAGTTCATTGTCGCTTGCCTCGGGCTGATCACGGTCAGCACCAGTATGTGGATCGCAGGTGGGCCCTGGAGCCGGAACCTCGATGCGACTGACGTGACGCCTATTTGATGCGGTGGCGGGCCGTCTTCTTCACCGTTCTTGTAGATTTTCAAGGAAACGTCGTTCTCAGCCACTATTTTTCGTTGTTTTGCTCGAAATTCATGAAGGTTGACCCGCTCGCGAGTATCCAAGAACGAAATCGACTGCCCAATTTACTTGCTCCTCAGTCAAGGAACGTTCCGCAATGGCCTTTCTCAAATGGACCCTATCGCTCGCCACAGTGACGATCCTGTTCGTCGCATTGGTCGGCTGTCAACCGTCCAATGTCACTGAGACCGATGACTCCGCCTCGCTCCGCGTATCAACCGAGATGGATCACCACCAAAGCATGAACTCGGACAGGCACGACAAGGGTGGTCACGATCATTCGGTCAACAGCGAACCGCAACCAGCCGAAGAAATCGCAGCGGGCAAGTCCGACATGGACAAGATGAAGGAGACATTGGCCGATCTACCCGAGGGAGATCGAATGTCGGCAATGAAGCAACACTTCTGCCCCGTCAGCGATGAGATGCTTGGCGTGATGGGCGCCCCGGAGAAGATCGACGTCAACGGACAAGCCGTCTGGATTTGCTGCAACGGTTGCAAGGACAAATTGCTCGCCGAACCAGACAAATACCTCGCCAAGATCAACAAGTAACCCTGCATTCACCGCCCAACGCCATCACTACTTTCCAAGGCTGGTTTCAATGAAACTTCGTAGCGTTACCGCAATCGTCGCAGCCACGCTGCTCATGTCGCCCCAACTCTCGACCGCACAGGACGCCCACGCCGGGCACGACCATGCGGCACACGACCATGCTGGCCACAACCACGCCGCCGAAGCAACTGGCCCACATGGGGGCACCGTGCAGACCGTTGGCGATCGACGAATCGAGACGGTGATCGCCGAGAAAGGCATCAATCTGTGAAGCGGGCGCGTCAAGTTCCCATTCGATCAAGTCGATTGACGCGCAATGACGTACAAATGTGTTTCGAGAAGTGAGACACCATAGGAACTGAGTCTCACCACCCAGATGCTGGTGCAGTTTCCGGATCGCATCGCGGTACTCCTGGCTTCGGTAATCGATGCTCTTCCTCGCATCGACGACCAAATCCGGCGAGGTCAGTGGAAACGTGCTGGGATGATGTGCCCAAACTTTCATGTTGCTGAGCACTTGAACTCAGTCAACGCTTGAAGATCGCCAACTTCAAGCTGTGGGTGTGCCTGTAAGAGTGAGCGAAGGACAGAACAGGCTCGAAAACGCCTTCCTTCGTATTGGGATTGCGCGAGAGGAATTTCTGCCATGGATTCACAAAGCGTCGATCCGTTTGCTTGAGGGCTTTCCCGCATGATCGAACCATAGCGATCATTCAGATAGCTCAACAGATTTCTCTCATCTTGCCAACTACGATCAATCGCCCAGAGAAGAACGTGTGTTTCGCACCAAGCCGTCTTAACACCCTTCGGAATCGCTTTTCGACTGGGATGACCGGACCACTTTGGACCGTTCAGGATCGGTGCCTCATTCACTGCCATCTTTTCAATCCAGTACCTCTCTTGCGTCTTGGCCCACTTTTCCGCGGTCGCTGAATCGCCAAACTCCGATTGTTCAAGAACGGACATAATCGGATCTCGGCCTTCGTATCGAAGGTACATGAGCCAAACGTCTTTGATCGTGAAACCGTACTCGGCCTCCGATAAGTGCATGCGTAATCGCTGATCAAGCTTGTTGGTGCGACCGACATAGCGCACGACTTTCGGGGCGAGCGGGTCGGCCAACGAGTAAATATATTGCGGGAATGACATGGCGTTTAGAATATCCAAGTGACATTCTCCTAGCGACCACGATGAGTACTGAAATGCACGCGAATTGGCAATGAATCTCGGAGAAGTGGCCGGCATACGCCATCGACGATAAAGATAAATTCCTGGTTGATGCGTCGACGTGCCGTTTCGCAGTTGACGGAAAGCACGAGTTTGCCGTGTATTCATTTGGTCGCTACACACGTCGAGCAACGGTCGGCCCGACGAAGACCTATCCTCTGTGCGTGCAATTTGGCATTCAGTTTCCATTATTCACGTCGGACGAAGAACCAGCGATTGGACATCTGCGAACGCGATTCTCCGTCGATGCGCGTAGTCGAACTGCTAGATGTTGTCGTGGCGGCACGGCCTGCCACTCGAACGGAGTTTGATTAGCGATCCCCTTCGTGAGATTCTTAGAGTCCACATGGGGCTTTAGGAATGATCACGCAACGACTCTTCGATTTTGAGGTAGCAGAATTAGAACGAATGAAGCATGAGCACGTCTCAGGGGACCTGACGGCCGAGAGCGAAATCGATGACCTTCGATATGCTTCCGTAAAACGTGTTTCGGTCGTTTTTGAGCGGTCGCTGGGGGACCGACCGTGCCTGACGAGCACCGAAGAATCGCGAATGTTCTTCAAGAGGTACTGGCAAGACAATCCTGCGTGGGATCAGGAGCAATTCGTTGTTGCGTGCCTCGATACCAAGCACCGGGTTCAATGCGTTGTGCGTGTCACAGTGGGAACGCTTGACGCTTCGCTGGTTCACCCCAGGGAAGTGTTCAAGCCGGCAATCATTGAGGGCTCGTCAGCCGTGATCCTTTCTCACAATCATCCGTCGGGCAACACGACGCCGAGTCGGGAAGACATCAGTGTCACTGACCGACTGACAGAGGCGGGAAAATTGCTAGGAATTACCGTTCTCGACCATATCATTCACGGTGACGGAACGAATGAAGTGCTGTCCATTCGAGAGTCGACGTAGTTGGACAGTCCCACTTTGCCGTGTTTACGTTCCCAGTCCGCGGCGAACATCGTGGATCCACCCTCTGGCGAAGGTGGCTACGTTTGACGGGCAATTTGCGACGTTTCGTGCGCAAAGTGACGCCATTCTGCTCGCTGCTTGAATTGCCGGACCGGTCTACGGGAAAAGATCTCGGGGGTGGACTCCGAGTGCTTTGGCGAGCTTCTCGAGGTTGAGCAACGCGACGTTGCGTTCGCCTCGTTCGATTCCTCCGATGTAGTTGCGGTGAAGATCGCTACGAAAGCCCAACTCCTCCTGCGACCAGCCCTTCGCCTCTCGCAATTCGCGGACGCGTCTTCCAACTTTCTCGAGAATTCCTTTTGCAGCCATGCTTTACATCACACTTATTAGTGTCTATCCTGGCTACACACGATAAGTGTGATTCCTTCGTCATTTTTCCAGCAAGATCATCGGAGGCCGCCGGTACACATACCTGTTCAATTGAACTGCACCCATGATCAGGTCCAAGGCGATTGCCGTGATAAACACGAAATACAGAATCTGGGCCGTCAGGCCGTGCTTGCCGCCAAACAGGGCGACGCAAACCAGCAACATCAGCAACGAATTCAGCGTCGTTGCGAAGACCGCGGACATTCCCGTCCTTCCGCCCACGGTTTCGGCCCGATTCGGATGTCGAGATTGGAACAGCAGCAATTCTTCGCCCGCGATTTCGTTGATTGTTTGTTCGATCTCGCTGATGCGACGCAAGTTGTCTTCCTTTGCCCTGGCGTGCTGGACCGTCGTACGCCCCATCCAGAGGATTGCTGAGGGTGTCGTGATCAACACGGCCAGCTGCAGTTCCAAGGGCAGGGCCAGCACCGCCACGATTGTCGCCGCCATGAAGCTCACGGCGACTGGCAACCGGCGATCCATTGCCGTCAACCGAAAACGCAATAGTTCATTGAGTGCGTTGTACTCGGCGAAAAGGACGTCAATTCTTTCTCGCCTCGACAGCCGTCTGCGAGGTTGTTCCGAGCTAGCAGTCTTTTCCATGATCGGGGTTTCTCGCTCCGAACCATCTCATCCTCCAACCCACTAATCAACATGCTCGCACTTTCTGCGTTCAACGTGCTTTCGGGTGTTACCGCCCCGGTCATCTGGCACAGTGCTCTGACGACCATGTTTCGCGTTTGCCGTGAGATCGCGGCGAGCGTGTCCGCCGACATCCGTGCCGGGCGTTTTCCGGACGGAATCTGCGCTCATTGCCGGGACTATCGTCACCCCGAGTTAGGTGACCTTCGACCACAGGTCAGATCACTTTATGACGAGTATCCGCTGAAAATGGAGTCGCCGTTCGAGGAAGTGGAGAATATCAGCGGAGGCGTGTGGCGTGCATCAGAAATACTCGGCGGAGATGACGCTTTGCTTCGCCTTCATTTCCAAAAGCGGACGCTCGATCTTCCGCTCCACTCACATGATTACTCGGACAGGGTGATTTTCGTAACCGAGGGACGCGGGGAATTCGAGTACTTCGCTGATTCCCGGGAGCGGGAACTGAATTCGATCGAGGTTGAAACGGGTGATGTGCTTGTCTTTTCGCGGGGAACGGTTCACTCATTCAGGACCTCGGAAGATGATCTGCAGCTCCTGTCCTATCATTCGCCTTACATCGAGCTCTCCCACCACCGACAGTTCACACTGCTCCACTAGCCGGAGTCCGATGCGGATCACGAGTTCCGGTCAAGCCAAAGCTCCAGTGCTTCGTTTTGAATCTGTTGGAAGGTCGTTTGAACGTTTCCGTCCGCCTCTTGTCGCCGGATCCAGTCTTCGAGCTGGGCAATCAACGTCGGTTTGAATCGGACCGTTTTCTGAATGACCGACTTGGCCAATGTTCTTGACAATTGTTCGTCCGAGATTTTGCGTGGCTTCGACACACTGCGGTTCTTTCTTTCAGGTTGCTTCGATGGTGCATCCTTGGCCGGCTCGCCTCCATCGAGGCCGGCACTTTCCACTGAAGGTGAAGCCTCAGAACTTTCGGTTGATAGGTTGGCGAGTCCGTTCGAAATGAACTGGCCGATTTTGTCATCGGTATCCAGTGCATCGGCGACAGTACGTCTTTCACTATCCATAGTGAACCACCTGCGGATACTCTCGCTCGATAAGTTCTGCAAATAGGTTCTGAATGTCCTGGGTTGCCTTTTCGATCGAGG
This sequence comes from Stieleria sedimenti, assembly GCF_025060895.1. Classification (GTDB taxonomy): domain Bacteria; phylum Planctomycetota; class Planctomycetia; order Pirellulales; family Pirellulaceae; genus Stieleria; species Stieleria sedimenti. The sequence continues at coordinate 38,180 of NZ_JANZKV010000042.1, read as the reverse complement.
ACGTTGAAGCAATCATCCGCGTGACCACGGTGCCCTGCTGGTCAGCCTCGGGGAATGCCTGTAGATCACGGACTGCTGTCTTTGCCACCGACAATCCGAGTTTAGGTGCCAGCTGTTCCACCTCTTGGTAGATCCGTGTGCGTTTCTTCGCCTTGTTGAGCACCAGCCAGGCGGAGTGCGGCTTGCCTCCTGTCAATTTCCTCGCGTACTCAAGCACGTTGATCGATGTCTTGGTAGAGCGAAGGCACTTGATCGTTGGTTCCGTTGGAAAGACGGCGATGTCGGCCATTACCATGAGCGCCCTTGCCTCATCTTCCAGTTTCGCCGGAGCATCGGCAACGACGTCCTCAAATTCGTTTGCCAACTCCTTCACGACCGCTGGGATCTTTCGTGCATCGAATTCAGAAACGACGGTGATGTTGGGCTCCGCTTGTGTGACGGCGCGTGCAGTGTGGAGCTGCTTGTCAGTGTCCAAAACGGCGACCCGTCTACCGCTGTCATGCAGGTAGACGGCGAGTGCCGTCGCCAGGGTTGACTTGCCGACTCCACCTTTTTCATTAACAAACAGGTAAATCATTTCTTTGGTGTCGCATGAATGCATGAATCACGCAAGCATCTTTCTGGATGTCGTGATTCTTTCCTGCCGACTGCAAGATTCATTCGAGACTCACACCTGGGTCATGCCTGACTCGGGAGAGGTTGCCTGAATAGGTCAGGCATGAATGAATCATCCAATTCGTTTTAATCGAACGCGATTGCAGCGTGGGAGGAACGCCAAGTGACTGAACAAGCCCCATTGCGACATGGAGAATATCCGCGATACCGTACCTTCGGGCGTTTAGGGAGTCGGCCGATGTGCAAAGGTCTCGGCGAGACAGACAATTCCATTCAATTGAAAAGAGGTACGCAAGAACGTTCTTTAAGTTCTTCTTGTTCTTACGTACGCGACCGTCAACTCATTGAATTGACTCGTGAATCGACGAAAATCTTGTCTGGAAACACGAGCACTTTGTGCTCGGAACACGACCGAACTTGCTTGGCAACACGGCCTTTCTTGTCTGGGAACACGGCCAACGCTTGTCTGAATCGCAGGCTTGCTTTTCTGGAAACACGACCAAATTCGGTTTTCACAATGGTCGTTGGTGTTCTCCACGGTCAGACAGCCTCTGTTTGGAGATGGGGGGAGTAGTGACAACGATCGCGCTCTCAAATCCACGTCGAAACAAAACCGATGGTACGGCCATTCTTGCCCCGAGTCTCGGCAAAGACGAAATGAACTTGGTCGAGTTTCCCATCTGTCGTCTGTCATCAACAAATGAGCAATCCATCGAAATCGTTCACGAAGTTCGAGATCGAACGACCAAGAAGCTGGTGCAACGCACATTGATCATCAGTGGATCGGCCAAGTTTGGATTGCCGCGTCCGATTGATGAACAAGTCCTCCTGGGGCTTAGCTCGTTGACCCATCAAAATGGAGCGGTCGGCCGAAAGGTGGCGTTTTCGCAGTACCAGCTGTTGCAGACGATTGGCTGGTCCACCGATGGGCGAGCGTACCGGCGGCTCGCTGAGAGTTTTGACCGGTTGACGAGCGTGTTTCTCAAGTTCTCGAACGCGTGGTGGGACAAGGGCGAACGGGAGTACCGAAGTCACGGATTTCATCTCATCGAAAGCTATGAACTTTGCTCCGGCGAACGTTACTCAAAACATCGCAATCAGTCACGGAAACGTTCACAAATGCTGAGCTCATTTGTCTGGAGTGATGTGATGTGGAAGAGCATCGGCGACGGCTACATTCGATCCATCGACATGGAGATGTTTCGCAAAATCGCGAAGGGACGCAGACGTGAGGTACCGATTCGGCTTTATCGCTGGCTGGGGAAACAATTTTGGCCGAGGACTCGGCGGACGGTTCAATTTGACTTGATGCGACTTGCTGAAGGGACACTGGGATTGGCAGAACGCTATCCGAGCCAAGTAGTGCGAATCGTCGAACGCGCCGCCAACGTGCTAATCGACGTTGGGTTCCTGAGTGATTTCAACGTGGTCAAGCGAAGAGGCGGATCCGGTTGGGACGGAGTGTTCGTGCGTATGTCCTCAAAACGAGCCAGGGCCACGCCAGCCATCGCTCGAAAAGCCCATGTGTCCCCAGCCGAAACGACGAAGAACGCGATCGCCGCCGAAACCGACGACTGGATACAACAGAGAGATGAGGCAGTCCTCGCCAGAGTTGAGCGAGAGGCTTTGAAATCGAAATTTGGCACGGATTTTGAAAGACGCCAAATTACCACGGCAATCCAGAAGGGGAGGCCCATTAGCGCTTCCGGTCAGCTCCGCAAGAATTATGTCCGGCGATACGCGGACGCAGAGTATCGAGAACAGTATGCAAGACTACTCGGCTGAGTCAGATGCTGGGGGCGTACAACGTTCCTGGCGATGGATGAACCAACCCAATTTTCAGTTGGCCGAGCGTCACTCCGGTGTTATTCTTGAGACTGTGGCCAATCACCAGGAATTCGGATTACGGTAGAATCTCGTTATGGCAACTCTCCAAGAAATCGAACAGTTCTCTCGATTTGCGGTATCACGCATTGAGTCCGACGGTGCCCATTTATCGATCAGCGAACTTTTCGACGAATGGAATATCCAGAATCCACCAAAAGAGGACGGCTTCGCGATCAAGGCCGCGATTCGAGATATGGAGAACGGCGATACTGGGCAGCCGTTCGATGAATTCGCCAGAGAGTTTCGGGACCGCAACAACCTTGTCGGCGAATGACGCTTCATTTCAAGATCCTCGGGCGAGCCCGTTAAGACGCGCAGGCAATCTTTCATTTTCTACACGAACGCTCGCCGCGGGGTGCGTCGAGCTGGTGGGAGGCGTTCTTCGACAGGTGCTCTTCAAGACACGCCGTGGCCGAACGTATCGATTCGTTTTCACGATAGTCGACGACGAATTGCGGATTCTTCGAGTTCGTGGTCCCGGCCAGCCAAAATTGCAATCCGATGAATTGCCCGGCTGAACGCGACCACGATTCCGGACAAAGTTACTTGGAAAGCCCAGCCGCCTGATCCAATTCCTGACACCGATCAGCTGCCTGTATCACCACCTTGATGATCGCCTCGGCGTTTCCAGGATAGAATCTGGACGAGTATCCCGACTTGTCCGTCTGCGAACTCTTCCACGCGCGAGACAGAGCAAAGTAATGGTTGTTCTGTCCTCGGAAGATTCCCGCACCGATCGCGCCTTCGCGGACTGTTTCCACGTAGTTTGTGGAGGGGTTAGTCGATGTTGGTGACGCTTCGGTCTGATTCGCTCTCCGAAGGTCCGCCGTATTTGCAGGTTGCATTGCCATAATGGTCTCCTTTTCCAAAGTTGAAGGCAGCAGCCTGCCACGGATTCAGACGCTAAGCAAAACACGGTTTGTCGACTGCGATATCAGTGACACGAATTGTGGAATGTCGCCGCAGTGTCCCACGTGTCGACTGCGTCAGTCGCATGGATCGGTACATCGCGAAGAACCTCTCCGCCTGCCTGTAAGTCACCGTGTTCAATCAGGTTTCGCTGTCAACAAACTCGATAGCTGAGCGAAGCCAGTGCGGGTTAATCGAGCGTGTCGACGATCGGGCTTGGTCGCATTACCAATGCACGGGTGTGGAAATGACCTGACTGCTGTCAACTTGGCTTGGCGACCGTGCGTCCTGGCGGTGGCGTTGTATCGCACTTGAGCTACATGCCACCGCGGTGACACGTCGCATCGGTGACGCGTCTGCGAAAGTGTGGTCGGACTTTTGAAATGGAGTTTGATTGGTGATAAGGTCGTCATCCAACAGTGTTTGAACGTGAGCGATGACCGGAAAGCAAGACAAATCAGAGAATCGAGCAACAACAAATTATCGGGGACTATCCAAAGTCGCCTCGTACCGTTTCAGCCCGGAGGTGGCTCTTGAACTCGAAGTCTACGGCGTTGCCAGACGCTTCGGATCACAACGGGATATCATCGAACGGTCACTCGAGGAGTTCTTTTTGAGGAACCCGTTGCCAGAAAAACTGCGACTTGCGGCGATCACGGTTTTGGAAGGAGGTGAGTAATGGTGGCGCGGAAGACCAGCAGGGAACAGGCAGAAAAGCTCACGTTTCGACTCGCCCCGGCGTATGCGGAGAAAGTTTTCGAAGCGGCGACTGCGGCCGGGATTTCTCCGAACCAGTTCGGCCGAGTCGCCACGATGGCCATCGCAGAGAACGGGTTTCTAGGACTGAGCCGTCGACTCGCGTTTGTGGAGGAAGAATTGATTCGGCTTCGAAAAGACTTTAACGAAGTCGTTCACGGTTAGAAGGAGGACGATTGCTTTCGATCAAGCCCATTGGCGGCAGCTGCAAAGAAGTCAATTATTATTCCGCGCTGGGGGACGCTGAGCAGCACGACTACTACGCCGAAGATGGCAACCGACCCGGCGTTTGGTTCGGAAGCGGTGCCGCTGCGCTCGGATTGAGCGGCGCGGTGAATCCGCCTGCATTCAAGAATCTGCTGGACGGATTGTCGGCCGATGGGTCTGAACAACTCGTTCGGACTCGAAAGAAAGGGCAGGTCTCACGCCGTGCTGGATTCGACCTGACCTTCTCGGTGCCCAAGAGTTTTTCCGTTGCCTGGTCGATCGCGGATCGCAAAACGCGAACCGAAATGGATCGTTGTGCCAGGTCGGCACTCTACCAGACGCTGCAAATGGTTGAGAATCTGTGTGGTCAAACCCGACGGGGAAAAGATGGCGTTCGGGTCGAGGACGGAAAACTGACGTTCGCGATTTTCAGCCATGATACGGCCCGTGGTATTCAGGGGCAGGCTCCCGATCCGAATCGGCACTTTCATGCGGTGTTGGTCAATGCCGTCGTCCGAAACGACGGGTCGACCGGTGCACTAGATGCCCGCCCGCTGTTTCTCAGGCGGATGAAGATGGCGATCGGTGCGTTGTTTCGTGCGGAACTCTCGAGTCGACTGGAAGAATTGGGGTTTGCCACGGAACGCCCAACAAGGGAGCCCTTGGGCGACAAAGCGAGCTGGTTTGAACTCGCGTGCGTGCCAAAACCACTTCTCTCTGAAATGAGTAAACGGAGAGCCGCAATCGAAACATGGCTTGCGAGACAAGGGCTTTCGGGAGCACGAGCGTCGGAGCGGGCGGCGCTGAGGACTCGAGAAAGCAAAAAAAACTTTTCGCAACGTGAGTTTTTCGAATCGTGGCGTGCTACGGCGCACACACACGGATTCGATCAGAGTCAAATCTCTGCGGCGATCCAGGACACAATCGAACGGCGGTGTCCCTCGGTTCGGTCAATCATTGAATCGGCCGTCAACGAGATTGTTGAGAAGCAAGCCCGGTTCACGGAACTCGAGCTGCTTGAACGGGTCGCCGTGGAATCGCAGTGCTGTGGAATTGGGATTTCCGAGATTCGGAATGGGCTTTCGACGTTCCTGTCGACGTCAGAAGAGCTGGTGCGATTGTCTGACGATCGATCCGGCGTCAAGACTTTCACGACGCGATCGATGCTTGCCCTCGAAAACCGAATGTTGGCAAAAGCAGGCAAGCTTGGGTACTCCGATTCACATGCAATCGCTCCGGAACGTGCCAATGCGGTGCTAAATCGGTTTGCCACCCTGCGAGACGAGCAAGTGGAGGCTGTCCGGCACCTGGTATCCGGAACAGACATCGCATGCATCAATGGCGTGGCAGGGAGTGGTAAAACATTCATGCTTCGAGCGGCAAACGAATGCTGGCAATCGGCCCGCTATCGAACCGTCGGAACATCGCTATCGGCAAAGGCCAGCCGAGGATTGGAAGAGGGTTCCGGGATACGGTCCATGCACATTCACCGGCTGCTAAAGGAAATTGAAACCGGCGAGCAATCCGTTGATTCGAAGACCATTCTTGTCGTCGATGAAGCGGGGATGGTGGGGACGAAACAGGCGGAACGCTTGATCTCCATCGTATCCAACGCTCGAGCGAAAATCGTTCTCGTGGGTGACTACCGGCAACTGCAAGCAATCGACGCTGGGGCGGCGTTTCGTGGAATCATGGACCGAGTTGGACAAGTATCGATGAACGAAATCATCCGCCAACGGGAAAGCTGGTCGCGCCGCATGGTCAAGGACCTTCGAGACGGCCACGCCGAACAAGCGTTGAAAGAAATGTGGGAACGCGGGAAGCTCTTTATCGGCACCGACCGCGACGATGCGATGGAGCGTTTGGTCGCGGATTGGAAACAGAGGGTCATTGATCAACACTCGCTTCATCAGACAATCGCGCTGGCCGGCACCAATCTGGAAGTTCGGGCACTCAATCGTCGAATGCAAGCTGTGCGGATCCTGGAAGGGCAGATCGGCGGCCCGAGCATTGAAGTCGACGGGCTTGAATTCCACGAGGGTGATCGTGTCCTGGTCACACGAAACCACCATCCGCTGTGTCTGAGGAATGGGACGATCGCTGACGTGGTCGAGATACACGGCAAAACGCTGCGTCTGCGATTGCAAAACGGAGTCACCGTCGCAGTAGACACGTCGGCATTCGACAAGATCACCTTGGGCTACGCGATTTCGACTCATCGAGCCCAAGGGATGACCACGGAAAACGCTTTTGTCTTGGGTGGGAACCTGACGATGACCGACCGGGAACTAAGTTACGTCCAAGGTAGCCGGGCCAAGTCGTTCACGAAATTCTATTCGGATGTACTTTCGACGGGTGAGGGAATAGGTGGACTCGCCGACCTAATGAATCGGAGCCGTCAAAAGGAACTCGCGATCGATCATGTGATGGATGGTGTGGTGTGATTGCTTTGCCGACACTGATTCGATATGGAATTTCGGCCGGCCTGATTCTGTTGGTCGTCTTTCATCCGGCGATTCGCAGGTGGTGGAAGTCGGCGCGTTATCGTCGCGGCCGGTCGTTGGTGAAAGCAAATGCGTCGGTTCGACGCAGGCCCAAGAATTCACTTCGCTGGGGGAACGCCTGGATTCCGGAGTCGGCAGCGACAGGCCACTTTCTTGCCGTGGGTACAACCGGCAGTGGCAAATCACAGATCCAAAAGCTGTTGATGAAAGATGCGCTTTGCCAAATTCGGGCTGGTAGCGACAAACGAGCTGTGATCTTTGACGCCAAAAACGATGTCTCGGCGTTCTTGCATCACATCAACGTTCAGTGTCCGGTTTTCACTTTGAATCCATTCCATGCCAGTGGCGGGTTGGCCACTCCCGTTGCCTGGGACATCGCGAGTGACGTAACGAGTCCGGCGCGTGCTTTGAATCTCGCGAAATCGCTAATCCCGAGTGAGCGTAGTGGCACGAACCAGTATTTTTCGGATGCTGCTCGATTAGTCGTTGCGGCAATCATCGAGTCCATGATCCGCCACTCCGGAAAATCCTGGACGTTTCCGGATCTGGTATTTGGCTGCCTTGCCCGGTCGCGGATGGAAGCCATTTTGGAACGAGACACTGCCGGCCGGGACGTTTTGGCGGGATTTCTGGGTGACGATCGTGTCGCGTACAGCGTTGCCAGCACGGTGTTTTCTCGCATGTCATACTTCAAGCCGATCGCCGCGTTGTGGCAGCGAATCGATCGGCGACTCAGCATCCGGCTGTGGCTGGAAACAGAATCGATTTTGCTACTCGGGGCAAACGCGACCGCCCGTACTTCGCTGGATGCGATCAACGAACAAATTTTCCGGGTGATGACGGAGGAAGTTGATGTCCTGGGGAATTCCGCAAGCCGCCGAATTTGGTGTTGGATTGACGAAGCCCGCTTGAGTGGTCCGCTCCTTCATTCGGACCTTCTCCCGTTTCTGGCGGTCAAAGGGAGATCGCGGGGAGTAGCACTTGTGTTGGCATTCCAGGATATCGAGGGGCTACGGGAAGCGGCCGGGGAAAGGCTCGCCAATGAAATCGTTTCGCAGATGTCGCACAAAGCGCTGCTCCGGGCGGAATCAGACGGTACCGCACAGTTCGCGTCCAAGCTCTGCGGGCAATTCGAAACGATCGAGTATTTCGAATCGGATTCATCGTCGCTATCGCAATCCGTTTCGGCGCAACGAGTCGTCCGAGACGCTGTGCTTCCCTCGGAGTTCTTCCAAATTCCGCCATCGAGACGAGAAAACGGGCTGACTGGCTACTTCCTTTCGCCGCACTTTGGAGCGCAAAAATCGACCGTACTTGGAGAGGACATTCAAGCGGTCGTCGTGAATGACGCCGATGAGCTTCGCCACTCGATCAAACCGCAGCCGGAAAGCTATCAGTGGATTCAAGAATGGGCGCCTTGCGACCATCAGCGACTCGCAATTCGACAGACTCTGGAGCCCGAACCAAATCTGTCCCATGAAGGGGAATCAAGTCGGCCCCGTCGGAACCCCTTTCGTGGGTCGATCGAAGCATCAGATGTTCACGAAATACCAAATTGAATCCGCGCCGAGTGCTTCGTTCCCTTCATCCGTATGGCCCTCACCCCGTGAATCCGGGCCATTGGTGAAGGGAACGGAGCGCGAACGCGATCCGCGCGGAACCACCCAAACTGGACCAACCGAGTGCTTTGTTTAGCAGATTCCGGAGGCCCTTCCAACGCAGCTTCGGTCTACGCCGAAGCGGACTTGTTCTTGCTGGAGAACTCGACTGCTTCACAAGATGGACAGAGACTTCGCAAGTCATCGGAGGCAGCCATCCGCTCATCCGTGCTCAAACGGATACTCTTACCAGCAGTCAGCCGTCGAATCTTGTGTTCAAACTGATTCTTTGTGACTTGATACATTCCGCCACGTGCTCCCACATATCCGCAGTTCCAGGCTGCCAAAGCTTGGCCGTAGCGAAGTGCTTCGATAAGTCGGCCATTTGTTGATCGCTTGAAGCCCTTCAAACCGCCACGCGACAATTTGTGGATGAGGCCAGCGGTACACCAGTCACCCGATCCAGCAGCGTCCTTCAGTAGGGGAGCCTCGATTGCTGCAAGCGTCTTCCACTTGGTCGACTCAGCATTTGGAAGGCGACTCCGGAACCGTAGTCCTGCAGAACCGAGCGTTTCAATTTCAAGCAGCAAGCTGTTCCGCACCGACTTCAAATCAAGATCGGCAATGTCGCGTAGCCGCTCGTTGGAGTACTTAACCACATGAGCTAACGCCCATGCCTCACGGAATAGTCGCGGCTCGCCAATCCCTGATGGCTCAAAAACAACTAACGCACCACGCTTCGCACTGTCCTCGGCAAGTGTAAGTGTGCCACGCGATACGCGGTCGAGAAAAAACACCTGATGGTCGGGCGTCGATTCTGTCAAATCGCTGGCAGCGCTCCCAAGGATTGACTTGTAACCCGGAAGATAAGAGCTGCAACAAGGACATCGCAGCGAAAACGAGTGAACAGGATTACCTTCTGCATCTTCTTTGATTCGTTGAATGATAATCGGCGTGCTTCCATCCTCAGTTCTTGTCACCAGCGATGCATCAACGTTCCATTTCAATAGGTCTTGGAGCAGCAAGTCTGCTGGCACGTCATTCTTGAGTCTTGCAACCGGCTTCGACTTCCAGCCGAGATAGCTGAGGACAGTTAGGACGTTTCCGCAGGTACCACCAGCGAAATTATTGACATCGTCATTGCTGACTACGACGTCGAGTGCGAGCAACCCAGTCCCAATCGCGGTTGGCTGCATACGGTTGATCTTTGTGCTTTTGATTGCTGTTTTGGTCATGATTCTACGTCCTGTTCCCCATCAAACCGATACGCTTCTCCGTTCATCCAGACATGAACTAATTCGCCATTTGCAAAGTCCTCGTCCACTGAATCGGCAAAGCGGTATTCAATCGTTTCCACCGATACGACAGCAAAATCTCGCTCAATCGCCGCCATCAGCAAGCCAATTCCCACCGCCTTGCTTCCCAGCGGCGAAAGAATCAGTTGCGAACCGCCAGCTTGCCAGAAAACTCGCTCTCTTGCATTAGCGATTCTAAGCACCGAACGGTACAGATCCAACGGGCTTCGTTCATGCGTGTACACGAGGTCGCGGGCGTCGACGCTCCATGTGGGGGTCATCGGGTCACTAATTGCCTCGAACAAATCGCCGTATTCCGCGATTAAAGCGTCTCCGGCTCGCGGATTGCCTGAGGGAAAGGGGATGATTGGGCAAACTGCGTGAGGCGCAACATCCTCGAAGATCAATCTAAGAATCTCTCGACAGTCGGTGCCCAGTTGAGGAAGCCAGAGCTTCGCCGCCGAGTCGCTCTGATCCAGCGTTAATCCGCCACCAAACGTATGAAGCTGAGACACCTTCCCGCAGGAGGTCGATTCGATCGCAGCATCCGTCTTGGGGTCATCTACGACGACGATATGGAAGTTGACATCAGAACCAAACTTTTTAGTTGCTTCAAAACAGTATCGAGCGAGCGGGAACATGACTCCGGTGGAAAGCGCACTGCAATCCAAAACAACATCCGTCACGCTCTCTAGCTTCATCCGTTTATGAAGTTCGGCCGTTGCCCTCCGTCCACCGACTGGTGCATTGTCGATTCCAAAGACATCGACGGAAAAAATATCCACCAGCGGAATGAGTTTTCGGATTTCAGCATCATTCGCATCCGCCTTTTCACGAAGTCCGTCCGTGGCATTGGGACGTTCTTCGCGAATGAACAAGCCATTCAGTCGCTGTCCACAAGCTTTAGACAACTGAGTTGCAATCGCACGACTTCGTGGATCAAACCCGGCTCCACCGATCAATAGTGTCTGACGATCGCCGCGACTGAAGTAGTCATCGACGAATTCCTCAGCGTCACTTCCACGATGATGTATGCACCGTTCCCAACGAGGTCGCATATTCATCGCTTTGGCTCCGTCAGGAGCGTCGACAGTTCGTCAGCATTCGATTCAATGAACCCACCACGTTTCAGCGTCAGGCCGTGCTTCAGCAGAACCATGCCACCTAGCTCAAGCAGGCACCACGACTTGCTCTTACAAGAGTGGTGAGGCACGAGGCTGACGGCGTTGTAGGCAATCGCGAATTGTAGAACTGTCGCCAGCACCGGATAGTCCTTTGCCATCCGATCAAACTGCTCTTGTGGAATGCCGACTGCGTTGGCGATTACCGCTCCGTTGGGTTCACGCGACTTTTCAAAACAGCGACGAGCGATTTCATCGACTAGATTCTTAACTTTGCGGTCATGCGGAAAGTTCCAGCCATAGATGAACTTTTCGCCACACTTGCGAAGCAAAACATTCTGTTTCTGTGGCGTAAGCTGAACGCTCTTGCCACGAGCGACCTGTGTGACGATTTCTTCAACCAGTTCAGCTGTCAGTTGCAGAAACTGTTCGGCGTTCTCACTACTCGCATCACAAACGTCATCAATCCCAAAATAGTAGGGCCGTTTGTGGTCATGAAACAGGTTGAAAACCGCTGCGGAGTAGACGTCAGCATTCGCGGCGACTTGCACATCCGATTCAGTTTGATCATCGGCTGGAAACAAGGAAGGAACTATCCTGCGGCGACGTCCTGCGAAGCGATGCATCATTACTTTGAGCATCTGAAGCTGAACCTCTTCGGTGTCCGCTTTCTTAAAATCTTCGATCTGTCGCTCAAGCTTGCTTCGATCTGCGGCATTGATTTCCAGTGACTTTTGAGTGCTACCCACACTCTTCTTTAGCCTCGCAAGTTCCGGCGGGCTGATTGCGACAATGGTGTCACCGAGTAGGTTTGTGATATTGGTCAGGCCACGCTCACTCAAGACAGGCATCCGTCGAAGATACCGAGACGCCATGTCTTTTGCCATCTTGCGGAACCGCGTGCGTTCTGTCCGGCGCAACCCAGAGCTTTGCAAAAGTATCTTTTCCGTTTCCCTTTCAGCGGATACGCCGGGAAACTTGGCCGCATCAGTCGCGTCTTGAGAGACAGCCTCCAAAGCTTCCTGCGGGACAAGGATGTCGAATCTAGCAATCATCCAACGAGCGACGCGCAGTTCCCGTCGCAACAAAAACTTTTCGAGAGAGCGAAACTGTTCTGGATGAAGTAGGTGGGCATCATCAAAAATCGCAAGCGGGATCAGATCGCTTATTCCTTCACCAAGCGGAATCTGAATTCGGTCGATGATATCGAAGGGGCGATATGGTTGAATCGCATCTGAAGGCAAGTGCGCTTCATCCGGTGCGACCAACGAATTCATCACTTGGTAGATCGCATTCTCGACCTTCGCCGCTCGCTCTCGGATTGAACGCCCGTCTGCTCCGCCAATCGTATTGACCAAGTCAGATGCTTCGGGACGAGTCACGATCGCAACTTCGTCTTCACCGATGCCAGCTTTCTTCAGATGGCGAAACCATCCCAAGACGGCACGGGCTTGCAAAAGAGCAGTCATCAAATTGGTTTTAAGCTCTTCGCGATATCCGAACTCCCAGAAATCCCGGTAGTCCGTTTCCAGTGGCAACCGAAACCCTAAGACTCTTGGCAGGCCATCTTGCATCGCACCACAGGAGGCAAGTGCCGATGAAATGTCCTTATGCCCCTCGAAGTTGCGGTTTTGCGACAACGTATGGAATGTCGGATATTCAAACAGCCTCGCGAGCGTTGTTTTGCCGCTGCCGGGAGTTCCACGCAATAAAACGAGACGGTCATAGAGCCTGCCGCTCTTGCCAGCCTCTTCAAGAAAATATTTGATTGGCTCAGGCGTCACGACAGCGAGAAACGCTTCGTCCTCGCGGAGAAACTCAGTTGCCCTTCTGCGAAACGGATTGTCCATCTTTTACTCAGTTTCTATAGGTGCCGTTGTCGCCGTCGGAAAAGCGGTCGCATCGCATGCTTGCCATCTTTGCCCTCTGTCTCTGCCCACAACAACGCAATCGAGTTGTTCGGCGTGTTGTGCTCCATGACCAGCGGTAGACCGCATTCGCCAAATCCCCATCGACCATCGTCCCCGCCGACCTTCATGTGACGAGTTTCAATGGAGTCGTCATAGTATTTATCGACCAGTTTGGCGAACTCTGGCGACGAGGTTACAGTTTCTCGAATATCAGGCGGCAATTCGATCCCCCAAGTGAATCTAACTCGCTCAAACCAATTGCCAGTCGACTCGTCTGCCGCTCGGCTCCGATGATTTTGCAGAACTGCATCCACCGCCTGAGAAGTCGCCACGTAGTGATGAACGATCAAGCTCCAGTCATCCTCGAAGTGCGTGCTAGAAACATTTTCCGCCATCACATCGACGTAAAACTTCGGCATTTTCCCTTTCCATTTACCATCTTCATATCGAAGCAGAGATTTACCACTTCCGGTGAAGTCATCTACAAGCACAACGCACGCGAACTTCGCTGAATCGTCCTTCAAGTCGTTTCTAAGCTCCGAGAGCATGTCGTCCCACTTCGCCTTGTTGATACGAGGTGCAGTGATGACTTGCTCGTTCGATATACGACCTTCGTTGGCGCGTCGAAAAATGTCGATTCTTGCTCCGTCACTCAGTTCCACGAAGATCGTTTTACGTAATAACGTACGAAACGTTTCAGCCGAGTCTGAATCAGACCAAGTTGCATACCTTGGCTTTCCGGTTAAGTTAGACGTTCGGGTAAGCAGAAACGGCTCAACAGCTTCAGGGTAGAGCAACTCGACCAAATGACGCATCTCCGCTTCAGAGAAGAACAACAGCTTCGATTTCACGAAGTCGTATGCGACAACACGGTCTTCCTTCGGGAATTGCTGTAGCCAATCAGCCAAGCTTTCAACGAACCGCGTTCCCGCCACAAACTCTTGGTAGTCGTCATACTTCATTCGCGACATCAGGCTGAGCCACGCAAACTCATCGCGAAATCGCTCGTCGCTCCAGCCCATCAAGTCCGCAACTTTGCCGAGGATGAATTCACGCTTCATTACAGGAACCCTTCCAGTTTGTGCGGGAGCTTCAGACGGGCGATACCAGTTTTGCTGATCTTCAGCCGCGAAAGATATTCCAAGGTTGCTTCCACGCCGCTCAAACCGGGACTCGCTAAATTCCAGCAACTGTTCCGATCGGACGACACTTCGTCAACGCTAAGCGAGAAATCGTTTCGCAATAACTCGCTGTCATTGCCCGGCCAAAGCCCCATATCTCCGATTGCAAGAACGTCGCCGTTGTATTCTTTGTTGATGGCATCCATGACATCGACCTTGGACACATCTACGGGGACAACGTCAAACGAATGACTTGACCGCACAGCCTTGACCTGACCGGGAAACAGGGACGCCGTCGCATGCTGAATCAATTCCCAACACTCCTCGACATCTTGGGAGTTTTTCGTCTCTACGGTGATCTGACGCAACCGGCCTTCCAAGCAGGCGATCTGCTGAAGCCGCTTGTCGGAATTCAGTTCTGACCACACGCCTGATAATTCGGGACTTACTTTTGGTGTGCCATCAGGCATAGCCGAATTCGATAACGGGGCAATTTGACCACCGTTGTAGTAACCCACCAAAATCTGATCCCTGAATCGCTTCGGAAGTGAATTCTGGAACGATTCACGAACAGACTTCCCACGACCCGTTGCGATTCCGATAGCCATGCCGCTTTCAAGTAGATTTGTAATCGCGTCAGTCACTTCTGGGCGCAGATCGCTGCGTCGTTCTGCCGAACTGCACAGCGTACCGTCGTAGTCAAAAACAACAGCGGAGAACTTGGCTGCTTGAAGGTTTTCAATGAAACCTTGATACGCAGTGAGCCAGCTTTTGAGCGTACCGCGGCGTTCGAGATGCTGAATCGAACAGCGTGCTTTACGCTCGATCGCAATGGTTTCGCGGGTTGGGGGCTGGACTTGTTTCGGAGCAAGGTTGCCATAAGCGTTCAGGCGATAGATCTTTCTCCCGAACGATGGGACACCGGGGCGCCCCGGATCAATACTGACGGATTCGCCAGCGGCTGCTGTCAGGGAAAACGCATAGGACAAACCTTTCAGCATTCCCAATGCATCACTTGTCAAATCTATCCGGAACACCGGCACATCGTCTGGGATTTCTGAGAGCGTTCTATCAGCTAATTTTCTCTCATCGTCCTCGACAAATGCGATGACAGACGTCTGACCAGAATGTTTTGCAATCCAATGATGCCGACCGTGGGCGAAATGGCGGTAGTCAGCAAGGGCAACGTTTTGAAGAGCTGCTTCGGTGAGCTTTGATTCCACGTCAACGGCGGCAGCATAGGACGTCGGCCCATAGAGAACGATCGTCGTCTTTCGTTGCCAAATGTCTTCGGAGTCTTTCGCAACCTTGGCGATGAGTGAATTCCATTTAGTAACACCTGCCACTGTTGCCAGCTTCTTTGAAATTCTCAGCTTCAATCCAGAAGCCTGCTGAAATGCGCGGGTGAGCAATACACTTGATGCCCAAAGCGAGTTCACTGCTAGAAACCCATCGCCTTGGGAAGGGATCGGAAATTCCTCGACAAAGACATTTGAATGCTTGGCTGCTTCAATCGACAATTTCGAGTTGATTTTGGTACATAAAGAAACCACAACCCTTGCATCATTGACTGACGCTGTTTTCAGCACGCCGATCGCATCGGGGTTCGAGCCGCTGGCCGTTGCGATCAGCACGGATGCTTGGCGAATTGCCGAGCGTTGCGCAGAAAGTTCTTGTGGCGTCACTGCGAAGGCAAGGTTTGAACTCGCGGTTCGGAAAAGGCTGGCGGCAACGGCGGCGGTCGTGAATGAACCTCCTGAACCAACCGCCAGCAGTGGACCGGCCATGGCGGTTTGAAGATGATCGGCCAAAGAATCAACCGATGCGGTACACGCCCAGTGATGCGTCGCTTCCAATTCGCTGAGTTCTTCTCCGAATGGTCTTCCCACAGGCTTTTCTACCAGTTACGCCGTTCATCAATCCCATATTCTCCGTGACTTACGGTTACCGCGCATGCGGTGCTGGCCGCGGCCTGCGGATTGTACCACGAGTGCCGAATCGCGAAAACCAAATACGATCAAACTTTGCCGCGCCACATTCACACGCTCATAGCCGCCCGCTGTTCGAACCAATTCAGCACCAATTTGATTGCACTTTGCGACGTGAATCTGGTCTTGTTTGCGATCTGGTTGCCGTTGTCCCCATCTTTCCGCAGCCTTTGTGCTTTGCACCCAGCGGAAGTAGTTCGTTCTCGTACAGCGAAAGCCGATCTCGGGACCATAGACGGTTGCCCGAACGGGGCGCCCAGAACCCATCGACATTCAATGGCATTTGAATCCGGGCAGCTAACCTTCACAGCCAATGCACTAACGTGCTGATCAGGACATTGATTAGGGGCATGATGGAATCAAGTTCAGCGGACGTTTGGCAGTGTTTTGGGCCGGCTGCATCCGCAGCCCGATGCGTCCCGCTTTCCACAACTTGATTTCGCCGCTCCGGGACTTTTCGAAGAGTCCCTCCCGCGGCTCGCCAGCTGTGGAAAGCGGACTTCTGTTTGGCTTACGGCCATCTAATTATCCCTGATGCCGACGTCGTCGGCGACAGAGAATCAGATTGGGAATGTTGGAGTGAAGGAGAAAAGGTATTGGAAGACCAAACGGTAGTTGATCAATCCGAACGTGCAATGAAATGCCGTGTAATCGGCGAAGTGTTTGACAACGTCAACCAACAAACGCGTCTTCGCCGCAGCCGGGACAGGCACGCCGTCGCTGTTGCTCCCTGTAGAGTTCTCGAAGGTGATCCTGTTCGGATGATCGTTGGTGGTTGGTTGACTCAGTGTCTTTCGAATTGGCTTGGCTGGCTTCTTTCTTCGTTTCGGTGTTGAGCTGGTGCATTGATCATCTCCGATTTGAAATTGCGTTTCGCGCCCCACGCTTCAAGCGAAGTGACGCGATTGACGGATGGGCTGGACAGTTCATGGACAGTCTTGTCACGGTTTGCGAACGAGTCCATCGCTAGTTTGCCGACTCAACTTGCTTTCAACGCAATTGGAGAATCTTGCCGACTGGCATCTCCGCGCAGCGGAGAGCAATTCACACCCAATGCACTATCGTGCTGATCAGGGCATGGTTCCGGGGGAATTGATGAGATCGAGATCAGTGGATGTTTGGAGATGTTGAGCCCGGCTGCAGCCGCAGCCGGGTGCGTCCCGCTTTCAACAGCTTGATTTCGCCGCTCCGGGACTTCTTGAAGAGTCCCTCCCGCAGCTCGCCAGCTGTGGAAAGCGGGACTTCTGTATGGCCTGCGGCCATCTATTTTTTTTTGATGCCGACTTCATCGGCATCGGAGAATGGAACTTGGAATGTTGGAATGAAGGAGAATAGGTAATGGAAGACCAAACTGTAGTTGAACAATCCGAATGTGGGATTAGGTGCCGAGTCATTGGTGAAGTGCTCGAGAATGTCAGCGTCGTTGTGACTCCGGAGATTTGGGAGCGGTATTTTGAGCCATTTGCCGAAACCAAACAGCAGTTGGTGCTGTTGGCGATGAAGTTCCTGCCGTTTGTGGACCAGTTGGAAGACGACGGTGCGAAAGAATCAAAATTTCCGTTCGTCGCTGAGCTGAACGATGCAACCGGGGCGGGCCGGGTTTGGGTGTCCTTGCAGATATCAAGTAGGACAAACACGAGCGGAGAAGTCGTTTTCCTGATTGAGCAGGGTGGAGCACCTACGCAAACCGTCGAAGCTGGAGCCTGTCATGGACCCGCTTGACAAAATTGAACAGAGGCTCGACCGCATTGAGAATCTGCTCGAATCGCTGCAGACGCCTGAACGAGAAAAATACTTTTACTCGACAAATGAAGTGGCTGAACGACTTGATTTGTCCAAGTGGTACGTGCGGCGACTTTGTTCAACCGGTGAAATCCTGGCCGAGAAACATCCTGAAAGCGGACGCTTTCTGATTTCGGCCGACGAATTGGAACGCATCGAAAGCCGGCGAGATGCTCTCGACGACTGACGGTGTTTTGAACGGAGTGGAATATGAGTGAACGTGAGAAGCCGGGTCAGCGTGCTGATTTCGGGCCTGTGATTTTTAGCTATTCGCGAGAGCAAGCCATCGAAGATGGCGTTTTGGTCGACGTTTCTGAATCCGCGCGGGAAATGGGATTCCGATTTCCGGTCGCATTGACCTCGAGCGTTTGGAACGGTGATGTCGTCGTTCGAGACGATGGCCAGCCTTGCCAGTCAACCATGGGCCGACTTTGGGACACGCTTTGGATGGCTCGGCTGGCTGTGCAGCGAAGTAACCCAGAAAACGAACGGGCCAAATTTTTTGTCCAGTTTCGCCAGGAGAACGGGATTCGTGACGTCGAACTATCGATGGTTTGCGGCCCCGGAGATTCCGGTGAGCCTGTGCTCACCATCATGTATCCGTGGGAAGACTGAACAAGGCATAAGGAGTCAATTTTGGTGTATCCCGTGCCACCGGGTTCCTCTCGGCGGCCGAGGGTGCGTTTTTCAAAGGAGTGAAAAATGAATGAACGTGGAAAACCTGTATATGAAGCCAAACTTCGGCAAATTCGCGCCTCGGTATTCAAGAACACCGGGAAGGACGGAATGCCGTACTTCAACACGCATCTGGTCCGAAGGTACCAATCAGGCGAGGGTGAGTGGTCGAATTCGAGCCACTTTACCGGCGAGGCAGACCTTGTGTTGGCTCGTCAATTGATTGACCAGGTGCTCGAATTCTTGAGGACGGAAAGGGGGGCCGGTAATGAGTAACCGGCAGGAAATAACCTTTCGGTTTCCGTTAACTGTCCAACCCGGGGTCAGTCGTTCGATTGAACACTTGTTGAGTTTTGGCTACGACCAGTTTGATTCATTTGCAGACATTCCCGAGGAGCTGTTTGCCGATTTCGTACGGGTGGACGAATGGTTGGGTGAGGTGCGTAGCCGTGAGGTTCATGTGGGACGTGACGGGCTGGTCGCGGCGGCTCTTGGTGCTGCTGCTATTTTCTTTCTGCCTGAAATCGTTCAGCTCGGTGCATTGTTGATGAGTGGCTGGTGATGAGGAAACTTCAAGCAAGGTGTCCAAGCTGTGTTGTTGCCCAAACTTGCACTCCACGAGTCGTCTGTGCTCTGGAAGAAGTGCTGTTGCACTATTTCGGGAATGAGTTGAGGGACTTCGAATCGATGCCTCAAGCTGAGAGGAAGAATCACATTATCGTCTCGCTAGAGGTGCTCAATGATTGGTTGCATGAATGCCTAGGATTTCCAGAGAACTGGTGAGTCAGAACGTATGGCTGGCGAGTTGATGGCCGGATAATTTTCTTCTTGGCTATTGACCTTTCACACCCGATGCACGGGGTGCTGTCGACAAATCTGTAGACAGGCCGAAAAAATCCTTGCTGGCAAACAAGTTGCGCTGTCCGCAATCCTGTAAACTGGTGTCTGCGGCGAGTCGACAAACCGTGGTTTCCGGTTCGTAAGTCTCGCTGTCATCTGGTTTTCCGTCGAATACAAATCCTGGTGTCGACAGCATGCCCGAACCAGCCTACTCCGTGCGTTTGTCTGCAGACGTCGTCGAGCAAATTCGGCGGCAGTATCCGGACTTCGACTCGCCTCGAAAGGAGCGTGGGGTGAATACGAACGTCCTCAAGGAGTTGGTCAAACGTGGTCTGGGTGCCGATCCGTCGCAACAACTTCAGGAGCAATTGGCCACCGGTCGAGAAGAACTCCGGGACCTACGTGAAGAGGTTCGCCAACTACGAAAAAGCCTGTCCGTTGTATTGGAGTTGGTATTGCTCAATCTCTCTAATGACCCCCAGCGGGCGGAGGATATAATCCGTCTGCTTCGAAAAAAGGGGGTTATCGGCTGATATGGTTGCTTCAATCTCAAAAATGGCGAGCGGACAGTACAAGTATTACACGGAGCTGGCCAAGGAAGATTACTACACCAAGGGTGGCGAGCCCGCGGGCAAATGGCTCGGGCGCGGGGCGGCCAGGCTTGGCCTTCTTGGGACGGTCGATGACCGATCCCTTGCCGCTGTTCTTGATGGTTTCGCACCGGGCGGTCGAGAGAGGCTGGTCAAGAATGCGGGAAGAGAAAACCGGCAACCAGGTTGGGACCTAACGTTTTCGGCGCCAAAAAGTGTCTCCGTTGCCTGGGGTCTCGCTGACAGCAATCTGCGAAAACAGATCGAGCAGGCTCAGCAAAAGGCTGTCATATCGGCACTGGAATATCTTGAGGACAACTGCATTTTTGCGCGTGCAGGCCAGGGTGGAAGCGATCTCAAGAAAGCCGACGCTGTGATTGCGACTTTCATGCATGGAACAAGCCGTGATCTCGATCCGAATCTCCACACACATTGCTTGATCGCAAATGCTGGGATTTACGGCGAGAACGAGAGCCGGACGCTCAAGAGCAAGATCCTGTACGAGCACAAAATGGTTGCGGGAGCACTTTATCGGGCAGGGCTCGCCAGTCGATTGACGAAGATTGGCTTCGAGCTTGAGGCGGTGAAAGATTGGTTTGAGATCAAGGGAATCGGTCAAGAAGCCCGCGACTTCTTTTCGAAGCGTCGACAGGCCATTCTTGATTCCGCGGGCGAGAACGCCTCCGCAAAGGAGTTGGATCAGGCCACGCTGAAAACTCGTTCCGTGAAGGGGCATGTGGCTAGAGAAGATCTGTTTCCCCAATGGCAGGAAGATGCGAAGCAGTTTGGGTTGAGTGCCGAAGCGATTCGCGATGCACTGAGTGAGCACACTCAGGGGTCTGAACCAGGGCGAGAATTGGCAGAAAAAACGCTGGACGAATCCCTAAGAGAACTCGCCGAAGTCGACAGCGTCCACGAGAAGAGACAAGTCCTTAAGACGATGCTGGAAAAGGTGCAGACGGGAAAAGTCGAGGCGCAGACAGTTGTCGATGTTTTGGATGACGCGATCAAAACTGGTGAACGGCTCGAATCTCTCGGAACTTTATCGTCAACGCAGACAGAGTATTTGACTTCAGCGGAAATCCGTGATTCCGAGAAACGTGTACTAGATGCCGCCGGAAAGCTTGCACTTGATCGCAATGTCCGTGGGGACCGGTACACGACCGAAAATGTGCTTGCGGGTGGATTGGTGGGAGCGGCCAAGCGTACGGTCAATGCCTTTGTTGATGAACACATGCCAGAATGCCTGCGATTCAAATTTGAGCAGCCGACGTACGATCTGCTAAATGAGCAACAGCGGGATGCCATAGTCGAGTTGACGACGAAAAAATCGAAGCTGCACACTGTTCGGGGAGTCGCGGGGGCGGGTAAGACGACGATGCTGGCGGCAGCGCGCGAGGCTTGGGAGGCCAACGGTTACAAGGTCGTCGGATGTGCACAATCGGGAGTTGCCGCGCAGGAGTTGGCAAAGGGCGCAGGGATCGAATCCGAGACGATTCGAATGACACTGATGCGGCTTGAACCGGATCGAATTCGCAAATTGGAGCACCACGCAAAGATGTTGGTGCGAGCGTTCTTTGGGCAGAAGACCTATCAATACGACCAAATGAAGCTCGATAAAAAGACTGTTTTGGTGGTCGACGAGGCTTCAATGGTAGGGACGAAGGATTTGGCGGATCTGCTGCAGCACGCCGAAAAATCGGGTGCTCGAGTGGTTCTTGTTGGCGATACACGACAGCTTCCCAGCGTCGCATGTGGGGGTGCGTTTGCGAAGATTCACGAGCAGGTGCAAGGTTCTGAGCTAACAACCTCGGTGAGGCAGAAAAGCGATTGGCTAAAAGGCGTCGTCGAATCCGCCAACCAAGGAGATTTTCGGGGAGCATTATCAGCGTTAGCGCATGAAGATCGACTTTGCCTGACAAAGGGTGATCAGGAGTGCCATGAAAAACTGGTTCAGCGATGGTCGAGCGATCGAACCGAGGCACTTTCAGAGACGATCATTCTGGCCTCGAAGAACGAGGATGTTGACCGGCTGAACACGGCTGCTCAAGACGAACGGCGGCGCCGCGGAGAACTTGGCGAAGCGAAATTCACATGGAACGGAGTCACTTACCGAACAGAAGATCGAGTTACATTTCACGTCAATGATCGAAAGCTTGGCGTTTGGAACGGGTCCGCCGGAACGATTCGATATATCGCCAATCCGATCAACCCACATGCTGTGCGAATTGGCGTGGAGTTGGATTCTGGAGAATTGGTCACGGTCACGCCCGGAAAATTGAAAACCGAAGACGCATTGTCGCTCGGTTATGCTTCCACGGTGCACAAAGCTCAGGGCAGGACGGTCGATAAGACATTCCTGATGCTCGACGACGACATGGTGAATCGACAGTCGGCTTATGTCGGGCTGACACGTTCACGCTACGACACGTTCGTTTATGCCAAGGCATCCGCCGTCGAAGAGGATGTTGAGGAACTCAATCGACTGGTGCGTAAAACTGAACGCGACCAATCAAAGGTATTGGCGTCCGAGCATGAACGGATAATCGAAGAACAGAACAATCGACGTCATGAGCAGGAGGAGTCGAAACGCGAGCTAACAACAAGCAATGTCCTCGTTCAGGAGCATACGAGATGACTTGGATCCCTTCCTTAGTCCTAGCGGTCTTATCAGCAGTCGGCGTCCTTCTGCTTATGCGGCAAGAAGTCATCCGGGATCCAGTGCTGGCGAGAAAGCTAGGTGTCATTGGCGCGATGTCGGCGGGGGCGTTTTCCACATGGTTGATCGCAAGCGTGATTCGCTCGTGTGTTGTCCTATCATTGAGCCCATCTGCCAGCTTTTTCGATTTCGTCTTTGGCCCGGTGCTTTTGTATGGCCTGGAAGTTTGGTTTCTGCTTGCCGGATTGCTGATCGAGGCGAAGACCTCCCTTGGCGGTCGATACCGACTTGAAAATGAGTGGCGTCCGTCATTTGTCGATGGAGTCGGAACCGGCGTGGTTGTAAGCGTGATGTGTACGATTCTCTTCTTCCCAATGTGGTGGATGATTCGTCCTGGAGACTACGGGAAGTTCAATGGCTCGCTTGCGGGTGTGCTGGTATCCGACCGTGTATCTGAAACGTTCGAGCCTAGCGGAGTGGTCCGTACTGCTTCATTACTTGCAACCATCGAGCAGCGAAAGGCTATTCCCCATTCGATCGCGCTGGCAACGCTCTCGTTGCTGCTGATACCAATTGGATTCCGTTTATTGCGATTTACACGTCGTGAACTCGACGGAGAATACGAACACACGTACAAACGCGACGTGCCTGATTCTGACCCATATTCGCTTCCGTTTCCGCCGCGCGGGGGTGGGTTGAATTGAGATGAATCTTGGAAGCAAACCAGATCATCCCGCGTTGGATCTGTTTAACTCTTCTCTGCATTGGAAGGACCAATATGGAGAGGAGGTCGTGGCGCGAGATTTTCTCCGAGAAGTCGTATTCCCGATGCCAGGCGCAGAAACGAACATCGTCGACATGGCGCCACATACGGCAATCGTCGGGTCGACGGGTTCCGGCAAGACCATCCTTTTGAAGCACTTCATGCGTTCATTGCTTTCAGCACCTTACGAGGAAGGTGGGCTGCAATTTCGTGCCGTTGTCTATGACCCCAAAAGGGAGCTGTTTCCCTTCCTGCGGATGATGCAGATCCCCGAGTCGCAGATTATTGTCACGCACCCATTCGACAGCCGATCAGCGAGCTGGGACATCGCCGCTGACTTCACGGAGCCAGCGCAAATTGAAGAGCTTGCAGAATTGATCGTACCGAAGGCAGAGAACCCAATTCATGGAGAGGGTGCGCATTTCTTCGACAATTCGGCTAGGATCATCGTTCAGGACGTGATCGAAGTGTTTCATCACATTCGGCCGCGCCTGTGGGAATTGAGAGATGTTGTCGAAGTGCTGGTGAACTTAGATTACCTTCGCGCCGTTCTCGCAAAAACGTCGAGTGGCCGCGATACATGGACTGCATATCTCGAGCCACTGGACCGTGATCGAGGCGATAGGACCGGCAATAGTATTCTTGCGACGCTTCACTCCTACGCACGTCCGTTTCAGTCTTTGGCATCGTTATGGCACCGCGCCGAGCGGAAATTTTCGCTAGATCAATGGCATGTCGGCTCTGGGATTCTGTTGCTGGGAGCGGATCCGCGACGGGAGAGAACTCTGCAACGCATCAATCGACTCTTGCTCCGGCGCATCTCCCAATTGGTGCTTGGTCGCGGTGATGAACGGCCGATTGATCTGACTTGGTTTTTCCTTGATGAGATACGAGAAGCCGGGAAACTACACGGACTACGGCAATTGATGACCGAGGGTCGATCGAAAGGCGCACGAGTCGTGTTGGGGTTTCAAGACATCGAAGGACTCTACAGCCTGTATGGGGAACACGAGGCAGGGGAAATGGTTGGACTTTGTGCCAATCAATTACTGCTCCACATTGATAATCCAAAGACGAGAACATGGGCCTCGGATTTTATGGGGGAAGCCGAGATTCCTGATGTTTCGAAAACCGAATCGGAGACGCAATCTCGCGACGGGCCAACATGGTCTAGGTCGATGCAATTGTCGGTTGGCATGCGACCAAACGTATTGCCAGTTGAATTTCATAAGTTGCCGTTGGGAAATCCGTTTCGTGGCGTTCCGGCTTGGTTTGCTGTTCCTGGAACGAGGAACAAAGCGATCCTCGATTCGGAGGCGGCAAAGGAAGCCGTTTTCTTCGAAGAATCATGTGAGGCAGAGGCGTTCTCTGCGCGGCCAAGCGCAGATCAGCAGCGGTGTGTTTGGGGGGCTGAAGACCTTCAGCGATTCGACTTGAACACCAAGCCAAGCGTCAAAGATCCTGAAGATACAACCGGACGGCCTGGACTACGCCTTGGCTCGCTCGAAGGTGAGCTGATCGATTTAGACGCGGACGATGAATTCGATGGCGATTCTGACGATGAGGAAATCTTATGAAATTCCGGTCGCTGTACAACCTCATCGACTTGCCGCATGTGCCGCACCCTGTCTCGCTGGCCGCCGTGAAACAAAGGCTGGCTGAAATCGCGGAAGGTCGAGCAGGTTCTTTTGACTTGGACACTGCAGTGATGGATACCATCGTGTCGGTGCTCGCTGACCGTACCCGAAAGAGCCTGTACGACCAGGTTTTAGAGGGGCTTGAGCGAGGCGACGGTCAACTTCCTCGTATTAAAAATCCTGATCGGGCCGAAGCGATCAAGCAACTATGTTTGGAGCTTGGGATTGATTTCCAGGAGATACGTCGTGGCCAGTTTGTCGTCTCCATCATGCTGCCCTGGCAGGATGGAGATACGCGAGGAATTCCCGTCACAAGACGCGAATTCCGAGGTCTTCTTCTTGAATTTACATCACGCCGATACTCGGTTATTGCCGACCGGAGGCGCTTGAGGGTCTGCGTTCACTCAGATACTGCGGAATCTCTCAGCTTCATCGCTGTCGGTCATCCGCTCTACTCGAAGGTTCCTGTTGAAGGCGAGAATGGCTACGTCCTGATGTTAGGCGGGATCGGTTTCGCAACCGGGCAGCCAAATGTTCCGATCGCTTTTCTGTCTGACTTGGGCAATTTGGCCGTTTGCCTTAATGGTGCTGAGATGATCTTCGGCGGAGGGTCACAGGCGATTGCAGAACTATTTGGAGTCCGAGATCGCCCGGACCGTGTTGCGACTGTCGTCGCAAACTTTTACCGGATCTGCGCCGAAGCTTTTTGTGAGCTTGGATGCGAAACGGACGTGAATGCGGTCGAATCGGAATTTTCAAGAATCGCCCCAATCTACCACGGGAAACCGTTAGCCAATAAAATGGCAATGTTGTTTCGATCTATCCTCTTTTCGGCACGATAGGGACGCTCCCAGGCAGGTGGTGTTGTGAACAAAGTGTTTGAAACGGAATACGGTCCACTCAAGCCATATCAGCGACCGCTTGTCGTCATGCTGATCCTGCTGATCCCAATTGTGGCGGCGTTCACAATTTCTTGGCTGGTGTTCAACTACATGTATGTAGCCGGCGCAGTGCAGCAAAATGAATTCGGACCAGCCGCGGTCATTCACGAAACGGTCGAGACCGCGGTCACAGGTAACGAGTTGGTCTTGCAACTGCGAACTGCGCTGGCGGACTTCGATGGCGAGGCGAAACGAATCTTTGGGGCAGATCATCATTGGTCGAAGGACGGAGAAAGCCGTACACCCACGTCTATCTACGATTTCGTACACGACCAAGGTAATACGAAATTGCTGGATGAGTATGACGCGATTTCGAAATGGCGAGTGGCTTTCGCCGTGGAGCAGGCAAATTTGGAAAGCAATATCGATCGTAGCGTCAGCACGCTGAGCGACAGTACCACGAAAGATGCGTCGTTTCAGGCACTACGACTTGTCTCGGACATAGAACAATCTATTCGGGAAGTTAATAACCAACTTGAACGACTCAGGAAGTTCGGAGAGAAGTATGACTCGTTTTCGAAAGGTCAGATTGATGCTGATTGACATCCGTGTAACTTGCTGTCTTTTTGCTGCGGTTTTCCAAGCAGCAATTGTAATAGGACAAGACAGCGACCCCAAAGAACATCAACGGTACAGGGACTATATCGCGAAGCGACAAGTTCAAGCAGCGCTGAAGATTGAGTCGCCAGGATTGTCTGGGATGAAGAAGCTGGCAATGGAAGCGAGGGATCGGATCGCAATCCCTACGACTGAGGCCAACGGAAAGGATTTGCTCAGCCTTTCACGCGAACTGCAGTCGAAGATGCGCGAGATTGAATCCAACGATGTTGGGCGATACATGGCAACTTCGGATCGGTCGGTCGCCGCGCTCATTCAGTTTGATACAGACACAATTTCCATTTCCGATGGAGCGCTCAAGATTCGTCACGACAGGCTCTCGAAAGCGATCGAAGCACTTGAAGATTACCAACCCTCTACTCAAGGTGTCTTCGATCCCGAAACCAACCCGACTGCTGCGATAGTCGAACAAGAGGTTTCTTGGATCAATGAAATGTACGAACGGGTGATCTCTCGGCTTGCAATCATTGCAACTGCAGAAGCGGAATTTGATCCGACAGTGGATTGGTCTTCCTACCCCACCCTTCAGCAAGCAAAAAGGAAGGTACTTGCGAAAATGGCGGTGCAACTGGCAGCAGTCGAGACCAGGGCGGAACAAGAAGCACTCGACCAAAGCGCTGAGCGACGATTTCAGTCGGTGTTTGACGCTAAGAAAAATCGGTTTGATACGGAAACAGATGCCATGAGCCGAATCGCGGAACTCTCCCGATTGTTGATGCTAAAAGAATTTGAGGTCAAAGAAGCTGAGTTTGACGTTAAGGAGGCCAAGATTGAGGTCGAAAAGGCGGAATTGAGAAAGCAACAAACAGTTGCCTCGAACGAAAAACGGATGATTGAAACGGAGTCCTCTCTACTCACCGTTGACGCGGGACAGGAACGCATCAAGAAATACCTTCAAAGCCCACATGTCAAGAGACTGCTTGCTCCGTTTTGTACTGATGGATGGCACCACACCGGCAATGCGCTCGAGAAAGGACCGATGTCACTCAAACTGCTATCGAATCATGTCGCCGGAGTGTCGCCATTTGAGCCGTCAAAGTCTGGCCTTCGCGTCTTCGTCGATGTTGCGCAGGGTGAAAACGACCGTCCAACATGGGGAATCGCTTCCATCAACGCCTATATGCTTCCCGCGAACTTCGTCAACATCGACGGCGAGAAGGTTAATCCGGCCGTTGAAGCTCAGAGGATTCTACGGGAACATGGCCAGTTGCTGATTGAACTCGGAATGCTCAAGCCGTAGCGTCTTCAGTGTACCCAAAGGCGATTTCCAGTGCCTTCTGTTCTTTGGATAGGAACAGGTGTCGGTAGCGTCTCCGCATTTCGTCGGTCGAGAGGCCGACCCAGGCGTTGATCATTCGATGGTCCATACCAGCAGCGGCGCAGTTGCTGCGAAATGTGTGTCGCGTAATTCTCGTTTTCTATTGAGTTTGAAAAACCGAGTCCAATGCCGATTGCTGTTTGTCAGGGAAGAGGTGGCGGTAGCGGCGGCGTTGTTCTTCGGTTTGATGGCCTACCCAGGCGTCAATGAATCGTTGGTCGATTCCCTTGGTCGCACAGTTGCTGATGAAGCTGTGGCGGAGTGTATGCCAGCCTGGAACAGTTTTCCATTTACTGCCTGATAGGACTTGGTTGAGATGATGGCTCGCTTCCTCTGGTTGCACGCATCCCTCTTCGCGTTGGAGCTTGCGATTTCGAACGACGCGGTGGTCTTCAGGGAACGTGTGGGGGCTTTGCTCCTTTTCCTCTAACCACGTGCTCATGACTTCGGTCAGTTTCGGTGTTAGTGGGACGA
This sequence comes from Stieleria sedimenti, assembly GCF_025060895.1. Lineage (GTDB taxonomy): Bacteria > Planctomycetota > Planctomycetia > Pirellulales > Pirellulaceae > Stieleria > Stieleria sedimenti. The sequence goes on along the minus strand of NZ_JANZKV010000042.1, from coordinate 9,972 downwards.
TTCGTGTGGTGCGTTTGCTTCTGGCTCTCTTTCGCTCGCGGACGACGACGGTTCGATTCTCCAGATCGAAGTCGGCGATCTGGGATCGGCAAAATTCGCTTCGTCGGACGCCAGTGTGCGCGGCGAAGACGCACATCGGATAGAGGAACGGATATTCCGCTGTTACTCGGATGTGCTCGAGCAACTCGTCGACTTGAGTGGTGTCCAGGTACAGGCTGTGCCAAAGCTCAGACGATTCCGCATCGGAAAGACGCCCGACTGCGATTTGCCGTTCGATCTGCTTCCAGGTTTGGAATGGTGGCTTTTCAGTGACCTTTGGAAACATCAGGCCGCGTTTCGGAAAGACTCCGGTGACGTGGTTTTGGGAGAGTGCCCAGTTCCAAAGGGAACCGAAGGTGGCGATTTCTTTGCGGATCGTTCCGGCGGACACGAAGCCGTTTATGCCGGGTTCCTTCGATCGTGTGGTGATATAGTTTTGCAGGTCTTTTGTGGAGATTGAGTGAAGTGTCTTCCGCGAACCCAAGATGCGGACGATATGTCGGGTGTGGAGCCCGATCGTCTTGAGGGTGGTTGGTTCGAGTGCGTCGCTGGGAATCGACGAGGTGTAGGTTGAGAGCAGGTCACCGAGCCGGAGTGTAGTCGTTTGTGGCTTGCCGTTGAGCTTGCCGTCGGAGAGAAGGAACGTGGGGATGTCGGCGCCGTCGGGCAGCTCAAGCCGTCCGGATTCAATGAGCGCAATATTCTCTTCGAGCCGGAAACTGGCGGCTTGTGCTTGGCGCCGCTTCTTCGTTTTCAGTGAACGCTTGAACCGGGCGCCGCCGAATCGGAAGGTGACGTGGAAATTGCCGCCCGGATCTTGTTGGAGTGATGCCATTTCGGGTTCCTCGGGTACGTTGAATTCAAGGTACAAGCGGTCCCAGCAAGCCGACTATCGACGACGTTCCAACGGGTATCCAACGGGGCGGCAATCAGGAGCGGAACAAGGCAACATCGATGCAACGCGTTTGCAACGATGTCACTGAAATGTCACTGATTGGAAAAAGACACAAAAAAAGGACTCGGAGCGAATTGCTCTAAGTCCTTTGCTGTTTTGGAGTTTGCCGCGAGTGGTTTACTCGTAGCAATAGCTCCCCCGGCAGGACTCGAACCTGCGACAAGGCGGTTAACAGCCGCCTGCTCTACCAACTGAGCTACAGGGGATTGGTGTGTCCGGCCGGGGTGCCTTGGTGGGCGATCGGCCGGGACCGCCGGGCCTTTTCTCCCGGTGGGTCGCGAAGTTTAGTTTCTCGACTTTTCACTGACAAGATCTCTTGCCTGAGACTCCCAAAATCGTTGGCAGGTTCGGTTTCTATCCGGTTTTGACGGCCTTTCCAATTAAATCAGCCACCCGATCAGGCCCCGATTCGCCGAAATGCATCACAGCGTTGCCCCGAAGGGCTGCGAAAACCCTCCCCTCGCTACGCTCGACCCTCCCGCACACGGGAGGGTGACTTCTTGACTTGATGTGTACACCCCTCGCTGCGCTGGCACCCTCCCTGCCAGGGAGGGTGGCGTCGGAGAGGGCACAACCTGCGCTGTGCGGGGACAGTTGCCTGGACATTGGTGCGTCAGCCCTGCGTCGGGTTTGAATCCGGGCGGTGGCCGGCGCGGGTTCTGTTGACGTGGTGGGGTGATTTGGACTATCTGGGGTGAATGAATAAGACAATCTTCTTTTCGGTCGGTGAGCCCAGTGGTGATCAGCATGCGGCTCGGTTGATTCAGTCGCTGAAGTCCCGTGAACCGGAACTGCACGTGCGTGGTTTTGGTGGCCAGGAGATGCGTCGGGCCGGTTGCACCGTGGACTTGGACCTGACCGAACACGCCGTCGTCGGGATTCTGGAGGTCCTGCCCAAGCTGCGGGAATTCTTCCGGTTCGCCGATCAAGCCGAGGCGATTTTCGCCGCCGGAGACGTGGACGCGGTCGTGTTGGTGGATTTCCCTGGGTTCAACTGGCACATCGCCAAGCGGGCAAAGAAGTACGGCATCCCGGTGATTTATTTCTGTCCCCCACAATTGTGGGCCTGGGGCGCCTGGCGGGTTAAAAAGATGAAGGCGACGGTCGATCACGTGTTGGCCGTGCTGCCGATCGAGGAACAGTTTTTCACCGGCCACGGGATCCCCACCAGCTACGTCGGCCACCCGTTTTTCGACGCCGTCAGCGAATCAACCCTGGACACCGCGCTGCTGCAAACCCTGCGGTCGGCGGCGACGGAATCGCAAACCGTGGCAGTGCTGCCGGGCTCGCGGACTCATGAAGTCCATCGGAATTGGCCGGTGATGCTTGATGCGATCGCCGAGTTGTCGGCGGCCAACCCGCAGGCAAGGTTTGCCGTCGCCGCGTATCGAGAAAAGCATTTCGAGTTTTGCCAGGCGACCGCGAAGGCCGCCGCGGATCAATCGGGCAAGCCGCTGCCGATCGATTTTTATCTGGGAGCGACCAGCGAGGTCGTCGAACATGCCGCGTGCGCGATGATGGTCAGCGGTTCGGTCAGTTTGGAGTTGATGGCCCGCCAAACCCCCGCCGCAGTGATCTATCGCGTCGGCCGATTCCTGTACGCCTTTGGGAAATGCGTCGTCAAAGTCGACAGCATGACACTACCGAATTTGATGCCGGAAGACTCGCGGCCTGTTGATTTAGTCGATCCTCCGAATTCAACGCGATCCTGTCAGCCGGACACGCCAGCGAGGGGCGGCGCGTGGTCCCTTGCTCACGCGTGCGGGCTTACATCAACAGGCCGCTCGGCCCCGGGAAGCAGTAACGAACGCGTCTTCCCCGAAATCGTCTCGGTCGGCCACCCTGCCAAGGCGAGGGATTTTTTAGTGGCGACGGTCGGCCGCATGTTGAACGACGCCGATTATCTGGCAACAAAACATCGGCAGTTGGCAGAATTACAGGATCGGTACGCCAAGCCGGGGGCGAGCGACCGCGCCGCGGCGAAGATTCTGGAACTGTTGCCGCAGGACAGTATGGCTGAATTGCCGAAGCGGGTGGCGTAGTCGTTTTCTCCGGTATCACCGCATCGGATCCCCCCACCGATAGCCAGGCGTACCCACGGATCTCTTTGCTTCCGTTTTGACAGGCTGGCAGCCTATCCCACGGTGGTGGCCGGCCTTTTTTTGCGAATAATTGGGTGTTGTGGGCAAACCGGTTGCCGCTGGAAACCGTACTGTTTCGACTGTGACTGTCCGTCCGGCCAGGCCAGCCGGCCCGTTGATTCAATCGATCCGCCCCAATCAGCGCGAGCGTGTTCGCCCGAATGCGAAATCGAGGGGCGACGTGCTGCCCCTTGCTGACGCATGCGGGCTTCCATCAACAGGCCGGCCGGCCTCCGGGTCTTGCCGAATTTCCCCACCGCATTGATCTTTTCATCCCGATGACGACCGAAACGACTCCACCGCGTACCCTCGGTGCTGTGATGAGCAGCGAGGCGGGCTATGAAGCCGATGTTGATGATGCTCCGCTGAGAATCTCCGGCTTCGTCGCGCTGTTGTTGTCGCTGTTGAGCGGGTTCACGATCGTGGCACTACCGATGGTCGGGTTTGCGATCGCAGCGGTGTTGTTCGGCATGTTCGCGCTGCGGAAAAGCGATTCGCAGTCCTTGCCGGTTGGCACGACAGCGGCGCGGATCGCGATCGTGTTGGCCGTGCTGTTTGGCACCTGGGGTGTCGGTCGCTACTCGCTCAAGCGTAACACGTTGGGCGGCCAGGCCGAATACTTTGCACGCCAGTTCGTGCGGGTGGCCAGCAGCGGAAACGAGATCTACGCCAAGGAGCTTCAGAAGAGTTACGTCAATCGTTACTTGAAGACGATGCCGCTGGAAGAAACCTACGAGCTGGAGCGGTTAAAGATGGAGCGTAAAATGAAGGAAGCCCGGGAGCGTGGCGAAGAGGTTTCGCCTCCGGGAGACGAGGACAGCTCCACGGTCACCGATCTGGTCAAGTATCCTGTCGATCAAGAATGGGTGCTGTGGCGGCCGGTGCGTGTCTTTAGCCATTATGGTCGCCAGAAGGCGGAAGTGGTGTTGGCGACCGACCACACGGAGAAAGCGTACAAGCTTCGGATTGTGCTGGAGTACATGATCCACAAGGATCGAGGCACGGCGGAGTGGTACATCGAAACGTGTTTGCCGTACCGTGACCGGATCGTTGCCGAGTCGGTGTTGTAGTGAACGCCGGCGAGTCGTGCGGCGAAGCTTAGCGGAAATCGCGGGTGCGGAGCTGCAGACCGCTGACCTGTGAGGAGAGATCGGTGATGCGGCCGGTGATCACGTGGATGACGCCGCTGCGGTTTTCCAGTTTTCCGTCGACGAGCCAGGCATTGCTGGTCTTGGCGACTTTGAAAAATCGCTGCCAGACCTGGGGGAAAATCACCAGGTTGATCGACCCCGTCTCGTCTTCCAACGTGACGAAGGTGATGCCTTTGGCGGTGCTGGGCCGCTGCCGCATCAACACCAAGCCGGCGACGCGGACGTGGCGGCCGTCGCGAAGTTCGGGAAGTTGTGCGGCGGTCACGCAGCGGACCCGCTGGAGTTCGTCGCGGGCGAATGACATCGGATGGGCCTTCAGACTCAGCCCCGTCGTGTTGTAGTCCGCGTAGACTTCTTCCAGCGGTGACATCGGAACCAGGTCTTCTGGCAGTTCGTCGTCGTCATCCACGGCATCCAACAGCGGCGCGGCGCCGGGCTTGTTGGATTGACCGAGCGATTGCCAGATGGCGGCGCGGCGGTCTCCCGCGATGCTCGACAAGGCGTCGGCATCGGCGAGCAGCGAGATCACCGCCTGGCCGATCCCGGCGCGTCGGGCAAGATCGGCGATGTCGCGAAACGGCCCGGATTGCTGACGCGCCGCGACGAGTGCTTCGGCGGCATCGACGCGCAACCCGCGGACCGTGCCCAGCCCCAAGCGGATTGCCGGGCCGCTGCGATTGGGGTCGGGCTCAAGTGTCGATTCCCAATCGCTTTGGTTGACATCGACCGAACGAACTTGCACGCCGTGCTGCTTGGCATCGTGGATCAACTGTGCCGGTGCATAAAACCCCATCGGCTGGCTGTTGAGCAGTGCGCAGCAGAAGGCGGCCGGATAGTGGCATTTCAAGTAGCACGAGGCATAGACCAGCAGCGCGAAACTGGCGGCATGTGATTCGGGGAAACCGTATTCGCCGAAGCCGCGTATCTGGTTGAACACCTGCTCGGCAAATTTGCCGGTCAAACCGTTGGCCTTCATTCCGTCGAGCAACTTGATCCGGAACGTGTCGATCACGCCGGGGCGCCTCCACGCGGCCATTGCGCGGCGCAGTTGGTCGGCCTCGCCGGGGGTGAATCCCGCCGCGACGACGGCCAACCGCATCGCTTGTTCTTGAAAGATCGGGACGCCGAGGGTTCGTTTGAGAACATCACGGATCGCGTCGTTGGGGTAAACGACGGCATCGGGATTGTCGCGGGCTTTCAAGAACGGGTGAACCATGTCGCCTTGAATCGGGCCTGGTCGCACGATCGCGACTTCGATCACCAAGTCATAGAAACAACGTGGTCGCAAACGTGGCAGCATGCTCATTTGGGCGCGGCTTTCGATCTGAAAGACGCCCATCGTGTCGGCTCGACAGATCATGTCGTAGGTCGGTTTGTCACCGTGTGGCAGCGTGGAAAGCGACCAGGTCTCGCCATAGTGATCGGCCACCAAGTCAAAACAACGATGGATCGCGGACAACATCCCGAGGGCGAGCACGTCGACTTTGAGGATCCCCAATTCATCCAGGTCGTCCTTGTCCCACTGGATCACCGTTCGCCCCGGCATGGCGGCATTTTCGATCGGACACAATTCACAGAGCCGACCGGCCGACATCACCATGCCCCCGACGTGCTGGGAGAGGTGACGCGGGAACCCGACCAAGGTGCGAACGAGATAGCCGAATCGCTGTCCGATCGGGGATTCCGGATCCAGGCCGCATTCGGCCATGCCGGTCGGTAACGCATCGTCGCTGCGATAGCTGCCGGCGATCTTGGACAGCGAATCGATCAGATCGGCCGACAATCCGAGTGCCTTTCCGACTTCGCGGATCGCGCTCTTGCTGCGGTAGGTCGTGACGGTGGCCGTCATGCCCGCCCGGTCCCGGCCGTATTTTTCGTACAGATACTGCAACACCTCCTCGCGCCGTTGGTGTTCAAAGTCGACGTCGATGTCGGGTGCTTCGTTGCGTTCACGGCTGATGAATCGCTCGAACAGCAAGTCGGTTTGACTGGGGTCGACGTTGGTGATTCCCAGGCAATAACAAACGGTTGAATTGGCGGCGCTGCCGCGGCCCTGGCACAAAATATCTCGGCTGCGGGCGAAGCGAACCATGTCCCAAACGGTCAAGAAATAGGCTTCGTAACGCAACTCCGCGATCAGTTCGAATTCGTGCTTGAGAAGTTCAATCACGCGATCGGGCACCGCGCCGGGCCAACGCTGTTTGGCACCTTCCCAGGTCAGCCGTTTCAGGTGCTCCAGAAGCGTCATGCCTGGCGGAGCGATCTCTTGCGGATACTCGTACCGCAACTCGTCCAAACTGAACGTGCACCGCCGGGCGATTTGCAGGGTGCGTTCGATGGCTTCGGGAACGTCACGAAATAGTTCCGCGATTTCCGCGAGCGGACGGAGATGGTGCTGGCTGTTGGCGAAACGCTGTTCGTGCACTTGGTCGATGGTCGTGCCGTTGCGGATGGCGGTCACGCAGTCGTGCATCAACATTCGATCGGCGGTGTGGTAGTGCACGTCTCCGGAGGCGACCAGGGGCACCCCGGACTGCAGCGACAACGTGTGCATTTGCTTGATCGTCGCGCGGTCGTCGACGCCATGATGGAGCGAACACAGCAAGTAGGCCGAATCACCAAACTGTTGTCGAAAATCGCCGCGGAGGAATTCGAGATTCAGCCCGGGGCGTGCTTGGCCCGGATCGTTGTCCGCCGCTGCGGAATCGTCGCCGCGGGCAAGTTCGCTGGCCGAGGAAAACGCTCCAGCGATCAAGCCTTCGCTGAGTTCGACGATATCGGACCAGCTCAACTCGCATTGCCCTTTCTCGCACCGCAGACGACCGCGTGAAAGCAGTTGGCAGAGGCGTCCATAAGCGGCCCGATCGGTCGGCCAGAGGACCATGGACGGCGCATCGATCGGGTGAACTTCGGCACCGACAATGTACTTGAAATCCAGGTCCCGCGCGGCGCCGAATCCACGCACCACACCGGCGAGGGTTTCGGAATCGGTCAGCGCGAGGGCGTCATACCCGAGCTCGGCCGCCCGCGTGACGAGTTCGTCTGGATGCGAAGCCCCGCAGAGGAACGAAAAATTGCTTTTGCAGTGGAGTTCGACGTATCGCATGACGCAACGGTAGACGCCCGGCGGCGTTGGGGCAACGACCGTGCCGGCCTGGAGACGGTGTTCGCGCGGTGGTCAATGGTGCTTGTTGAGAAAGGGTTTTCGATGGCGGAACGACAGAATGGTTAAAGTGGCGTAAGCTTCCAGCTTGCGTTTGACCAGTGAAATGAGACGGCAAGCTGGAAGCTTAGCCCACTTTTCGTCCTTGATAAGACGCTAGGTTTTCACGTGACGGCTGCACAGCAGTGCCGGCAACAACATCAGGTCGGCGACCAGGGCTGCGGTCAGTAGCAAGAACATCATCCAGGCGAATCGACGGGTCGGTTCAAAGTCGCTGAGTGCGAACACGAGCATTCCCAATCCACAAACGATCGTGGTTTGCGTGATCGCGCTGCCGCAGTGCTTGATCGTTTTGGCGACCGCATCTGCCGGCGGAGTGCCGCTGGACGTTTCGCGACGGCAATAAAGCAGGAAATGGACGGTGTCGTCGACCGCGATTCCCAATGCGACGCTGGCCGTCATCATCACCCCAATATCCAATGGTTGGTCCAGCCATCCCATCAGGCCGAACAGCACGCAGATCGGGAACACGTTGGGAATCATGGCGACCAGACCGAGACGCAGGCTACCAAGCGCGACGATGATGACCGCGCCGATGACCAGCATCGCCGTAAAAAAGCTGCCGATCAAGTCCTTGAGCAACATCTGTTGAGCGCTCTCGATCACCGGCATCACGCCCGTGACCGTCACTGCGACATCCTGGCGGTCGACCGAGCCTCGATCGATGACCGCTTCATGCGCGGCAATCAATTCGAGCAGATATGTCGACGCGTCGACGTGTTCAAATGCAGGCACACGCGTGGTGATCCGCCAGAGCTGTGCGTCCGCTGTTTCACGCAAGTAACCCAAATCCGCCAACCGGACGCGATCACGTTGGAACCGTTTCGCGATCACGCTCCGCCGGATCGAAGCGCGCAAGCTATTGGATGTCGGCAACGATGGCAAAAACGTCAGCGCCGACGTCGCGCCGCGAGCCGGCGGTTGCCTGGCCGCGGAGGAGTGGATCTCGCGGATCAGCCGCAGTCGGTCGAACAACGTCAACGACGACGTGGCCTCAAATCGGACCACCGTCTCCACCGGGATCAACGGCACAACCTCGGATTCCAACCAGCGGTGATCTTGGATGACCGGATGGTCGGCCGTCAGCAGATCGAACACGTCGACGGTGGTCCGCAGTCGAGTCAGCCCGAGCGCCGCGAGCGTCATGATTGAGAGGCCGGCGACGGCAATCGGTGAGCGGTGCCGGACCACGACGGATGCCAACCCGGCCAACGACGTTGCCGTCCAGCCTGACCGGTCCCGCCTCGTCTGGGGCCAACGTTGCAGCACGCCGGGAAGCGTCAGCAACATCAGCAGCGTGGTCAATAAAACACACCCTGCCGAAATCAACGCGAATTGCCGGACCGCCGAGATCTCGCTGACCAACAGGGACAGCAGTCCTGCGGCCGTTGTCGTCGCCGACAGCAGACACGGTTTCCAGCCGATCTCCAACATCCGTTCTGCCGCGCCGGCGATACCGCGCGCGTTGACTTCGTCGCGGTAGTAGTTGCACAGATGAATGCCGGTCGATGCCGAAAGAACAAACACCAGTGGCGACATCACCACGAACACCGCGTTCATGTTGCGTCCGGTGAAGTGGACCAGCGAGATCGCCAGTTGTTCGCCAAAGAACCCGACACCCAAAACCAACAGGATCATTCGCCAGGAACGCAGGAACAGACAGCAGAGTAGAACGATCACTGCAGTCGACGGAAGCGAAAGCCAGAGCATCGAATCCACACTCGCGTCATCGATCGCTTGGCCGATCACGGGGGTTCCACCCAGGTGGTACTGATGGGCGGAGAGTTCGAGATCGTTTTGTAACACAGACCGGATCATGTTGATCGCCGAATCGCGGCGGACCGCCCCGTTAGCCGTCAACACTGCTATCGCGCAACTCACATCGCCAGGGCCGATCAACGAACCGCGGAGACGCTCGATCGCTTGCCGGCGGCTCAGTTCCAGCGGCGGCGATTGCAGTGCCGCGACCGACTCGCGGCCGGACAGGACTCGATCAAACAGTGCCTCGGGATGGACACCGGCGTGTCCGCCATCGGCGCGCGACAGCGCGTCGGCAAATCGATCCAACCGCGGGTCGTCGACGGTGCAGCCCTGCCAGGAGACCAGGATGACGTCGTGCGTGCGGAAGTCGTTGACGAACTGGAAAAACTGGCGTCGGCCTTCGCTGTCCGGCGGAATCCACATGACCGGCGAGTTGAACATCGCCTCCAAACTGCGGCCGGCCCCCACGACGACCAGCGGTGCGAGGAGGAGAATCAACCCCAGCGCGATCAGACTGCGACGAAAGAGAGTCAAACGCATGGCGCGGGGTCAGAAAGTGGACTGGGCGAAAGGATGTAAACGAATGTTGGCGACGGAACACTTGTGCGCCCGTGATGATGGGCACGGGCATCAGGAAAGAGGGATTCAGCATTGTTGGTGTCCAGCCTGCAGGCGATTTCCGGTCGCTGCAAAGCAGCGACA